>JBBQAX010000046.1:0-19055 GCA_038316905.1 Verrucomicrobiota bacterium | reverse complement strand
GTTCGTGGCGATCCTGCAGGCCAAAACCTTTGAGCAGCACCGTGCGTTTGTCCGCGACATCATCGCCATTCGTGTCTTCAAGAAACAAAAGTTCCGGCGCTTGCCCGACGTAAACGCCGCCGTTGCCGTAGAGAATTGCCGTCGCGAGGTTTAATCCGTCCGCGAAAACCGTGACCTTATCCGCGCGACCATCGTTATCGGTATCTTCGAGAATTTTGATGCGGTCGCGCGGCTTGGTTCCGGGCGCAGCACCGAGTGGATATTCGTATAGTTCAACGACCCACAAACGTCCGCGATCATCAAACGTCATCGCGACGGGATTGATGACGTCCGGTTCTGCGGCGAACAGGCGCGCTTCAAAACCGTCGTGCAGGACAAATTTCTTCTGCGCTTCTTCCGGCGAAAGAGCAGGGGAACTGGAAGGCGCGTGCTGGCCGGTGAGTTGTTTGGGCGCGGCGGGCAGTTCGTGAGACAAAACAAAAAAAGGAAGCAAAAGCGCTACGCAAAATTTCATGGTTGGAAATTAAGGCAGTTTTTGTTGAGCGGGGTCAATCGTTTTGCGGCGGACCGCGGCTGTGTCGTCTGCGACCAGCCGCAGCGCTTCGCAATGCCTAAGCGGTCAAATCGTTTTGAGCGTGTTTCTCTCGCCACGCGCTGCGGCTGGTTCTCCGCGAACACATCCGCGGTCCGACGACCAAAAAAGCCAAACAATCTCTTGCTCATATTTTTTTAGTTGCTAGAAACAAGATGGTCTCCGGTTTTCAATTCTTATGAAAAATATCTTGGCCCTTGGGCATGGACGTTCTCTCTCCGCATCGCTTTTGATTTTTCTAATGTTCGCTTTGGCGTTGTCGCCATGGACGACGTCGGCAGCGACGCGCGCTTGGGACGGCGGTGGCGATGGACAATCATGGACCAATGCGGCGAACTGGATCGGCGACATCGTTCCCGTCGCAGGCGACGACGTGGTCATCGATGTCGTGGGAACCAATGCAACGATTACTTTCGCGGGCGGCGCTTTGACGTTGAGAAGTCTGCAATGCGAAGAAAATTTCATCCTCAACGGCGGCCCGATGACGCTGACCAACGGTGCGTCCTGGTCGCACGGTGGATTCGTGGTTGGTTCGGGGCGCGATTTCGCGGTGCAGAATTCAACCGCATCGTTTACTGCGACGGGTGTTGTGAATGTCCATGGCGCAAATCTCGTTGCGCGCGCGGGAGCGACGCTTTCCTTGCCCACGCTGGGAAGTTACGTCGATGTCAGCGGCTGTTGCGGTTCATTGTTTGAAGCCACCGGCGCGGGCAGCGTGTTGGATATTTCGGGCATGACCAATCTCGCGGGAAATCCTACCTGGACGATGACCATTCGCGCGTTGAGTGGCGGCTCGGTGAACCTCAGCAATGTCGTCGCGATCGAGAATTCAAACCTTTATTTCCTGGCGGATGGCAGCAACAGCGTCGTTCATCTGGAAGGATTGACGGCTTACACGAACAGTCGTGTGTTGAATTTCGAAGCGCGGAACAACGGCGTGATCCAATCGCCGAATCTCGTGAACGCACACCGCGCGGCCTTCAATATTGGAACCACGGGCCACATTCCTACCGTTCAGTTACAACGGTCGTACGGGTTTACGATTACCAGTCAAAACAGGACACTGCCTGCATTGACCAATCTCGACGGCGGGAGCCTTTCGGCTTTGAGCGGCGCAATTATTTCACTCCCGGCGCTTTCTCGCTACGTGGATACTTCGGGGTGCTGCGGTTCGCTGTGGCTGGCCAGCGGCATCGGGAGCGCGATTCAACTCGGCGGATTGACCAATCTCGCAGGAAATCCCACATGGTCGATGGCGATGCAGGCGTTGAACGGCGGCTCGGTCAATGTCAGTAACGTGGTGAAAATTGACGATTCGAACGTCAGTTTTCTGGCCGACGGCAGCAACAGCGTCGTGCATCTGCAGGGATTAACCACCTACACGAACAACCGTGTCATCGCTCTCGAAGCGCGGAACAACGGTGTGATTCAAGCCTCCAATCTTGTAAACGCCCAACGCGTGAACATCACGATTGGAGCGACTGGCAACATCGCGACGACCCAACTACAGAACTTATTTGGATTAACGGTAAGCGCTCAGACCCGAACGCTTCCGGCGTTGACGAACATGGATGGCGGGAGCCTTTCGGCATTGAGTGGCGCGATTATTTCACTCCCGGCGCTCACTCGCTACGTGGATACCTCGGGGTGTTGCGGTTCGCTGTGGCAGGCCACTGGCATGGGCAGCGTTATTCAACTCGGCGGATTGACCAATTTCTCCGGAAATCCCACATGGTCGATGGCAGTGCAGGCGTTGAACGGCGGCTTGGTCAATGTCAGTAATGTGGTGAAAATTGAAAATTCCAACGTCGGTTTTTTAGCGGACGGCAGCAACAGCGTGGTTGCGTTGAACAATTTGGTTTCTTATCCAGGCACGAGATTAATTTCATTCGAAGCGCGCAACACCGGTGTGATTCAAATGCCGTTATTCACCGACGGAATTTGGGCCGCGTTCATCGTGAAAAGCGGCGGTGTGTTGAACCTCAATCAATTGACGCGCTTTGGCGGGTTCACAATTCAAGGAGCGGCGGTCACGTTGCCAGGAATTACGAACATGAACGGCGCAAGTATTTCCGTAAGCGCCGGCGGCAGCGCTACTTTTCCGTCCGTAACGAGCTATACCGACACGGGCGGTTGCTGCGGCATTTTGTGGGAAGCCAGCGGAGTCGGTTCGTTCCTGAGTTTTCCCGCTCTGACCAGTCTGTCTGGCAGTCTGAGTTGGACGCCAACCATCCGCGCTCTTTCAGGTGGACAAATCTATTTGGGATCAGTCATTCAAATTCCAGACAGCCATATTTATTTTTTCGCCGATGGGACCAACAGCAGAATCGTCCTCTCAAATCTCACGTCGTATGCGAGCACAGGTAGGCGCGGCACGTTCGAAGCGCGCAACACGGGCGTCATTGAACTAACTGCCGGACCTTTCAGCGCGACCTACGCCACGCTCACGTTTCAAAGCGCGGGCGACATTCAACTCGGCTCTCTCGCCCTTTATACTGGAGCAATTCTCAACGGGAACGGAGTATTCAATCCAGAGGTCATCAACAACGGCGGCACGGTTTCGGCGGGAACGTCTCCCGGCATTTTGACGCTGGCGACCAATTACGTTCAGAATAGCGGAACGTTGCTG
The DNA here is from genome assembly GCA_038316905.1 of Verrucomicrobiota bacterium. Taxonomy (GTDB): domain Bacteria; phylum Verrucomicrobiota; class Verrucomicrobiia; order Limisphaerales; family CANJXF01; genus CANJXF01. The sequence continues at coordinate 15,834 of JBBQAX010000046.1, read as the reverse complement.
GCAGAACTTGGCGGCACAAACGTTGGAAGCGGATACGACCGTGTGGTCGTGAACGGCTCGGCCTCGTTGAACGGCACTCTACAGATTTCGCGCATCAATGGTTTTGCGCCCGCGATCTCAAACACATTCACGATTTTGAGCGCGGCCAGCGTGTCGGGAAGTTTCAGTAATTATGTCGGGCTTGATGCGGGCAACAGTTTGGAATTTGTCCCAAATGTTTCTGCGTCCAATGTCACACTCGCGATGATTTATTCATCTGGGCCAAAGGTGATTGCGTTGTCGCCGACGAATTCCGTTTCCAACAGTTTGAGCAGTTTGACCGTCACGTTTAGCGAGCCGATTCAATTTGGGAGTTTTGTTGTCGCGGACGCCACGCTCACCGGACCGGCGGGAAACATTCCAGTGACGAGTATCGATTTTCTGAGCGTGACAAATTACCGGATCAACTTCGCCACGCAGATTTCTCAAGGGAATTACACACTGACGGTCGGCCCAAACATCAATGACATGGCGGGCAACGCGATGAACCAGGATGGCGACGCGACCAATGGAGAAGTCGTTGGCGATGCTTTTCAATCGACGCTCACACTCAACGACATTGCGCCGCCCACCATCACGAGCGTGACGCCTTCCGCGGCGGTGAATAACAACGTTTCGTCGCTTGCGATTTCTTTCAATGAGCCGCTGTTGCCGGGAACATTTACGGCGGCAGACGTAACCCTCAACGGTCCTTCGGGCGCGATCAGCCTTCTCTCGTTGAACAATTCCACCGCGACGAATTGGACAGCCACGTTTGCTTTGCAGACGGCGGCTGGCGCGTATCCATTTTCGATTGGGCCGACCGTGCAGGATATGCAAGGCAACAGCATGACCGGCGCGTTCACGGGTGCGTTTACGATTGATCGCGCGGGGCCATTGGTTCTAAACGCCTCCCCCGCTGGAAGTGTCACTCAGGCAGTTTCACATATTGATCTAACCTTTAACGAACCGCTCAATCTCGCGACATTCACGACGGGCGACGCCACGCTGACCGGACCACTCGGCGCAATTTCGCTTAGCTCAATTTCTGCGATTGGTGGAAGCACGTATCGCATTGAGTTCGCGCAACAGGCGGCCAGTGGAACTTACACTGTGGTGGTCGGTCCTTCGATCAGCGACGTCGCGGGCAATTTGATGAACCAGGATGGCGACGCCACTTTTGGTGAAGCGACTCAGGATCGTTTTACGAATTCGGTCACAATCTTTTCGCCAGACCTTATCGCGCTGAATGTCGTTGGGCCGACGAACGGATTGCCCGGCCAAATCATCAACGTCAGTTGGATCGTGACCAATGGAGGAAACGCCGCTCTCAGCCGCACGATCTCGGAAGTGGTCTCGTTGTCCACCAACGGCACGGTCAGCAACGCGTTTCGCATCGCGAGCTTTGAGTTGACGAATGCGTTGCCACCGGGTGCTTGGCTTGCGCGCACTCAATCCGTGACGTTGCCGGTGAATGGTCCGGCGGGCGATCTTCGGCTCGTGGTGCAGACGGACGCCAACAACGAAATTCCTGAAGGCAACGAAGGTAACAATTTCGCATTAGGCAATACGAACATCACGATTCCACTCGCGTTGACCCTGCAAGTTGGCAGCAGCTCCGTTACGGAAGGCAATTCGGTTTCCGCAGTTGTCTCCAGAAATGGTTCTTCGTCTTCTGCGTTGAACGTAATTCTCAACACCAGCGATGCGGGCGAATTAACTTCTGCCGGGTCAGTGACGATTCTCGCTGGGCAAACCGAAGCTGCTTTTAATTTCACCGCGATGCTCGACGGATTCGCGGACGGGCCGCAACCGGTCACGGTTCAAGCCAGCACTGCGGGATTTATTTCCGCGAGCAATCTCGTGACGGTTCTTGATGCCGATATTCCGCAACTCAGTTTAATCATTTCAAACTTCGTGCTCGTCGAAGGCCAAATTGGTTCTGGAACCGTGACGCGTGAAGGAAGTCTGGCCGCGCCACTCACCGTCGCGCTCGGTAGTTCCAGTCCCGGACAATTGAGCGTGCCGACCTACATCACGATTCCCATTGGTGAGGCGAGCGCGCCGTTCACGATGTTCGCGGTCAATGATAATTATGTAGAAGCGACTCGCGGCTATTCGATCACCGCTGGCGGAGTCGATTTTGGAACGGCTTCGGGAACAGTGACCGTCGAGGACAATGATCAACCCACCTTGCTGTTGTCGTTGAATCAGCCGCAAATCCAGGAAGGCGCTGGAGCGAACGCCGCGACCCTGACCGTCACACGACTGAGCGATGGCGTTCTGCCCCTTCAAGTGCAAATCACTTCCAGCCTTCCGGGCGAATTGACTTTTTCTCCGAGCGTCACGTTTTTTCCCGGCGAACTTTCCAAATTCGTTTCGCTTTCGCCGGTTGATGACGCGCTGATTGAATCCAATCGAACGGTCACTCTCACGGCGCGAGCGTTGGAAACGCTATCGTTGAATCCTCTTTTGTCCGGACCTTCGACCAACATTGTCATCCTCGACGACGATGGTCCATCGTTGCAGCTCGCGTTTTCCCGCGATTGGGTTTGTGCCGGGAACGGGACGAACTCCCCCCTTGCCAACGTCCTCGCCACGCTCACGCGCTCTGGAGCTTTGGGCAACAGTGTTACCGCATCGATCTCTGCTGGCCTTGGTGGATTTCTCAATCTTCCAGCGAGCGTTAACTTCGCCGTCGGTGAATCCAACAAAACTTTTAACGCCACGTTGAGCGCAGTTGCCCCCTTGCCAGTTGGAGGAACAGTTTCGTTGACCGCCAGCGCTCCGGGACTTGCCAGCGCCGCCGCGTCGCTGCAACTCGTGACGAATTGCAATCCTGACCTCGTCATTCAAAATCTTTCCGTTCCGGCCAGTGGTCTGACGGATTCATATTTCTCCATCAATTTTCGTGAAATTAATTTAGGCGCGGCGTTCGCGATTGGCAACGGTCTGGCGGTCAGTAATATTTCTCAGAAAGTTTATCTCTCCACCGATTCCTCTCCCGGCGATGATTCGCTTCTTGGAACGGTGTTGTTCAATGGATCGGTAGATCCGTACGTCTTTCTGGATCGCAACGCCACCCTGCGACTGCCCAGTGTGCCGGGAGATTATTGGGTAATCGTGCAAGCCGACGGCAGCAACAACGTTGTCGAAGTCAGCGAAGGAAATAACTTTCTGGTTTCTCCGCAACCGATCCATGTTGATGCCGCCTACACCGCGACAGTCTCGGCGAACATCGAATCTGCGCCAGCGGGAACACCGGTTATTTTGTCAGGCTCAGCGGATAAATTTGGCACAACCTTACCCGCGCCATTTGAACTGGTCAGCCTGCACATTGGCTTGCGTGGAACGACGCGGGTCATTGCCGCGTTGACGGATGGAAGCGGAAATTTCTCAGCGACCTTCACGCCGTTGCCGGGAGAAGCGGGAACCTACACCGTCGGCGCATCGCATCCTGGCATTACCAATGGTGTGCCGACGCAGGACACTTTTACGCTGGTGGGAATGCGCGCAACTCCCGCAACTCTCGCGCTTACCATTCCAGCCCTGACTACCGTGACGCAGGTCGTGACGCTGGCGAATTTAGGAGATGTGGAATTAAGCGGTCTCACCACTTCGGTGCTCGGGTTGCCCACAGAATTCAGCGCGACGGCAACGGTTGATTCGACTCTGGCCCCATTTGGCAACGGTGGGTTGACGCTCACGCTTGGCGTGATTGCTGATACCAACGTGACGCGCTCATTCACCGTTCGCGTGACCAGCAGCGAAGGCGCGGTCGCGGATGTTGGCGTCACGTTGACGGCGGAATCGTTGCGACCTCGTTTGGTGGCAACGCCTGCTGCATTGACGGCGGGAGTTGTTCCTGGAACACAGCGGTTTCTCGAATTCACCGTCGTCAATCAGGGCGGCGCAACCAGCGGCTCGCTCACTGTGCAACCGCCCGTGTTTCCATTCCTGCACGTCATTTCGCCGCCGACTTTGCCACCGCTTGCGCCCGGCGAATCCAATATTGTTTCCCTGCAATTGTCGCCTGCGCCGACGCAAACGCTCGGACTTTACACGGGTGATCTGCTGGTTTCCGACGGAAGCGCCAGCGCGTATGTGCCGCTTGAGATTCGCATCGTCTCCACGAACACCGGAACGTTGCTGGTCGAAGTGACTGACCAATTCACTTATTACGCCGAGGGCGCTCCGCGAGTCACGAACGCGAGTGTCACGTTGAAAGATCCCTACACCGGAATTATTTTGACGAACCTCACCAACGACGCTTTTGGTTTGGCGATCTTCACCAATCTGCTCGAAGGTTTTTACACGGTTGAAGTCACCGCGAATGAACATGAACCTTTTCGGTCCACGCTGTTCGTGGTGGCATCAGACACCACTTACGTCGAGGCCTTGATGAGCCGCGAGACGGTGCAATTTATCTGGACGGTCACGCCTACCGAACTTGGAGATCGCACGAAGATCACGATCGAATCCGTTTTTGAAACGGTTGTTCCAGTTCCAGTGTTGACAGTGTCGCCTTCGGTCATTGATCTCGCGGACTTCCCGAATGGCGGCACCATTAATCTGACCATCACGAATCACGGTTTACTCGCGGCGCAGACCACGCGTTTGGTTTTCAGTGAATTTGAATGTTACAAAATCACGCCGCTCATCTCTGACATCGGCACGCTGGCCGCAAAGAGTTCCATCACGATTCCTGTTTCCATTTGTCACGACGTGACTTGCTCAGGGAATTTTGCAGGATGCCCGAGTGGCGGCGGTCTCGCTTCCAACCCTGAAGACCAGGCGAAGATTCATTCAGTGTTAAGAAAAGTTCGGAGCGCCAGCAGCGGTGCCGGGGGCAGTAGCTGCGGCGGTGGAGCGGTGACGTATATCATTCCGTGCGGCGACAGCGGGATTGGCGGTTCCGCACCCGTCGGCGTTGCCAACGCGGGTGGCAGTGGATGCGGTGGAACTCCAGGCGGCCATGTGACCACTGGCAGCGGTTCCGGCGGCGGGATAATCCATCCGGGGAGCGGAGGAGGAAATTGTAATCCATGTGCAGCAGAACTCGCGGGCGTGTTAGCGGGATGCGTCCTGGACTACGTTCTACCCATTCCGGACATCATCAGTTGCATGCAGGATTCCTACGAATGTTTCAGCGAACCCAGCAGTTTAGGTTGCGCGAAAGCGGTCGTCAGTTGTCTCGAAGCCGCGGGCAAGAATGTGCCGATCTTAGGCGATGTGCTGGATGTCTTGAGCTGCGCGGAAGATATTGCGGGAGCTTGCAGCGGTGGGGGAGGCTCAAGTCCACCGCTTGGCGGACCCGGTGGTGGATTTGGTTCAGGTGGATCTGGGTCGAGTAATCTCCGTGGGGCGCGCGGATATTTTTCCGACACCCTTCCACCGTATCCGTATCCGGGCATGGCCGAAGTCGCCCTCGCCATTGCTCATGTCAAAGCGGTCCTCGGCACCTATTCCAATTACTTTGGCGGACAACAATGGCTCGTTGCAGCGCAGCACACGAATCTTAACCATTGGTTGACGCCGCTCAACGCCAGCACCGATGTCGGCAGTGAATCTGGAAATCGTATTTCCGCGAACGAACGGGTCACGCTGACGACGCACGCGCTGACTAACGATATTTCCGCAGCAGACATCCATTTATTTGTCGATCGATGGAACCGCACTCTCGATTACGCAGATTCTGAAATTTTCTATTCCACGAATGTTCCCGTCGGAATGAGTAGCAACTTTATCGCGGTCGATCTTCAAAGACAGCATCTGGCGCTGGCGAACGAAGCCATCCTCGAAGCCGCCGCGCTCGGTTATACAAATGTTTTTGAAGAATTGAAGATCAGCATGGAGCAACTGCGCGCTTTCATTAATCAACCTTCCAGCGGCGTCTGCGCGCAAGTACGTTTGCGCATCGATCAGGAAGCGGTGATTGCCCGCGATGCTTTCCGCGCTTCGCTGGAAATCGTGAACGACTCGTCCACTTCACTCAGCAACATCACGGTCAACCTCATGGTTTTGAACAGCGCTGGAGAAATTGTGAATTCGCTCTTCGCCATTCCCGCGCCTGCGCTCGCCAATATTAGCGTGGTGAATGGGCTAGGGGAAGTCGTCCCTGGCACGCGCGGTTCCATCACCTGGACGATTGTTCCAACGACTGATTCGGCGCAAACCGTGCCGGAGGTTTATTATGTGAGCGGCAGCATTCGCTACGTGCAAAACGGCGCGTCGGTCATCGTGCCGCTGGCGTCTCAGTCGATTACCGTCCATCCGTTGGCGCAATTGCAACTCACCTATTTCCATCAACGCGATGTCCTGGGTGACGATCCGTTCACCGATGAAATTGAGCCGAGCGTTCCGTATTCGCTCGCGACCATGATTCGTAATACCGGCTTTGGCACGGCGCGAAACGTGCGGATTACTTCTGCGCAACCGCAAATCATCGAGAATGAAAAAGGATTGTTCATCGACTTCCAAATCATCGCGACCGAAGTCGCGGGGCAAAATGTGCTCCCATCGTTGACCGCGAATTTCGGCGATATCGATGCGGGAGAAATCGCGATTGGCCGTTGGTTGCTCAAATCTTCGCTGCAAGGTTTGTTCGTCGAATACAGCGCGACGTTTGAACATCTCGATGGACTCGGCGATCCGCGCGCCTCGATTATTCAAAGCGTCGATATTCGCGAACTGATTCGCATCGTCTCTGCGCCGGGAATTTTCCAGGATGGTTTGCCAGATATGTTGGTGAACGACTTCGCTGATCTCGAAGATTTGCCGGACAAACTTTATCTCAGCGATGGCTCGGTCCAACCGGTTAGCATTGTGAAGACCGGAGCGATCACCGGAGTTTTATCGAGCGGCAATCTCCAGGTCACCCTCGCGGCGACTCTGCCAGCGGGCTGGAGTTATCTGCGGATTCCTGATCCCGGCAATGGCCAGTATCGTTTGAAACAAATTGTGCGCTCGGACAATGTTTCGTTGAGCGTTGGCACTAATGCGTGGACGACTGATCGCACCTTCATTGGCGGTGGTAAGAGACCGATTCTCGAAAACAATCTACACCTGTTGGATTACAACGGCCCGGGCAGTTACACGCTGATTTACGAAGCGTTGCCTACGCCGGATATTGTCGCGCCGACCAGTGCGATCACTCCGTTGCCTGTAAATAGTTTCCCGCAAATTCCGCTGACTTGGACGGGCAACGACGGCGGTGGTAGTGGCATTTCCTCATTCGATATTTATGTGTCCGACAACGGCGCACCGGCGTCACTCTGGCTGCAAGACACGACGCTATTTGGCGCGGTGTATCCCGGCATTTTGGGGCACAGCTACTCGTTCTATTCCGTGGCGGTTGATGCAGCGGGCAATTCAGAATCCGCTCCGCCGATTTCCGATGCCACCACCACCGTCAATCGAACCAACTCGGCACCCCTGCTGACCGTCGGCGCGAATGTGACGGTGAATGAAGGCGTCCTTGTTTCCATCTCGAACTCCGCAACGGATGCCGATCTCGATGTGCAAACCTTGACCTTCAGTTTCGTAAACGGCGCTCCGCCGAATGCGACGATTCATTTCAAGACTGGACTGATCACGTGGCAGACCGGCGAAGGCAACGGTCCGAGCACCAACGTGCTCGGCGTCATCGTCAGCGACAACGGTTCGCCCGCGCTTTCTGCAACCGGATTTGTGACCGTGGTTGTGAACGAGGTCAATCAAGCGCCGGTCATCGCGACCGCCGGGCCGTTCACGATCAACGAAGGAACCTTGTTCAGTCACACGTTTACGGCGACCGACTCCGATTTGCCCGCGACTCCGATTCGTTGGTCGCTCGGCAGCGGAACACCAGCGGGAGCGGTCATCCACACGAACTCCGGTTTGTTCACCTGGACACCCACGATCTTGCAAGGCCCGAGCACGAACGTGATCGAAATTCTGGCAACGGATAACGGACAACCGCCGATCGCGGGAAGCCGGTTCGTCACCGTCATCGTCCGCGATACGCTAGGAGATTTCATCTTTGCCGCAGGTCGAACAAATCTGTTCATCGGCGAATCCAATTCCGTGCCGCTGATGTTGACCGCAGGAATCGATCTCGCATTCGTTTCATTCACGCTGACTACCGACGACTCGCGGTTGACGAATCTGCTTCTGCAAAACGTTTCACCGCAAGTCGGCAGTGCGTCCCTTGTGCCAGCGGGCGATAATCTCGTAGCGATTTCCTTCGCCGCATTGCCTGGACAAACGTTGCCGGTGGGAACGCCCCTCGCATCGCTCGGATTCCAGGCGTTGCCAAATGTCATCTCCGCATTCGTCCATTTGAGACCAATTGAACTTCTGGGCGAACAAACGTCGGGAGATATTCTCACCAACGGCCTTGCGCTCGACGGCAGGGTCGTCGTCATCGGCGACGATCCGTTGTTGGAAGCAGTGAAGGGTTCGCCGCAACAACTGGTGCTCTGGAGTACTCCGGCGGGCTCGTATCTTATCGAAGTCGTCTCAACGCTGGACGCCGTCTGGCAACCGTTCCAAACCGTGATTTCGTCCACGCCGCGCACGCTCGTTCCCGTGCCGGAAAATGTGACGACGACATTCTATCGTGCCGGCGTATCTCCTCCGTAATCGGAGAACCGTATTCAACGGGATTGTTGGCAAAGAAAGCGTATGGAGTGCGACGGCACAGCGTCGCTTTTCCTGCGCGGTCGGAAGAAGGAAAACACTCAGGGTTTCCCGACCGTGCAGCCAAAGCGGAGACATGTCTCCGCAGTCCAAAATAATCCGCTGCCTCACCACCTTTAATCGGAACGGTGGCTTTTAAAATGGGGGTGCGATTTCAATTGCGGTCAATCACGAACAGGATTTCTCTCTCTCCCCGCGAGGAACGAGTGGGGAGAGAGCCCGGAGAGAGGGGATTTTTAAAAGTCGGCTTGCAGCGTCCGGTGCGTCCGTGTTTTATCTGCGGCGAAAAATGAAAGCTGTTATTCTAGCCGCAGGCAAAGGAACGCGGATGCGAGAGCTTACCAATGAAGTTCCCAAGCCGATGTTGAAAGTTCACCGCAAACCGATTCTCCAACACATCATCGAAGGTTTGATGACAGCGGGCGTTCGTGAATTTTTCATCGTCACCGGTTTCAAAGCGGAAACGATTGAGAATTATTTTGGCGACGGAAAAAAACTCGGCGTGAAAATTTCGTATGGTCGTCAAGTCGTTCAGGACGGAACCGGCAAAGCGCCTGAACTCGCGAAAAATTTTGTTGGCTCAGATAATTTTGTCCTGACCTACGGCGATATTCTGGTGAAGCCGGAGACATATCAGCAAATGTTGGTTCGTTTCGCCGAAGGAAATTTCGCAGGAATGGTTACTGCAACCGGAAGCCAGGATGTGACGAAAGGTGGTTTGAATTTTTTCGACAAAGATTTCTGTCTGGTGAAACTCGTCGAAAAACCGAGTGCAACGCAACTGGATGAATTGCGACGCGAAGGTTTTCTAAAACCCGGCGACACCGCCTGGTATAATGCCGGCATTTATATTTTCAAACCCACGCTGTTCGACTTCACCGCGAAACTGCAAAAATCTCCACGCAACGAATACGAACTAACCGACGCCATCATCGCCATGCTCGCCGCCGGAGAACGCATCGCCGGATTGGAAATCAAGGGCCGCTGGGTGGACGTGCGTGATCCTGAAGTGCTGGCCGAGTTGGAAAAAGAGAGCGCGTGACCGGTCTTGGGTGGAACAGGCCTCCGGCCTGTTGAATTTGGCGTCTCGCCAAATTCCGTCCGAGTGCATGGTTCTGTTTCAGTAGATTCGCAAAACCGCTGGCGCGATTGTATCTGTTTCTTCTTTCATCAAAATCTCGGTTTCATTTTGGCCGCCACCACGGATTTTGGCGGGACGCCTGTTCCACCCTGCCAAAAATCAGCCGTTGCTTGCGTTCAACTCATTTGTAAAATGCGCCCACGCTTATGAAAATTTTCCAACTCACGCTCGTTGCCATTGTCACTTCATTCGTCACCCAGAACACATTCGCTGAATCAAAATTAAAAGAAGGCGTTCGCGGCGTCGCCACGCGTGCTCCGAAGGAAATGAAAATAGATGGCGACCTTTCTGAATTTAAAAACGCATTCGCCACGCCTTTGGAATATTTCCAGCCAGAGAATGCGAACAAAAAAAGCGCCAATCCCGGCCTGCACGACCGCGCCGCCCAATTTCTTTACATGTGGGACGACGAGGCGTTTTACGCAGGTCTGCGCACGCTCGATCGCACTCCGAACAACAACGCCGATGATGCGCATCTCTGGGAAGGCGACGCGGTCGAGTGGTATTTCGACACGCGGCAGGACGAAACTTTCCGCAGCCACGATTGGCCCAAAAATCCAAATGCTGGAGCCACCCATTGTTATTGGACCGGATTGAAAGGAACGAATGTTGTGCCGCGCTTCTGTTTGCGCCCGGGATTTCTCGAAGCAATTCCGAAAGTCGGAGTGGAAGTTGCCTCGCGTCGCACCGCCAACGGCATGGAAGTCGAATTCAAAATGCCGTGGAAAAACTTTCCGCAATTCAAAGCCAAACTGGACGCCGTGATCGCGCTGGATGCCGAGCTTTGTTACGCCGACGGCGGCCCGCGCGTTTTTCGCTCGTTTGTTTTCGGCAGCCCGCTTTCCGTCCAACAACCGGCGAACCTCGGTAAAATTCAACTTGTTGAAAAGCTCGAACCGCAACATTGGATGGCGACCGGTCCCGTGATGTTCCCGATCCGTTGCGACACCGCCTGGGGCCAGCCCGCCAAACCGCACGTCACCGGCCTGATGGCGTTACCGCCGAATTTTTCCGACGACATCGGCAAAGTCGCCTTCCGCATTCTTGATCTTGAAGGAAAAAAGCTAGGCGAATTCGACGGAACAATTGAGACATTCGAAGCCGGAGGAAATTTCCGTCGCGCCTCCGCACAATGGCCTAACGATCTCGCAATTCCTGGCGCGCATCAAGTGGTTGGCGTGGTTTACGACAAAAGTGGAAAAGAACTCTCTCGCATCGCGCCACGCCTGGTGAGTGTCAACATGCAACCGGGTTATTGATACCTGACTACTTCTGAAACTGTATCGCTCCGAAACACTGAGGGCGGTGGAAGTTGAATTGATCGACTCTTGACCACGCAGCCCAGTGCGGGTGCGAGGTCTCTTCTGCGCATTTGAAAAAGTTTCCGCGACAAAGCTGGCCGTTCATTTTACCGAGTGGACCGACAAATCTCTCCAGCAAAGAAAAAGGAATAAAAAATTGGAGGCTCCAATCCACCGGATCGGAAATCTCAGGCTCGACGATGGGCGGCATGGTTGAGCGCACTTTGATGGCGCGCGCGTGTTCTGGCGGGATACGCACAAACTCTTTGAATCCGTTGGGCACACGTTCAGGATCGGTAATGTAGTAAACGAGGGATGTTCCTCCGCAGTTAAACTCAAAGTTGAAGTAGCCTTGGCCAACTGTCGGTTGGAAGAAAAATTCCACGCAGGCGTCTTTCCATACTGTATCACCGTAGCGCGTTCGGATAGAACGGACATATCGGTCACGCACTTTGAAAATCCCATGAATTCCAGCAGTGTCATAGAGCAAGCGCACTGAGGTTTGCGGACGATGCGAGCTGGACTCCGAGCGGAAATGTTTGATGTCCAAAACCTCGGCGTTTTTCCAGAAAGGCTTTTTGGAATCAGCACTGAAATCGGTCGTGCGTGGGGCTTTGCGCACAACGTAAAGGGAGTCCGGCTCAAGGCTGACCGTTTTTGTGATTCGTTTTTTCAATCGAATTCGTGAGTGCTGGAGAAGGTAATAAAGCCCCGCAGAGAGAATGAAAACAAAAAAACACCTTGCTTTTGGCGGTTGAATTCAGCGATTGAGCGACTTTCAACCAACTCGTCGAATGAGTGGCGAACTCATTTATTGGGATTTTCCTCAATATTGCGCCCCTATGGGAATCAAACTCGCGCGATGTTTTTCGACTTCGCCCTGTATTTCCAGGATCACGCGGGGATGCTCGCTGGCGATGTCGAATTTCTCCGATGGATCATTGTCCACCTGAAATAAAAGCGGTGGATCATGCCTCACGGGATCTTCTTTGGTATAGCCGTCGCGGGTGATGAAATGCGCTTTGAACGGACCTTTCCGAACCGCATACAGGTCTCCGCCGCGATAATAGAAAATCGAATCACGATCGCTTTTCCCTCGGCCAAAAAGAATCGGCGACATGTCCACGCCATCCAGAATGCGATCTTTGGGAATGGGAATTCCGGCAAGTTTTAAACTGGTAATAAACAAATCCATTGAGGACGCGAGTTCGCGAGTAACGCTGCCTGCCTTGATTTTTTTCGGCCACCATGCGATGGCGGGTTCTCGCATTCCCCCCTCCCAGGTGCTTCCTTTTCCCTCTCGCAACAAACCGGCCGAGCCACCCGCTAATTCCTTGACCAGCCAAGGTCCGTTGTCACTGGTGAAAAAAACAAGCGTGTTGTCCGCGAGGTTTTCTCTACGCAATGTTTCAAGGATTTGTCCGACGCTCCAATCGAGTTCTTCGACAGCATCGCCATACAAGCCGCGCGCGCTTTTGCCTTTGAACTCTTTGGAGGCGAACAGCGGCACATGCGGGTAGGTGTGCGGAAAATAAAGGAAAAACGGCTTCGTTTTGTTATCACGAATGAATTTCAACGCTTCTTCTGTGTAGCGCTTCGTCAACAGAGTCGGATCGGTCGGCTGTTCGATGACTTTCTCATTTCGCATCAATGAGACATTCCACCAATCTGGGTCGGGAGTGAGGCTCATTGAGCCAGGCTTGGGAACTTTTCCGTTCGGCTCCATGTCATTCGAGAAACCCAGGCCAAAGTAGGAATCGAATCCATGCGACGTCGGGAGAAATTGGGGTTGATGACCCAAGTGCCACTTACCGATGCAAGCGGTTGCGTAGTTCTTGGATTTCAGCGCGCTGGCGATTGTTATCTCGTTGGTCGGCAAGCCGCCTTGGGAATAGGTAAAAAGAACGCGACGAGCTTCGCTTCCCGCCATGCCATTGCGAATGGGCAAACGTCCCGTAAGCAATGCCGCGCGACTTGGTGTGCATACGCAAGCCGCGACATAAAAATCGGTGAAACGCATCCCCTCGGCCACCATGCGGTCGAGGTTGGGCGTGCGAATCGAGGGATGCCCGTAGCAACCAAGGTCGCCGTAGCCAAGGTCGTCGGCCAGAATGATCACGATGTTGGGTGGACGGGCAATGGCTTGAGGAACGAATGAACCTCCGAAAAAGCAACTGAACGCGAAAGCAATGATGGGATGGAGTTGTTTCATTGATGCAATGATTTAATCGGCGCAAGAAGTTGAAGCAATTACGGAATGGGCACGTTACTGCGTCTTATCATCGGCATGGAAACCAGCCTGTCGGTCGAATTGCTTGGGGGGGATCTGGACGCGGCGAAGACAAAAAAAGCCGTCCTCCGGGGAGGACGGCTTGTGATAAAAAAACTGAATTATTTGCGGCGGCGCATCGCGAAGAACGCGACACCTGCGCCGATTAAACCGAGGGCGTAGGTGGAAGGTTCAGGAACGGCATCGAACGTCAAAGGACGAATAAGTGGGTCGCTGTTGTTCGCCAGGCCTTCCCGGTAGCTGCCATTGAGAATGTTGCCAACGATATCGGTGCTGGTAGTTCCGTTGAATTCGGTCGCGTCGAAATAACCACTGATATTGGCACCTCCAATGGCGAGACCAAGTTCATGCCATCCCGTGTCTCCTGGCGCCAAACCAATTGATCCAAGCGTTATCCAAGAAGTATTGAGTCCACCCGGGCCGAAATCTATCAGGCTTAAAGTAGCTGCGGTTGCATCGCGACGGAAGAGCCAGCCCACCCCCGCCGTGCCGTTGGCACCGCTGGTGGAGAAATTTTGCAAGGGATCGCCGCCGCCGATGTTCAATATCCATTCTTCGGTATCGGCTCCCGTCAAGAGTCTTGAATCAACATAGACATTCAAATTGAATTCGCCATTGATACTCATGATCGCGTCTGAGGCTGTTCCATTTCCGCCCCCGCTGTTGTCCCAGGCGATAACCGCGTTGCCACCTTGAGGCGAGGCTGGGATGGCATTTGGATTGTTTGCATCCGCGACGGTGGGATTGATGACTCGCGGAGCCACGAATGAACCGGCAAAACCAGATGCGGTGCTGCCAACCCCTGCTGCATCTACATCAGGTCCGTTATACGATGTCACTGGTGCCGAGCTATTGGCCGCTCCCGGCGTGGATCGCCGCATGCCAAAATCGCGGCCATCAGTGCCCGTATCTCGTCCGTCCACGTAGCGCGAGATCGAAACGAAGGCGGGAGTGCCTGCTCCGACTTGGGAACTCTGAAAGTTGCCGAAATATCCTTGGGTTGTCCCAGGAAGAACGTCCGTTTTGTTGTACTCGTAGGATACAATGTCCTGACGCACGGCAAAATTATCCGTCAAAGTAATCGACTCCTTGTCGTTCTCTAGAAAATTGGCGGGAATCACCTGATTCGCGCCAGCTACGGCTGTGTTCCCCAGCAAATAGTAAGCGCCGGGACCGATAATTGTCCCGTTGGGAATGGTTGCGCTCAGATTAACCGTCGTGGCGTCAAAACCGCCGACGACCCATCCGCTGATATCGACCGGGTTTAAACCTGAGTTAAACAGTTCCACAAATTCGTAATCATCGGTACCGGTATCGTCATAGGCGAATTCGTTGATTACAACTTGTCCATAAGACGGGAGCACGGATGCGCCCAGGACTAGGCTAAGGGTGGCGGAAAGTAGGGATTTTTTCATAGAGTGCCTCGTTTATAGACAACGCCGCAGTCAATACAAGGAAAAACATCAGGGAAGACGCATTTTAATTTTTCACAACTGCAAGAATCCGATGCAACGGCAAAACAGCAGGACAATGGGTTTCGTCTGTGCGGACGTTGAGATAAACGTTCGCCCTCAACCCAGCCCTTTATCGACGCTTCTGGGAAATTCGCACGTCTTGCGTTTCGCAAAAAAATCCACGCAATGAACCCGATGCTTCCAATCACTGAAGCGCTGCAATCAATTCTCCCTCTTCCCGGGAAGAGGGCAGGCGTAAGGACGAGGGGTTCGAAAACTGATCAGCCTTCATCCCTCGCACAGAAGATTTATAATAGGTCGAATCGCTTGGCGGGATCTGACGCGGCGAAAACAAAAAAAGCCGTCCTCCGGGGAGGACGGCTTGTGATAAAATAAAGCTGAATTATTTGCGGCGGCGCATCGCGAAGAACGCGACACCTGCGCCGATTAAACCGAGGGCGTAGGTGGAGGGTTCTGGAACTGCAACCACTGTGATATTATCAATCACGCTAAAGTTCAGTTCTGCATTATCTGCGATTGAAGAGAATGCGTCCCAGTGACCGACAAAAATATTACTGCCGGTGAAGGTGGCATTATTCAATGTAGCGATCAGCAAACCGTCGATGGTCCACGTGACGTTCGTACCAACTTTGGAGATTTCAACTTGGCGCCATCCGAAGCCGATCGTTCCTACGTCCAGTGCCCCAGTCTGTTGCGCGAAATTTGCCTGTTGCAGCGCGGGTGCTTGCTGTCCTCCCGGGAAAGCCGTCTGATAATAGGCGTTGCCAGAGTCACGTCGATTGAAGGCATCGTCGGTGGCTGCATAAGCTGTGCTGGTTCCAGCCTCGAGAGCAATGCCGCGGTAAGCACGAAAATCGGATGTCGATCCACCCTCGCCAGAAACGCCAAACCACGGGCCATTCGCGGTTCCAGAACTTTTTTGCACTGCAA
>JBBQAX010000045.1:0-19060 GCA_038316905.1 Verrucomicrobiota bacterium | reverse complement strand
GGCTTGCGATATTCTCGGGTCAACATTTGATTTGCCGCGCTATTATCCGAAAATCGTTCCGACTTCGGATTCATCTCCAGCACCGCGCCCAATTTGGGTGGTGTTTGCTCGAAATCTACTAGATTTGCTGCAAGATGTTCTTCCACTCTGGCAAGAGTTTCCCCGACTTTCTCCTCGTTCTTAACGGCCTCGGCAATTTCGTCGCGTGATTTTGTTTTCCCAAGGAGATAAGAAATATTACCGGTGTGGCAAAGTGCGCTGGAGAGGTGCCCTTCCAAAATGTCAGCCGTCAAATCGCTGGTTTTTCGACTGCGCATTGCTTTGATGAAACTGACCTTATGGTTCTCGGTCCCCTCAAATTTCTTCAGTTCATTGCCTTCGTTGTCAAAAGCAGTCGCTTTGGAGTAGCTGGAAACAACGACGTGGCCGCCTTCGCATTCCACCACTATTCCTATTTTTGCGCCTTTGTAGATATCCATCTCTTTTGCTCCAGCTTTTTCCGGCAGACCTCGTAATTCAAAAAGGAGCGGCGCCTTGGCGTAATCGTGATAAATAACCATCGTATTCGGCGTTTCGCCATCGTCCACGTAGCCGAATCTTCCGCCCACCGCGAAAGTGCGGGGCGCAAGTTCCATTTCCCCTAAAAACCAGCGGGCAACATCCATTTCATGAATGCCTTGATTGCCGAGATCGCCGTTACCGGTGTTCCAAATCCAATGCCAGTCGTAGTGCAATTTGCTGCGCATGATTGGAACTTTTGCCGCCGGACCACACCACAGATCGTAATCAATGTTTTTCGGAATATCCAATGGCGCGGCGACCTTGCCGATACTCCCGCGCGGTTTATAACAAATGCCGCGCGAAACTATTATTTTTCCAATATTGCCGGATTTCACCCATTCCACCGCTTCGCGTAAGCCAGAACTGGAACGGCTCTGCGTCCCGGTCTGCACCATTTTTTTGTATTTGCGCGCTGCTTCGACGATGCGGCGTCCCTCGCTGACATTGTGGGAAACGGGCTTTTGCACATAGACATCTTTGCCTGCTTGAATGGCCCAAATGGAAACCAATGCGTGCCAATGGTTCGGAGTAGCCGTGGAGATTGCATCGATATTTTTGTTCTCTAACAATTTTCGCACATCGGTGTAAGTCTCGATGGGTTCATTGCGATCTTTGAACTTTTTCGCTTCGCGTTCGAGAACGCTGGAATCGACGTCACACAGGGCAACAACGCGCACACCGGGAACTTTTCTGAAATCTTCCATATCTCCTTTTCCCTGGCCGTTAAATCCGACCATGGCAACGCGGATGTCATCGTTCGCACCGCGAACTTGCGCCCACGAATGGATGGGCAGACTTAGCGCCGCGCTCGTGAGAAAAGAACTTTTAAGGAAACTCCGCCGGTTGATTTGGTTCGTGTTGTTCATATGATTGAAAAACTAAATAACTTCGATCTTCGTTGCTCTATTCCGTAGTATATTTTTTGAAAAGCTTGGCGATTCCAGCCTGTTTCTCGTCACCTTCGTGGAAAACCAATCGGTATCGATAAGTGACGCTTTTGCCAGCAGGTATGGCGAAATCTCCAGATCCTTTTGGCTTCTTTTCGAAATCGTGCGCACCATAAGGGTTTGCAGCAAACAGGCCGTAGTCACGAACGTGCCACCATGTTGGATACTGCGGATTTTTTGGGTGATCGAACATTGCAACCCCGACTATTTTCCCGTTAACGGGGCCAAAATAATCGCACCATTCGGCGCGTTTCCCCCAAGTCGCTCCATCCCGAACACCCTCGCTATTCACGATATGACCGTCGCCTTTTTTGTCTTTGCCCTGAGAAAGCCGCATCGTTTCAGCAACACGGATCGCCATCGTGCCTTCTTTGGTGTCGCCCATTTTCAGTTCGCCATTGGAAGCATGGAGCGTGATGTCGAAATCAATAATCTGCTGTTTGGCGTTGCCGGAAATCCGAATGGTGCGGTCATCTGTGCCGACGATGGTTCCGTCTTTAGCGACCCATTTATTTTGCGAACGAATGACGCCCGAGGCTTTTCCTGATTTAACTTCTAGAAATTTTTCGTGAATGGTTTTTCCTGAGTTCCCTCTTTCCGTCCAAAAATCGTGGCCATTCATGTCACCATGCGCGAACCAAAGCGAGCGATGATGCGGATGATCGTGATCTTCGTTTTCCGTTTCCTGCATCGGGTAATTGCGGGTCATTCCCGCGTCGCCTGGTCCAATAATTGGATACAAAAACGGCTTCGGAACATCTTTAAAAACATACTCGGTGAAAAGTCTTCCATTGATTTCCACGCGCAGCCGATTGGTAAGTTGCGTAATTTGAACCCCTTGCTCAACTGCATGGGCAGAATCGTTTCCAAGGGAAAAAATTGCAGAAATTACAGTCAGGAAAACGAAGGAAATTCCAAATCTTTTAACCGGGGTGCAGCGATGGTTTTTCAAAGGCGATGGGGTCGGTGACATGGACTTAGCATCCGCAATCCCGCTGCTTATTGGCTAGGACTTTCGGGCGATTTTATTTGGATATGTGGGCGACTTTTGCTTTCGCTTCTTTTGTAAATCTTTTGGCCGCACCGTCGCAGGGGCGCGTTGCGGAAGTGGAGCCGAAGCAAGTTTAAGCGATTCCTCTTGTTGCTGGCGGATGCCCTGTGGCGAAAACGAAAAGGCTTTCTTAAAGGCGTGATTGAAATGGGATAAATCGTCGAACCCACTTTCAAACGCTGCTGCCGTTACAGTTTTGTCCGTCTGCAACAAAAGCTTTCGGCTATGCTCCAACCGCAGTCTGTAAACGTACTGTTTCCAGCTTTTCCCGATGACCTTGCGAAACATCTCGGTGAATTGCCGCCGGCTTAATCCCGTCGCGATGGCTGCTTCATCCAGTGTTTCCCTCAAATAAAACTGGGTTTGCAATCGCAAGGCATAACGCGCTACCCGTTCGGCGCTATCGGATCCTTTGATGAAAATTGGGCGATGCCCATGTTGAGTGTCGTGAGAAATGCGAATGGCGCGGACGGCCAGTTCCACCAAACGCGAACACAAAACCCATTCCCAGCCTTGCCGCTGATCGCCTTGTTCGAAGAGCATTTCCTGCAAGTCAGAACGAACCGCCCGCGACAATGCAGGAGGGTACTCCGGCAAATCCCAGTGCAACAGTCCGTGATCCAAAAGATCCTTTTTAAGAAATTCCGGCAACACTGAAGGCCGATAATGAATCGCATACAAAACAACGGGATGATTGGGGTTATCCTGTTGGTGATGTGGCAACCCTGCGGGAATATGGACTAAACTGTTTACGGCAACTTTAATCTGTTTACCACCCGCCTCCCACTTGGCTTGACCCGCGATGATCAGCAAGAATTTTGAAAAATCATCCCGTAAATTTCCCACGAACCCAGGCCCGTGGCGGCTCTCAAAAACTACAACTCCAAAGCTCGGCACCGGCACAACTTTCGGTCGTACCACACGCTCTTCGCCAGGCGGCAATGATCCAACGGGAGGGGGCAGCGTGCGGCTTGGCAATTGGTCCCGATTCAACATCCCAGAAATTGTGCCTTCCCGCAGAAAGCATTTCAATTTGAAAGAAAAAACTGCTTGGTTGAGAATTCAGATTGCGGGCAAAAGAGGTGAATGGTACTTACGCGTATGTTCACACTTTTTACTCGTGCCTCCATTTGGAGGCGCGTTTTTCCGCTTCTCTCCGTTTTTTTTATCTCCATCAGCGTGAGTTGCGCAGCTCCGCCATCGGAAAAAACGAAGCAATCGCCAGATGCTGGCACATGGCGAAATAGCGGTGAGAAGACCATTTTTCAAGTCAACGATCACGAAGTTTTGAATCCAGTTGAATCTGGTAAGTGGAATTTATCGGGCGTGTTGGAAATTCAATTCGTAGGACCGATTCACCCCCATGAAAGTTCAGTGTTTCAATTTTTCGGGCCCGGAGTGGAGGCGATCAAAGGCCAATTTGAGCGCGTCATTCTGCCCGAGAATTGTCGCTACGATTTAAAGTATGACGAGAAAGCCGGGACAGTGACGCTGAGCAATCTGCGGCCAAATCGCGCCCCTGCATTTCCCGGCGCGGAAGGATTTGGAAAATATTCTGTTGGTGGTCGCGGCGGAAAAGTCATCGAGGTAACGAATCTCAATGATAAAGGGCCTGGAAGTTTTCGCGCCGCCTGCGAAGCGGATGGTCCTCGCACAATTGTTTTCCTCGTTTCAGGAACCATTCCGCTTGAATCGAAATTCAAAATCGTGAATCCGTATCTCACCATTGCCGGGCAGACCGCGCCCGGCGACGGCATTTGCATCAAGAATTTCCAAGTCAATTTTGAAACGACCAATTTGATCGTTCGCTATGTGCGATTTCGCCCGGGCGATGAGACCCATCAGGAGCAAGACGGTTTTGCCGGCAAAGGCTCTCAGATTATTATAGATCATTGCAGTGTGAGTTGGGGCGTCGATGAAACTTTCTCGATCAACAAAGGCGCGAATCTCACGGTGCAATGGTGTTTAGTCAGCGAAAGTCTGACTCACTCATTGCATCATAAAGGCGATCACGGATACGGCGGCCTCTGGGGCGGTCCGGGCGGTTCATGGCATCATAATATTTTGGCGCATCACTCGAGTCGCAATCCCCGCGCATCGGGGAATAAAGAATCCGGCCTGCTCGATTACCGGAATAACGTCGTTTACAACTGGGGTTTCAACAGCGCCTACGGTGGCGAACTTTGGCCACGCAATTGGATCAATAATTATTACAAACCCGGCCCGGCCACCTCTGAAAATGTGCGTCGCAGAATTTTCCAACAAAATGGTCCCGAAGGAAAAATGTACTGCGACGGAAATTTTGTTTTGGGTTTTCCCGAAATTTCAAAAAACAATTGGAACGGCGGAATCGATTACGCCGTCGACAAAGGTGGAAGCGAAAAAACTTTGCGCGTGAATCAGCCCTTCGTCGTCGCACCCGTGAAAACGCAATCTGCCGAAGAAGCCTACAAATCTGTTTTGGCGCAAGCGGGTTGCTCGCTCGTTCGCGATTCCGTGGACGAACGTATCATCAAAGAAATTCGCACTGGCACCGCGACCTATGGCGCAACTTATCGCGGTGGAAAAAAAGGAATTATCGATTCACAAAAAGAAGTTGGCGGCTGGCCGGAGCTAAAACCCAAACCTGCGCCGGTTGATTCTGACCACGACGGAATGCCGGATGCCTGGGAAAAGAAACATGCCTTAAATATAGATGATTCCGCCGACGGCGCCGCCATGACCAGGAGCGGCTACACCAATCTGGAAAATTATTTGAATTCGCTGGTCACAAATTTTCCTTAACAAGTTTCTCAAAAATAACTGGAGCCACCGAGCGATCTCTTGCGTCCGACTCATTAACCAAAATAAAATCATGCAACTAAATCGTAGAAAATTTTTAGGAAAAACCACCGCAGCCGTCATCGTTGCCGGAACAATGTCTGCTGGAAAAGTTTTCGGCGCGAACAACCGGATTCGTGTTTGCACCATTGGCTTCAATGGACAAGGCGGTTCGCACATCAAAGAAATTCTCAAAATGAAAGAGGATACGGAATACGTCGCATTATGTGATGTCGATTCCGATGTTTTAGAACGCGGCGCAAAAACTGTCGAAGCCGCGCAAGGTAAGAAGCCGTCTTTATACAAAGACATTCGAGAAGCGCTTCAGGATAAAAGTATCGATGCGGTCACTATTGCCACGCCGAATCATTGGCATTCGCTTGCTTCGATTTGGGCATGTGAGGCGGGCAAAGATGTTTATGTCGAAAAACCGATGTCGCACAACATCTACGAAGGGCGCCAGGTCGTCGCGGCTGCTGACAAACATAAGCGCATCGTTCATCACGGGACGCAGAATCGATCGAATTCAACCCTGATTCGCGACATGAAACTGATTCACGATGGATTCATCGGCAAAATTGTGGAGTCGCGTGGTTACGTGTACAAAAATGGAAATCGCGGTTCAATTGGTCACGGAAAAGCAGGGGCCGTCCCTGCAAATCTCGATTGGACTTTGTGGCAAGGACCGGCGCGCGAGAATGAATTCAAAATCAACGCTGACCGCAAGAAACCCGGTCTCTACGTCCATTACGACTGGCATTATTTTTGGGAATACGGCAACGGCGAAATCGGAAATCAAGGCGTGCATCAAATGGATGTCGCAGTGTGGGGACACAATCGCGGTTTGCCGGTGAAAGTTTTTAGCGCGGGCGGACGTTTTGGCCTGGACGACGATGGTCAGACGCCAAATACGCAGGCTACAACTTTCAGTTACGCCGATGGATCTATCATGACTTTTGAAGTCCGAAATCTTGGTTCGTTTCCGGAAGCGCAAGCCGGCAATTGCGGCAACAGCTTCTTTGGAACAAAAGGTTTTTACGTCGTGGACAAAGGGTTTTTCAACTACAAGGAAAACAAGAAAGACAAAACGGTTGAGCATGATCCTATCCCGGTTCCCGACACCGCCGCGAAAAGTGACAAGGGAAATAAATGGGAACATTTTTTCCGTGCCGTGCGCACACGCAAAACGGAAGACATGGCTGTTTCCGTCCTTGATGCTCATCATTCCTGCGTGCATTGCCATTTGGGAAATACCGCGTATCGCCTTGGCCGATCGCTGGAGTTTGATCCCAAATCGGAACAGTTCAAGGACAGTGAAGCTAACAAATATCTAAAACGCGATTACCGGACTGGATTTGAAGTTCCGCAAATTGCCTGAGTTTTTGCGATGAGAACCACTGTCGCTTTGGTTGGTATCGCGTTGGTTCTCTTTGCAAGCAGAGGCGAATCGCTGGCACAAAAGGTTGCCAACTCTTCGGCCGATTTTTTTGTCGCGGTGGATGGACGCGACAGTTGGTCGGGACAATTGCCGAAGGCGAACGGCGCGAAATCCGACGGACCTTTCGCAACTTTGGCCAAAGCGCGCGATGCCGTGCGGGAGCAGAAAAATAAATCCACCAAGAAAGATTTTGTTGTCAAAATTCGGGGCGGAACTTATCGCCTCAATGAAACCTTGGTTTTCTCGCTCGCCGATTCTGCCAGGGAGAATGGAACGATCACTTATGCTGCTTACGAGAAAGAGAAACCGGTAATCAGTTCCGGAGTGGCAATTAAAAATTGGCGCAAACTGATTGAGTTTCCAAGCCATCTGCCCGCGGTCGCACATGGAAAAATCTGGGTTGCTGAAGCGCCTCTTGAACTGGAGAGAATTCTCACTCTCTACAATGCAGACCAGCGATTGCCTCGGGCGCGCGGCTCCGGCTTTAGTTCACCAGATTCCGTTGACGTCCGAACCGCACCGCGTGACGAAATCAAATTTCCACCTGATGCAATTCGAAATTGGCCCGATTTGTTGAGCGGCGAGTTACTGGTTATTCCTTCTGCGGATTACGAGTTTTCTATTCTACCGTTCGCTTCCGTTGATGAAAATGCAGGTGTTGCGAAATTAAAGGAACCCGCCTCGCGGCCCATTGGCAAAGTAAAGTTTTTTAGCACCAACGCGTGGGTGGAAAATGTTTTGGCGGTTCTCGATGAACCGGGCGAATGGGTTTTCAACCGCCAGGAACGCAAAATTTATTATTGGCCGGGCAATGGAAAGCCGGGAGAAAACATTGTTGCTCCAAAGCTCACCGAACTCATTCGCGTGGAAGGGAAAATTGATTACGACGGTCCACGCGACGAACCGGTTCGCGGAATAATTTTTCGCG
The DNA here is from genome assembly GCA_038316905.1 of Verrucomicrobiota bacterium. Lineage (GTDB taxonomy): Bacteria > Verrucomicrobiota > Verrucomicrobiia > Limisphaerales > CANJXF01 > CANJXF01. The sequence continues at coordinate 11,315 of JBBQAX010000045.1, read as the reverse complement.
GATTGAACTTCACCCACGCCGAACGTTATCAGTGGCATGGCTACACCGGATGGAGCATGCAACACCATTGGGAAATGTTTGATCGCCCGACCTCGGCCCTCCGTTTTCGCGGAGCTGAAAATTGCGCCGTCGAAGCGTGTCGTTTCACGGCGAGCAGCGGTGCGGGGATTCGGCTTGATCTTTACGCCCAGAAAAATCGAATTCTGAACAACGAGTTTTCTCATCTCGGCGGGCTGGGAATTTTGCTCGCTGGCTATGGTCCGGGAACAAAAAACGTGAATCGCCAGAATGTGGTCAGCAACAATTGGCTTCATCACACCAGTGAAATTTATTGGGCGTCACCTGCGCTGATGGTTTGGCAAAGCGGTGATAACCATATTGCCAACAATCTCATTCACAACGTGCCTTACACCGGCTTGTCCGTCAGCACGCGCGCGCTTCCCGGCAGAACCAACAACGTGACCTCCGACGGCTCGCGCACCGTGCGTTGGAATGAAATCCCCGAGAAAACTAATTTCAGCTGGAACTATCTGGAACAATTTCTCCATTCGCGAAACAATCTCGTTGAACGCAATGAAATTCATCACGTCATGGAGCGCCTGGGCGATGGCAACAGCATCTACATTTCAGGCGCGGGCGGGGGGAATCGAATTTACGAGAATTACGTCCACGACACGCTCAATGACCATTGCTCCGGCCCGATTCGTTGTGACGATTTTCAAGAGGAGACGATTATCGAACGCAACATCATCTTCCGTCATTGCGCCATCGGCCAAGGCATCACCAGCAAAGGAAAAAATTATATCTTAAACAATATTGTGGCGGAACTTCATGCCAGCAAACTTCCCATTCGCCCCGAACGCGTCACCCGCGGCTACATCGGATTGGTGGTCAATCCCGTGATCGGTTCGCGAATCCACCGCAACATCATTTACGCGCGCGATGAAGATTTTCCGGTTTACACGCAGAACCGAATTTACGGGCAAGGAGGCGAACCGCGTCTCCGTGATTGCGTGGCGGACTACAATCTTTATTTCAACACCGCCGATCCGAATTGGGGCCGCAAACATTTCCAGGTCGAACAACGATTTGGCGTTGATCTTCACTCGATTTCGTCCGATCCGCTTTTTGTAAATGTGGACAAAGGCGACTTCCGTTTGCGTCCGAATTCGCCCGCGCTCAAACTTGGTTTTGAACCAATTGACGTTTCAAAAATCGGGTTGCAGCGAAATCATCCTTTCCATCGGTAACATGAAATTGAGGCTGTTTTCTTTGTCCGTCGCGATCGTTGGCCTCGCGCTTTCGTTTGCATTGCCAAAAATTTCCGCCGCTGAAAAACCAAATATTTTTTTTATCCTCACCGACGATCAACGCTGGGACACCATTCACGCGCTCGGAAACCGCGACATCAAGACGCCAAACTTCGACCGTTTTGTGAAAGAGGGCTTTCGCTTCAACAATGCCTATTGCATGGGATCGATGCACGGTGCGGTTTGCGTGCCGAGTCGCACGATGCTCATCACAGGAAGGTCTCTTTGGAAAATTCCGCCAAATCCGAAATCGCAAGTCGCACCTCCGGGCGTTCCGCTTTTACCGACGTTGTTAAAGAATGCCGGTTACACAACCTTGCACTGCGGCAAGGAAAACAACGCCTGCACCTTCGGCAACGCGGCATTCGAGATCAATCTTTCCACGCAAGGACGCACCACCAATTCCGCCACAGAACACGCGGATAAAACGATCCGGTTTTTAAAAGCGCACGATGAAATGAAGCCATTCTTCATTTATCTGGCACCCCCCGTTCCACACGATCCTCGATTCGCACCCGAAAACTTCACCAGGCTCTACCATCCAGAAAAACTAAAGCTCTCGAAGAATTTCATGCCCGATCATCCCTTTAATAACGGCGAACTGCACGTGCGCGACGAAGAACTTGCTCCGCATCCACGCACGCCGGAAGTGATGCGCCAACATCTGGCAGATTATTACGCGACCATTTCGCATTTGGATTACGAAGTTGGCCGCGTGCTCGACGTGCTGAAGCAACGCGGTTTTGCGGAGAACACGATCATCATTTTTTCCAGCGATCAAGGTCTCGCGGTGGGCGGTCGTCACGGTTTGATGGGCAAACAAAATCTTTACGAACATGTGAAGCCGCCGCTGATTTTTGTTGGCCCGGGAATTTCGCACGGCGAGTCTGAAGCGCTCGTTTATCTCTACGATTTATTTCCAACGATTTGTGAATTTGGGGGCGCGAAAGTTCCAGAGATCGTCGAAGGCAAAAGTTTGTTGCCCATCATCGAAGGCAAGAAAACTAAAGTACGCGACTATCTTTTCGGCGCGTATCGCGATTGCCAGCGCATGATTCGTGACGAGCGTTGGAAACTCATTAAATACAACGCAAGCGGCGTGAAGAATGTGCAGCTTTTTGATTTGAAAAATGATCCTGATGAATTGAACAACTTAGCGACTGTTGCAAAATATTTGGATGAAGAAACCCGTTTGGAAAAGCTTCTCGTTAAAGCGCGCAAAGAATTTGCTGACCCGATAGATTTTGAAGGGCACAAATAAATCCATGAAATTCCAGCGGCAAATTTGCGCTTTCCTGCTATTAGGTTTTGCAAGTTTCAGTCAGGCGGCGACCTCAGCCTCCTCTTTGCAGCCGAACATCATTATCGTCATGACCGATGACCAAGGCTACGGAGATTTAGGATTTACCGGGAATTCAATTATCAAAACGCCCAACCTTGATCGCTTCGCCAAAGAAAGCGTTCGCTTCACAGATTTTCACGTCAGCCCGACATGCGCGCCGACCCGTGCCGCGCTCATGACTGGACGACACGAATTCCGCTCTGGAGTGACGCACACCATTCTTGAGCGCGAGCGTTTGAGTTTGAAATCCACCACCATCGCGCAAGTTTTAAAATCGGCGGGCTACACCACCGGCATTTTTGGGAAGTGGCATCTCGGAGATGAGGACGCTTATCAACCGGGTCGCAGGGGATTTGATGAAGTTTTCATTCATGGCGCTGGTGGTATTGGACAAACGTATCCCGGCAGTTGTGGCGATGCGCCCGGCAACACCTACTTCGATCCGGCGATTCGTCACAATGGGAAATTCGAAAAGACCAAAGGCTACTGCACGGATGTTTTTTTTCAGCAAGCCGTCAACTGGATGGATGCAAAGCGAAAAAAGAAATCCCCATTCTTCGCTTACATCACGCCCAATGCGCCACACGCTCCGCTGCAATGTCCCGAAGAATACGCCAGACGTTACGAAGGCAAAGTGGACGCAAACACCGCGAGGTTTTACGGAATGATCGAAAACATCGACGACAATTTCGGGCGGCTGCTGGCGAAGTTGGATGAATGGAAAACCGCCGACAACACGCTTGTGATTTTTATGACGGATAATGGCGGTACGGCAGGCGTCAAGGTTTTCAACGCCGGAATGCGTGGACAAAAAAACACGCCGTACGAAGGTGGAACCCGTGTGCCTTCATTCTGGCGCTGGCCGAATGGCTTCCAAGGTAACCGTGATTGCAACGCTTTGACTGCTCACCTCGATATATTCCCCACTTTCGCCGAAATCAGTCGGAAAAAAATATCAAAGGACATAAATCTTGATGGGCGCAGTTTGTTGCCGCTCCTGAAAAATTTCGACACTGACTGGCCCGATCGTTTCCTTTTCACGCATCTGGGACGATGGGAGAAAGGCAAAGCGGAAGAATCCAAGTTCGCAGGCTGTTCCGTTCGCGACGCTCGCTTTCATTTCGTGAACAATACTGAACTCTATGATTTGAAATCGGATCCGAGCGAAAAGAAAAACGTTATCGCCGAGCATCCAGAAGCCGTCACAAAAATGCGTTCGGCTTATGATCGATGGTGGAACGAAATTTTTCCCGCACTGGAAAACGAAAACGTCCTCGGACCAAAGGTCAATCCGTTCAAGGCGGCATATTGGAAACAATTTGGCGGCGGTCCTGAAATCGGACCCACGGAAAAGTCAAAAACTACGAAGGTGGTGCATCCGCCATCGACGCCGCAGGAAGTTTGGGCTGATTTCGATCCACGCTCAGAGCCGCTTGAAATCGAAGTGTTGCAACGGTGGACCGAACATGGCGCGAACTACACCGAGTTCTATTTCACCGGCATGACGAACCGCTCGGAGAAAGTTCGTGTGTATGCCATCTATAGCGCGCCGGTTGGAGGAAAAAATTTGCCGGGTATTTTGCACATTCACGGCGGCGGCCAAACGGTGAATACCGATTGGTTGAGAACCTGGAACAAACGCGGTTACGCGGCGCTCAGTTTTAATTGGGGAGGCGTTTGGACGAACCGCCCGCGCGTCACGCTTTGGGGAAATTTGACGCAAGGCAATCATGGCGAAGCTCGCGGGAAAATGGAAACGACCGATCCTTCCGTGCGAGAATCCTCCTGGTATCTCTGGACGCGCATCTCGCGTCGCGCCCTGACTGCGCTGGAACAACAACCGGAAGTGGACGCCAACCGCCTCGGCATTTTTGGTGTTTCGATGGGCGGGACAATCACGTGGCCGTTCGCCGCAATGGACACTCGGGTCAAGGCGGCTTGCGCGATTTACGGAGTGGGCTGGCTGACTTATCCCGACGAACTTGGGGCACCTGACCTGAAAGCAAACGACGCTTCAATGATGCTCTGGCGAAAAACAATGGCATCGGAAGCCTACGGGCCTTTGGTGAAATGTCCGATTCTCTATCTCAATGCCACGGATGATTTTTATGGAAAAATAGATTGGGCTTTTCGAACGCTCGATTTTGTTGAAGGAAAATGCCGTTGGTCCTTCACGCCACGTTACAATCATCACATCGCCGCCGAGCAGGGAAATAATCTGCCGCTCTGGATGGATACGTGGTTGAAGGATTCGAAAATTAAGTGGCCAAAAACTCCGAAGGCCACTGTCACTTTGGATAAACAAGGCGTCCTACAATTGCCGATTACTCCAGATAATTCTCGCGATGTGAAAAAGGTGGAGTTGTTTTACGCCATCGAAAATCGCAATCCAAAGAACCGTTTCTGGCGCTCGGTTGAAGGCGAGGCGAAAAATAAAACATGGAAGGGTTCATTGCCGATTCTCGATGTGAACGAACCGGTTTTTGCTTTTGCAAATGTGCTTTATACCTCCGGGATTTGCTTGAGTTCACCTTTGGTCACAAAAACTCCGGCGAAACTTGGTCGGGCAATTGCCACCGACTCTACTTCGCTGCTGCTCGGTGATTTTGCCAATGGCACTGACGGTTGGACTACGACTTCGCCGACACCCGATCCGCTGCCACCGATACCGTGTTTGATTGTAAATGCCGTCGGGCCGGACGGAAGAAACGGGATCACGACATTGGGACAGATTCCTTTGAGAACGTACAAGGTGGGCGATCCCAAATGGCGCGCTCCGGATGGAGCAAAATTGGAATTTCAAATTTACTCAACGACGGCGCGCGACGTGAAACTCGCGGTTTACGAAAACGAGATGACGAAGGACGCGAAAAAATTTAGCGCGAATCAAAAGCTGACGAAATCTGCGGAGTGGCGAACGGTTGTTTTGGAGTTGAAGGATTTCAAAACTGAGAGTGGCGAAGTTTTGAGCGATTGGAAAAAAGTCAAACTGCTGGAAGTTGCGACGAGTGATAGTTCGACTCCGCAACCTATTTATAGCGACGTGCGATGGGTTCCGTGAAAAGCGCCAGAGGACTGGCGCACTCCCAGACGCTTCACGATATTCAAGCGTTTTGAAATTCGCATGAGTGTCTTGGAGTGCGGTTGTCCTCTGCCGCATTTTTACCGACTTGTGTTTGTTGTCGCGCTAAATCATTTTTTGCGCATGTTCACAAAATGGTTTGCGTTCGCGCTTTTTTTCTCTGCAATTGTTCCGAATCTCACGGCTAAAACTTCTTCTCAACCCAACATCATCATCATTCTTGCCGATGACTTGGGTTACGGCGATCTGGCTTGTTACGGGCATCCAAAATTCAAAACGCCGAATCTCGATCGCATGGCGGCGGAAGGCGCGCGGCTCACTCACTTCAATACGCCTGCGCCGTTTTGCGCTCCGACCCGTGCTTCGCTGATGACTGGACGGTATCCATTTCGTTGCGGCATGACCGCGAATCCTGCGCCGGATTTTGGCGGGCAATACAAAGATATTGGCTTGCCGACGACAGAGATTTTATTGCCACAACTATTGCGAAAAGCGGGTTACGCCACCGGGATGATTGGTAAATGGCACCTTGGCCATTCCAAGCCGGAATATTTTCCAACGAGCCGTGGCTTCGATGAATACCTTGGAATTCTTTACAGCAACGACATGCGACCGGTGCAATTGATGAAGAACGAAACCGTCGCGGAATATCCGGTGGTGCAAGCGACGTTGACGAAACGTTACACCGATTACGCGTTGAAATTTATCGAGCGAAATAAAACGAAACCATTCTTCCTCTATTTCGCGCACGCCATGCCGCACAAACCGCTCGCCGCATCGGAAAAGTTTTACAAACAAAGTGGCGCGGGACTTTACGGCGACGTTATTTCTGAACTCGACGACAGCGTCGGCCAGGTGCTCGCAAAGTTGAAGGAGTTGAAGCTGGATGAGAATACGCTCGTCGTTTTCACCAGTGATAACGGCCCGTGGTATGGCGGCAGCAGCGGCGGATTGCGCGGCATGAAAGGGACGAGCTGGGAAGGTGGCTATCGCGTTCCCTGCATTGCGCGCTGGCCGGGGGAAATTCCCGCCGGTCACACCAATTCACAACATGCGATCATGATGGATTTGTTTGCTACTACTCTGGCGATTGCGAATGTCAAAGCGCCGAAAGATCAAACGATTGACGGTAAAAATATTTTCTCGCTGCTTACTTCGGATGCGAAAAGTCCGCATGAAATTATTCTCGGACATCAAGGCGCGGCTCTCGCCACCGTCCGTGATGCGCGCTGGAAATTACACGTGCTCGCAGCGAACGACCGTCGTGACAACCCGAAATCCGGTGAGAAATGGATTGATCCACGCGCTCCCGATGGTGTGACCTTGCTGGCGCAGTTCGAACAATATCAGCCAAGCGATTATCCAGGGTTGCGTAGCGGCGACGCTGCTGCACCGATGGCGCTATTCGACCTTTTGAATGATCCGGGTGAACAGCACAATGTTGCCGATAAAAATTCAGACGTGGTAAAACGATTAAAAGATTCCTACGACCATTTTGCCGGCGAAGCTCCTGCGTCATCAGAAAAAACGAATCGCAAATCCAGGAAGCAATAAGGGTGTAAATTTCTCAACGATTACTTTTTGTCATCCGACCAGCCCGGCAGTGAAACTGTCGCTTGATAATTCGAGTAGTTGAAAAGCGGATTACGTTTCGGTTTGTAGAGCTTCCCTGTTTTTGGACTGTCACTTTGGGTGTAAATCCAAACTTCATATGTATCCCAGACCACGATTTCGTCGCGGCAATCGCCGGTTAAGTCGAGAACGGCATAGCACATTTCTGGATGACCGTCCGATGGGAATTTGAAAACGCGACGACCCCAGCCATCGAAGAACCCGCCATCTTCGACATTGGGCGAAAGCACCCAAAATTCGGGAGGCCTGCCGGTCCAGTTGATGGGCGAACACATGCTGCCGTGTTGGCATGGTTCAAACTCGTGATAAAGTTTTCCATTCGCATCAAAAAAATTCACTATGCCTTGATTGCCCCAAAAATTGATCGAGATGGTCTCCAGCCCTGGAAGATCTGGTCGAAAATCCGCGACCACAGGATTCTGGGAATGACCCACACGATGGTGTTGAACTATTTTGCCTTTAGGATCGACGAACAATAATCCCTCATCGCTCGCTGCAAGTAACAGCCTCGGATCGGCAGTGGGATCGGGAAGAAATTTCACCATTGCTACTCCGTCAACGTGATCGTTCAACGTGGAGTCCAAGCTCCATACCCGTTTGCCTTCGTGGTTGAACTGCGAGTAGCCGATGAAAAGCTCGTCTTTTCCATCGCTATCCACGTCGTAAGCAAATGGATAATGGCCGGTGTTGCACTGCGCCTGCCACATCGGTTCGAGCTTCTCGTTGAACACCCAAAAACTTTGGTAACGATCCTTGAGGACGATGTCTCCTTTGCGGCCTTGTCCGCGAAAATCACAGAAATAAAGTGCGTCGCCCAGAATGCGCGGGAATTTTTTTCGAGGGGGAAACGTGTTCGGCGGTGTGGTTGGCGTTTTGATTTTGTATTTTGTCTTACCTGTTTTCCCATCGGCAACAATCAGCTCCATGTTCATGCAATAAATCACCTCGTTCACACCGTCGCCGTCAATGTCATGAACCTGAAAGGCTACGTCATTGCTGACATTATCCTTCCATGGATCAGCTTCTCCGATTTGCCAAAGGAGTTTTCCCTCAAGATTAACGGCGGTAAGACAACTCAGTTCGCTGTTGGCATCCTTCGGTCCATGATGGAGAACCTGGCCAAAAAGCATGTCAATTTGTCCGTCACCATCGAGGTCACCAAAACGCACGTTGCGCCCAACACCGAATCCTTCGATCTTGAACTTTTTCCAAACGACTGCTTTAGGATTGGCGGCTTGAAGTTCAAGTGATTCGGCTTCGACCTTGGCGCGTGCCCCTTCAATGCGTGCTTTTTCGTTTGGGTTGGTTGTCACGCGAACGCTGCTAAATCTTGTCGGCATGTCGGAAACCAAGCCGATTTTTCCTTGAGCATAGGTTGAATCCTCCGCTGATAAAACCGTTACCCCGTTCAATTTTGCTTCGATGTGGTTTCCGGAAAGGATTACTTCCGCGAACAAATTTTCACCGGGTTTCCACGAAAAACTTTTACTCGCAAGAATTTTTTCAAACGGTTTTCGAAAATCTGATTCGTGTTGAATCATCTTGAGCACCGCCTGCTCACCTTCGACGCCAAAAAAGTAATTGCAACGATCATTGCGATAGCGAAAAACAATTCCGCTTCGGCCTTTGCCTTTTTCTGGGGCGAAGTTAACGGAGACCGTATAATCGGCCCACAATTCATCGCCGCCGACCACCATCGGGTGAGAGTGCGCCAGTTTATTTTCGTAGGTTTGCAAAAGGACAGGCTGGCTGTTGTGTTGCGCCACTCTCCACGCTCGTTGCGATAAACCCGAAGAGGAGAACGTCGAGATCGACCAATTTCCTTTTGGGCCAGTCTCCGGCAGGTAGTGATACTCGGCGTGCGCACCCAATACGCTGCCGAGCGAACCGCTCCTCAAATCGGCGAAACCGTCTTCGAACAAGAGAACAGTGTTGGTTTCCGCGTGTGCGCTTGAGTGTAAGAGCGCCGCAGAGAAGGTGAGCGCCGCAAAGCAGAGAATGCGTTTCATAATGGGGTTGAAAGTCATTTTATTTTTTCCGTCGCACCAGCACAACCCAATCTTTTTCAGCATCAAAAGGAGGTTTGCCTAACTCAACTTCGCCGGAACCACGCAGCATTTTACCGGCAATCAGTTTTCCGCCTTTGCGAATATCAAACCACTCGGTTGTAAATTGATTGGCTGGCAATTGCAGCCGGGCTTCTGTTCCTCCGAAAACATAAACCGCATAGATTTCTCCAGCTTTCGCTAAACACCATCCGCTATTTTTACTCAGCAATTGGTCGTATGATTTCATTTCGGTAAATGGCAATTGCTCGTGGAAAAAGTCGAGCGCCACAGCGGTGTAGTCCCACAATCGTTCCCACGGACGCCAGTCCTCGCAAGCGATATCCAGATGTTTGGCCGGTTTGCGAGGCCATGTATCGTAAGCAAAGATCCATTCCACGCCGGCGCCTCCTCCCATTAGATTTCCCCAAAGAGCTTCGCGTACGGCGTTGGTGTGTTCAGGTTCCTCGACATCCGGCGGCACGCAAATACTTGCCGGCCCGATTTCATCCAAACTGGCGAACCACGGGCGACCGGCCTGTTTGGAGCGTTCAATCCATTGCACTGTTTCTTTGTGAGTGCGATCAGCCTGACCGAATTGAAAAGAGGGACCTTCCAAGAAAAGATAACCGAGGAGCGGGGAATAAACCTGTTCAACCTGGCTCGGGAAAGTGTGGATAACAGTCGGATGATCATAAGGATCAAGATCACGAACGTATTTCGCGAAAGCTTTTCGTTGCTCGTCTGTGTTGGTGTTTTCCTCTCCAAGATTCCATACGAGCGCGGGGTGATGCGCGAACCTCGCAATCAATTCTCGATAATAAAGTTTCCGTTCGACGCCCAACTCTCCGCCGTCCAGAAGCTGATCATTTTCCTGTTCCTGATGGACCAGGTGCATCATCAATCCCAATCGGTCCATGTGACGGAATACGAGTTCCCATTGATCCAGTTTACTGCAATCGAATTGCACACGATTGGTCGAGGAGGTCCACGGCCACACATCTTTTTCGTCCCCGTTTACGTTCATCGTCAGGAAATAAACCGAGTTCATTTTCTTTGACGCGAGATAATTGAGCGCACCAAGAATATTTTTCCCCTTGTTGTTTTTCCAGGTTGGATCGCCGGTTTCCCAATCCTTGGCATGCGGTTCAAATTTGTGAGTCGGAGTGGTCTGATCGAAGTCGGCGAATGCTAAAAAATTTTCCGGACTATCTGCGCCTCCTTTGATGAAGGGCTTCCCAGTTTCAGCAAACCTTAGATATCGCTCGCCGACGTATTTCAATTGTCCTGTCGCATAAAATCCGGAAGCAGATTTGTCCGCTGGCTTAATTGTGAACGAACCTTTTGCGCCATCGAAGGCGAGAGGTTTACCGCCGGTCGGTTGGCCTGAAACCGCGATACCCGCACCTTGCCGGAAACTGGCCTGATAATTCCAAGTGCCTTCCGCATTTGGCATAAAATGAACGCGCCAGCATCGGCCCGTCGATGCGCTGGTTTCCGCGGAATTCCCATCTGCGGCAAAATAACCCGGCACCAAAAATTTTTGTTTGCCCTTTTGAAAAGTCACTTCCAAGCGATAGTCGAGAAAAGGATTAGGATTGGCTTCCTCCGACAAGTGGCTCTGCGTAATGGCCATGAATTTTATGGCGCGCTGGAAATTGGCCGGTGAAAAATGCGCAACGACTCGGTGAACAGACGGAGCCATTCACATAAAATTGGGTAAAGAGCGTTCCTTCTTTTGCCAAGCGATCGAGGTTCGGAGTTTTATTGAGACTCGCATAATAGGGTGACATTACGGCCACAATTGAGCTTGGGTATAGCAGGCGGCGAGGATGGATTTTCTCCGGCGCATCCGGCGCAGGGCGGCCGTGGCTTCCATGCTCAGTTCCCACGCCTGGGTCACG
>JBBQAX010000044.1:0-19174 GCA_038316905.1 Verrucomicrobiota bacterium | reverse complement strand
TTCCAATGCGATCACGGTTTTAAACGCGACCAATATCGGCATCCTTGTAAATTACTTTGGCACCACGCGTGCGGGCAACAGCCCCCTCGCGGTGGGCACGGCCATCGCCGCCAAAAAAGTGGCTAATCTCGTCATCGGAATGACCAACCAGGTGAGTGTCATCAATGGAAAGAACGGTGTCGTGTTGGATGAAGTCAGCGGCAGCGGCGCAGGTGGTTCGGGCAGCCTCATGCAGAATTGTTTTGTTGGCCTGAACGCCCTTGGCACAGGCGTGTTAGGGACAATGACGAATGGCGTGGTGATCGAAAATTCCATTGGATTCAATCTCGGCGGAATCTTCCGAAATTTTTTTGCCGGCATCAGCTCGAACGCGATCACAGTTTTGAATTCCACGAACATCGGCGTCCTGGCCAATCACATCGGTACGACTGCGGCGGGCAACGCCAGTCTTCCGGTCGGCACGGGCATTGTCGTCTCGAACGCACTCAACCTGGTGATCGGCAGCAGCAATCACGTTAGCGTTCTCAACGCGCGCGTCGGAGCGATTCTCAAGCGCGTCCTCGACAGCACGATGGACAATTGCTTCGTCGGATTGAATGCCGACGGCAACGCGGCATTGACGACCACCAACGGAGTGCAGATTGAAAATTCGAGCGGATTCGTCCTCGGAAATATTGGCCGCAATGTTCTCGGCGGAATCCGCTCGAACGCCCTCACCATTCTGGATTCCACCAATGTTCATCTCGCAGCGAATTACATCGGAACCTCCGCCTCGGGAAACACGAGTTTGGCCGGGGGAATTGGCATCTTGGTAGAACGCGTCCGAAATTTGAACATCGGTTCCTTGACGAACCGTTCCATCCTCAACGCCCGCACTGCCGCGATTTTCCGGGACGTTCTCGCCAGCGGCGGCTCCAACACGATGGACAATTGTTTCGTTGGCTTGAACGCCGACGGCATTGCCGCGCTTGGCGCAATGACCAACGGCATTCAGATGGAGAATTGCTCCGGGTTCAAAGTGGGCGGTCTTTTCCGCAACATCCTGTCGGGCATTCCCAATTCCGCCATGACCATCCTCAACTCCACAAACATCCAGGTCGAGAGTGGCTATTTTGGCACGGACGCCGGAGGGTCAAATCGCGTCGGCAACAGCGGGAACAATATCACCGTCGTTTCGAGCAGCGGCATTTCTGTTGGCAACAACATCGGTGGACTCATGTCCGTTGTGCTCAGTGGCGCGGGCAAACATGGAATCGAAGCCACCGATTCTCCGGACCTGAACATTGCCAACACGGCATTCGGCACCGATGCCGAACTCAAAAACGCGATCTCAAACCAACTGTCTGCCCTGAAGGTAAATTTTACTGCCGCATTTGCCGCGTTGGCTGGAGAGGGAACGACCACCATCAGAAGTAATCTCATTGCTTTCAGCGGCTCGTCGGGAATTGAATTTGCGCAAGAACCTGCTCCGTCATTGATAGCGGGAGTGCATCGCATTTTAGGGAACAGGATCTGGCGCAACATGAGTCACGGAATCCTTCTCGGAACAAACGTCGGTTCTGTGACCATCGGCGGCTCCAGCCTGTCTGACGCCAATGAAATCACCCACAATAACGGCAGCGGCGTGCATGCTCCCAGCCCTGGCGAACGGGTTTTCGTGGAAATCAACGCCATTTTTACGAACCTGAGCAAAGCACTTCAAATACAATCACAAATCAACCAGCAAATCATCCAGGCAACTAAAGGCAGCACGCGCGTGCAAGGCAGTGTCAGCGGACGGCCCAATGAAACGCTTCGCCTCCACTTTTACGGGCATCGGCCAAAAGCGGGCGCGCAGGGTGAAGCTGAAATCTGGTTGGGCAGCACGACCGTTCCACTCGATGCAGGCGGAGCGGGCGCTTACAACGTCGTTTTTCCACGCACCGCGCCGGGCGGATGGCTCGTCGCCTCCACCGCAGCCGATCCCGTGTTCGGCACGTCCGAGTTTTCCAACAGCCAAATAGTTCAACCTTCCACCGACACCGATGGCGACGGACTCCCGGATTTCTGGGAAGCATTGTATCCCGATTGTCTGAATCCAGCCGTCGCGGATCCGCTCGATGAAGATTGCGACGATGACGGCTTCACCAACTTGCAGGAATACATCGCCGGAACCGATCCGACCGAAGCCACCTCCGCCTTGCGCGTGTTGAACCTGACCATCGATGGCAACGGCGCTTCGGTGGAATTCATCGGCATCGTCGGCCGGCAATACGGATTGGAACGCCAATTATTCCTTGGCAACGGAGAATGGGAACGTGTTGTGACTGCGATTCCCGAAGCGGATGGCCAGGTCACATTGACCGATCCCAATCCGCCGCAATCCGGGAATGCATTCTACCGCCTCGTCGCGGAGTTCCCGTAACCATGGTTCGCATCGAGGAAAATGCGTTGCCACAAAGCGACGCTGCAAAGAAAACTGGCCGATCCCTACGTCAAAGCCATTCGTTACGCGAGCGACCGTGTTGGCGACAGCGGCATTGTTTGTTTCGTGAACAACAACAGTTTCATCACCGAAAAACTTCGATGGAATGCGTAAAGAAATCGCGAAGGATTTGATTTAATCTACGTCCTCGACCTCGGCGGCAACGTGCGCAAGAACCCAAAACTCTCCGGCAGGACGCATAATTTTTTTGGCATTCAAGTGGGCGTGAGCATCAACCTTTTTGTTCGCAAACCGAAAGTGAAACTGTAAATTTCTGCCATGAGCGTGGAACAACTTGAACAATCCATCTTGAAGCTCTCGGAGGCGGAGCGTCGTCAGTTTGCCGAATGGTTCTACGAACACGAGGTCGAACTTACCGGGCCGGATGACATCCATCCGGACGCCAAAGCCGAAATCCTGCGCCGCCGCGATGAAGCGGATGCTCATCCCGAATTGGTGGAGCCGTGGGAGGGAACCACGGAACGTGTGCGCGCCCGGCTTCATGAGCTTCGCCGTCAAAAAACCCAAAGTCGTTGAAGAAGACCAGTTCGAGGCTGCCAATTGGCATGACCGCCGAGCAAGGAGGCAAAAGCGGGAACGAATGTGCCGACTATTTTCCGCACTTATTCGCTCGGCGTTTCCACCAACCGCGATGCCGTCGTCTATGACTTCAATGCAAAACGTCTCGCCAAACGCGTCGAACAATTTGCTGAAGATTACAACGCGAAGCTTCATTGACCATGCAACCCGACCCGAATATTCAATCAAGTAACTCCAATCCTCCGCCTGGCGGCGCACCACCGCCGCTCCTGCCGCAGCCACCGCGTAAACCTGGATTCGAGCGAACACTGTCCATTCTGTTGAGTTTGTGTCTGGCGTTATTTCTCTGCGACGCCGTGCTCGCTCTGGCCGATGATTCTTTGATCCTCTTTTTTAATAGCTTCGGTCTGACGGTGATTCGCGGAATGGTATTTTGTTTCGCCTTTGTGATGGCGGTCGTGATCTACGTCATGATGGGACTGACTCCGATGATTCCCAAGCGCCTGTTGCTGCCGGTCGCACTTTTTACTCCCGTGACGGCACTGATCAGCCTGCCGTTATTGATTTACCATTTCGATCGGTTCCGAACCATTGGATGGGTCACTTCGCTCTGTCAGGTCATCTTTGCCTTCCTGATTCTTTTTTGGGCGCAGGGTGGATTTAAGTTTCGCTGGCCGCTGGTGGCCGAAAACAAGCTTGGAGCCCGACGCTTTAGCAGGCTGAACCTCTCGGTGTTCGTGCTGGTCAATCTCTTCATCTTGCTGCCCGCCGTCATTGGCTATCTGGCATTTTGTTCAGCGCTCGCCGTGAATCATTTTAGCGATGGCTTTCTGGCATTGCGCCCCGGCGGTTTGACGGTGCAAGTGCGAAAATACGTTCGCGCGGATGGCAAGACGATCCAGTTGGTGCCGATGTCGCACATCGGCGATTCCCATTTCTATCGGGAGCTTTCGGAATCGTTCCCGACCAACGCGATTATTTTGATGGAAGGAGTGACGGACGATCAGAATTTGCTGACGAACAAAATCACTTACCAACGAATGGCGAAATCTCTCGGCCTGGCCGAACAAGAGAACGAGTTCGATCCCCCGGGCGAACTGGTGCATGCCGACGTGGATGTCTCTGAGTTTTCGGCGGAGACAATTAATTTGCTCAACCTGATTATGTTGTTCCACGCAAAAGGTGTGAACGGGCAGACGTTGCTGAATCTGACGCAATACACGCCGCCGCCGCATTTTGAGAAACAACTCCATGATGATCTTCTCACGAAACGTAATCGCCATCTGCTGGAGGAAATCGATTCCCAACTTTTGGAATCGGAGGACCTGATCGTGCCGTGGGGAGCGGCTCACATCCCGGAGATTGCCAAAGAAATTCAAAGGGCAGGTTTCCGTTTGAAAGAAACCCAGGAATTTACGGCGATCCAATTTGGTTCTGGTAGAAACAAAAACAAAAGCGCTGGGGAAAAGCGGGATTAGAAATTCAAAAAAAGCCGAAGCGCTGTTTTCCACGGCAACCGTGGCGTCAGGGAGAATTATGGGTAGTGGCTCAATTTGGTTCAGAGTTCCGCCTTCAGGCGGTTCGCACACAATTCCCTTTTATCCATTTTGTCATCCGCGTATAAAACGCCATCCGAACACACTCATTATGGCGCTGAACATGGCTAACCGCGGGTCGCTGATCAATCATGCGGTGCGACGCTGCCTCGTCTTTATTTTTCTCTGTGCGCTCAGTTTCGCCCCGTTTGCGCGAGCGGAATTGCAGTTCGATGTTTTTCCCGGCTACGACGGCGTGGTGCCGGAAGCGAGTTGGTTTCCGGTCGCTTGCGAAGTTCACAATGACGGCCCGTCTTTCAACGCCTTCTTCGAAATTTCTTCTGGCAAATTTAACTCTGCCGAAGTGCGCCGTGTCCCGATTGAACTGCCCACCAATACCCGCAAGCGCGTGGTCATCCCGGTTTTCTCCACCTCCCGTCACGGTAGTTGGAACTTTCGATTGATCGATGACCGCGGAAATGTTCGCTCTGAACAGCTCAACGTCCGCCCCCGCAAACAACCGGCGTGGGAAACTCCGGTGATCGGTGCGCTGGCTCGTTCCATCGGCGGCGTTCCGGTTCTTCCGCAGATTAAATCCAACCAGCAGGAATTGCAGCCGACGGCGGCGCGACTCGATGAGGATTATTTTCCTGACAATCCGATTGCGCTCGAAGGTCTCGACATTATTTACCTCAATTCGCAAAGCGCGTTGGAGTTGAAAGTGGGGCAACGCGACGCGCTTCTCGCCTGGTTGAACGGCGGCGGACATCTCATCGTCAGCGTCGAACAAATTGGAGATATTTCTGCGAGCGGATGGCTGGAAGGAATTCTACCTTGTGAGTTGACCGATACAAAAATGCTTTCCCCGAACGGCGCGTTTCAAAACTGGTTTCAACTTCCGTCGAAGATGAGCGGTGTATCTTCCAGGAGAGCGAATCGAAAGAATCAACCAGCTCCGGGCGTAAATCCTTTTTCACAACTCAGTGCCGACACGGAGTTCGATCAAAAAGAGATGCTGATTTTCACGGGCCAGCTTCGCGATGGAACGGTTCTCATGTTAGCGCAGGAAATACCGTTGATGATTGAAGCGCCGCGTGGACGAGGACGTATTACGCTTCTGACTTTCAATGTCGAACGCGAGCCGTTTGTCTCCTGGAAAAACCGTTCCTGGTTTTGGGCGAAACTCGCCGAAGTCCAACCGGGATTATACGAAACCTCGGATTACAATTCTTACGGTGGCAGCAGTATCGACGGAGTTTTTGGCGCGCTCATCGACAGCAAACAAGTTCGCAAACTGCCGCTGACCTGGTTGTTAGTTCTGCTGATCGTTTATCTATTGGTGATCGGCCCGCTCGACCAATTCTGGCTCAAGAAAATCAACCGCCAGATGCTCACGTGGATTACGTTTCCAGCTTACGTTTTATTTTTCTCGGTGCTGATTTATTTTATCGGTTTCAAATTGCGCGCGGGTGATTCCGAATTCAACGAACTCCATATCGTCGATGTTTTGCCGCGCAACGAAAGCGCCGTGTTGCGCGGGCGAACCTACGCTTCCATTTATTCACCCTCCAACGCGCGCTATCCATTGGTGGGATCGCAACCGTTCTCAGCATTACGCGGGGAGTTTAGTTACAGCTACAGCGGCGCGGAAGGAAGCGGTAATGCCACCATCGTCCATCATGGAAATACATTTGCCGCGGAAGTCTCGGTGCCAGTGTGGACCAGCCAATTGTGCGTCAATGATTGGCTGCAACCTGCCGATTTACCTTTGAAAATCACAGCCGTTGCCAATGGCGAAAACTGGGACGTCGCCATTGAAAATCGATTGGATAGAAAACTTTCTGAAGCACGCGTCGTGATTGCCGGTCGTGTTTATCTCGTCGGCGATTTGGCCGCGAACAAAACGCGAAACATGCGATTGGAAACGAAGGAAGGCGTGGAGCTTAAAACGTTTGCCGAACGACACGGCGCGAATTTTTTGCAGGCGGTGCAGTTCCGTCGCGGCACTTTTGGTAATTCGCACCAAACGCAATTCGATGTTCCCCTCAGCACCATGGTGGCTTCGTTCGGATCGCAGTTGGATCAATCCGAGCATCAATATTTTATTTCACCGGATGGACTCGATCTTTCATCGCTGGCGGAGCAGGGGAATGTGATTTTGCTCGCGTGGGACGCTGGAAATCTACTCACGAAACCATTGAACAAATTTAAACCGCGCCGAGGCAGACAAGACACGTTGCTCCGTTTGGTGGTTCCCAACAAAATTTCGCGGGTGCGTTGATAATGAAACCCACGGATGAATCCGGATTGAAGCCCATACGCATCATGCCTGCGTCCCGCGGTTGCGAAGAAGTTGATTCGATGTTCAGCGTTCAATGTTGGACGTTCGATGTTCTCTTCAATTTGGAAAACATCGAACACCGAACAACCCACATTGAACATCGAACGAAGAGCCGCACCCGCACGAAACAGGTGTTACCCGATTCTGTCTGCAATCCCTCATCTTAAAAATATGTCTTCTTTACCGCCTCCAATTCCTGCCGTTCAAACTTTCGGACTCACCCGCACCTACGGTCCGATGACCGCGCTCAATGCGCTCGATCTCACGATCAACAAAGGTGATTTGTTCGGATTCATCGGCTCCAACGGCGCGGGCAAAACGACGACGCTCCGAATTCTCGCCACGTTTTTATCACCCTCAGCAGGACGCGCGGAAGTGCTCGGACACGACGTCGTGAAAGAAGCTGATGCCGTCCGTCATGTCATCGGTTACATGCCCGATTTTTTCGGCGTGTACAAAGACATGGAAGTCACCGAGTATCTGGATTTCTTCGGCGCGTGTTACAAAATTCCCACGGCGAAACGCGAGAAAACCGTCAGCGATGTTTTGGAATTGGTCGGCCTGAGCGAAAAAAAAGGCGCACTCATTGGCGCGCTCAGTCGCGGGATGCAACAACGTCTCGGCCTCGCCCGCGTGTTGATTCACGATCCGCAATTGCTCTTGCTCGACGAACCCGCCAGCGGTCTTGATCCCCGCGCGCGCATCGAAATGATGGCAATTTTGCAGGAGCTGCAACGCATGGGAAAAACCATCATCATCTCGTCCCACATTTTGAGCGAACTCCAAACCCTCTGCAATCGCGTCGCCATCATTGAAAAAGGAAAACTCATTTACAGCGGTCCTGTGCAAGGCGTCCGTGATCAAATGTCCACTGGCCTGATTTATTGGGTCACGATTTCCGGCGATTCCGCGGGCGCCATCGAACTTCTGAAATCACGTCCCGAAGTTTCCGACGCCGTCGCCGTGGATGGACAAGTGAAAGTCACCTTCACATCGCACGACATTAATCCCGGATTTCTCCCCGAAACTCTCGTGAACGGCGGCGTAAAATTTACCGGCCTCTGGGAAGACGAACTCGGTCTCGAAGAAGTTTTCCTCCGCGTGACGCGTGGGGAAACGCAGTGAGACTACCGACGCTATGATGACCTTTCGCGACAAACGCCTGCGCAATTTCGGCGCGCCGATGAGCACGACGTGGTTGCTCAACGACCTCGCCGAAGCCAAAGGCAAACAGGAACTTTACACGCGCCAGTCGCCGCAATTGCTCAAAGCCCTGCGCGAAATGGCGCTGGTGCAAAGTGTGGAATCCTCCAATCGCATCGAGGGCGTCACCGTCGCGGCGGATCGTCTGCGTCCGCTGGTACTGGGCAAGGCGCGTCCCAAAGATCGTTCCGAACATGAAATCACCGGGTATCGTCGCGCGCTGAATTTCATTCATACGGGCGCGGAGAAATTGCAAATCACCCCCGATCTGTTGCGAAAACTCCATCACCTTTGTCAGGAAGGCAGCGGCGACGCAGGCCAATTCAAAAAGGTGGACAATGAAGTCATCGAACTTCGTCCCGGCGCTGCGCCGATTATTCGTTTCAAATGCGTTTCGGCCAAAAAAACACTGGCTGCCGTGGACGAACTCTGTCTCGTTTATCGCCACGCCATTGATCAAGACCACATTCCACCGCTCATCGCCGCTGGCGCGTTGATTCTGGATTTTCTCTGCATTCATCCGTTCCGCGATGGCAACGGTCGCGTCTCGCGTCTGATCACGCTGCTGGCGTTTTATCAACATGGCTACGAGGTCGGACGTTACATCAGCCTCGAACGGCTCGTTGAAGAAGCGAAGGAAGATTACTACCACGTCCTGCGCGAAAGTTCACAACGTTGGCATGAAGGCAAACACGATCTGGTTCCTTGGTTGAATCATTTTCTTGCGATTGCTCGCCGGGCTTACAACGAATTCGAGGAGCGCGCGGGGCAGGTCAAAGCTCCGCGCGGCGCAAAGACCGCTCTCGTCGAAGCCGCCATCGACGCCCAATCAGAATTGTTTTCCGTTGCCGAAATTCAACAAGCCTGCCCCGGGGTTAGCATGGATATGATTCGGCATCTTCTTCAGCGATTCAAAGGCAACAAGGTCGAGTGCATCGGGCGTGGCCACGCAGCAAAATGGAGGAAAATTTCCAATTAGGTAATAACTCCGTCAATTGGGTAATGAATTGAGTAATAGCATTAGGCGATGAACATTCTCCCCATCATCATCCGCGAACTGCGCGCCGAGGCGCGGCATCCAGTCAATTATGCGCTGCGAACTTTCAGCGCGATGGTTCTGACCGTGTTCCTTGGAGTTTTTCTTTGGGGGCAAGACAGCACGCAATCCGGCGGGAGCGCATTTCGCGCGTTGAACTTTATTATTTTTTGCGCCATCTGGATCGCCGTTCCGCTGCTGACTGCCGATTGCCTCAGCCGCGAAAAACGCGAAGGCACACTCGGCCTTCTTTTTTTAACCCCACTCAAACCGATTGAAATTGTTCTGGGCAAAGGAGCCATCCACGCGATTCGGTCACTGACGCTGCTCATCGCCGGAATCCCGATTCTCGCCATTCCATTTGTCTTGGGCGGCATCACGGGCGCGAATGTTTTTTGGAGTTTGTTGATCAACTTGACCGCTGTGATCCTGGCGCTCGCGGCGGGTTTGCTGGCTTCGTCGTTATGTCGGGAATGGACGCGCGCTATTATTCTCGCTGAAATTTTTTCGGCGTTGTTTTTGTTCGTGGCATTCAAGATCGCGGCCATTTCCTTGTTTGGTTTGTTGGGTTGGAAAGAAAGTATTTTTGATGTGTTGAGAGGCCTTTACCAAACCACCCTCTACTCCCCGACTATTCGAGCGATGCAACCGGTTTCAAGCTTTTTAACGAACGAAACTATTGCGTTGGTCTGCGTCTCGTTCGCAGCAGTCATTCTTTTTTTCGCTTTGATTATTTTATTCGCTGCGCACCGATTGAAAAACACCTGGCAGGAAAATCCGCCTTCGCGCCAGCAACGTTGGATTCAGAAAACATTTTGCACCCCGCGCTTTTGGGTGAATCGGTTGCGACGGCAAAATCAATCGCGGCTTTCGCGCAATCCCATTGGATGGCTCCAACAATATTCCTGGAGCGCGCGCCTGAGCAAATGGGGGTGGTGCGCGGTCGTCATCACGATGGTTTCGTGGTTTCTGGTGGGTGATTTTGAAAACCTTCCGACCGCGTGTAATTGGCTGAAAACGGCGTTGTTGATCAGCATTGCCTTTAGCGCCGTGGGAAGTTTTCAACGGGAAAAACAAAATGGCGCGCTGGAACTTTTGCTCGTTACGCCGCTGCGGGAAAAACAAATCATCCTCGGTCGCTTGTGGGGAATCTGGGGACAATTCCTTCCGGCGTTCGTCATCGTTTTGCTGTCAGTGTGGGCGATACCTGATTACTTCCGACGGGATTACGAGGACTTCAGCTTCATTCACGCCATCAGCGGTTTTATTGTCGTCCCCATCGTCGGACTCTATTTCGCCATGCGCCTGAAAAATTTTATGGCCGCGTGGCTTTTGACCTGCGGGTTGACTCTTCTCCTCCCGCCCTTCGCGGTCGGCCTTTGGAAGAAAACTATGGACCTCGCTGGAGGTTATGGAATTTATCGAGAAGAATTTTTTATTATCATGTCGCGCGCGCAGGAATTTGTTCTAGCGATCGTTGGGCTTTTCGCCGCGCGCTTCTTATACACGCGGTTGAAAAATCGCACCTTCGCTTTAGCGCGATAAACTTAAAACCAAGATGACTTTTCTTCCCATTGTTGAACGAGAACTACGCGTGGCTTCGCGACGCCGTAGCACGTATCTCGGCCGTTTGGCGGGTGCGGTGGTCGCGATGTGCATTGGCGGTTGGCTCATGCTCGGCATCGGCGATAATGCACCGGGTCAAATTGGAATCATTTTGTTCGTTGCCTTATCTGTGATGCTGTTTCTCTACAGCCTCGCCGCCGGCGCGCGGATGACGGCGGATTGTTTGAGCGAAGAAAAACGTGAGGGAACTCTCGGCTTGCTGTTCCTCACGGACCTGAAGGGCTACGACATTGTTGCCGGGAAACTCGTCGCCAATTCGCTGAATACTTTCTACGGGTTGTTGTCAGCGTTTCCAGTGCTGGCGATTTCCCTTTTGCTGGGCGGCGTCACCTCCACGGAATTCTGGCGCGTCAGCCTTGTGACCATCAACCTTCTGTTCCTGTCATTGTCGGCCGGAATGTTCGCCTCTGCTATTGCTCGCGATGAACGAAAAGGCATGTCGCTCGCCTTCCTGATTTTATTGGTTGTCCTGGGCGCAACTCCATTGCTGGAAGTCTCGCTGCAAATCGCTGACCGGCATCGATCGGACACCACCACGCTGCTGGTTTTTAGCCCGGGATTCAGCTGCTTCACAGCGTTCGGCGGACGCATTCCTTTTCTCAAGCCATCTGATTTCTGGATTCCGATGGCGTTGACTCAACTTTATGCCTGGATATTTCTTGCGCTTGCTTCCGCCATTGTCCCTCGTTCGTGGCAGGACAAAGCTGCTGCGCCGGTTCCGTTCCGCAAATTCTGGAGAAAAGTTTTTTCCGCCGATCGAAAACACGAAACAGCGCGCCGCACGCGACTCCTGGAGATAAATCCATTTCTCTGGCTGACCTCGCGTGATCCGCTGAAAGCGACGTTCCTCTGGGCGACCCTTTTCATCCTGGGCGCGATTTGGATTTGGGGCCTGGCAAAATGGACCAAGGATTGGCTGGAAATACCTAACTACATTTTCACGGCGGTGATTTTGCACACCGTGTTGAAATTCTGGCTCGCCTCCGAAGCCTGCAACCGTTTCATCGAAGACCGCAAGAACAGCGCTCTCGAACTCCTGCTCTCAACACCGCTCAAAGTAGAAGAAATTTTGCGTGGTCAACGCGTCGCCCTGTTTCGGCAATTCGCCGGTCCGGTCATTTTTGTGCTGGTTGTCGATATTATTTTCCTGCTTTTGGGACTGAACGAGAACATCGCCAACCGGGGAGATGAGGTTTCTTTTTGGGTCATGATGTGGCTCTGCGGAATGTTCGTGTTCGTGATGGATATGGCTGCGTTGAGTTGGGTCAGTATGTGGGCTGGACTCAGCAGCAAGAAAATCAATCAGGCTGGGAACGCAGCGGTCGCACGAATTCTTTTTCTCCCCTGGATGGCATTTCTGCTTTCCATGACGGTGGCAGGAACTGCGTCACTCTTTGCCCGAATTAATTGGGACGAGAAAGTCGTGCTTTTCTATTGGTTTGCCCTTTGCGTCGTTAACAATTTGATTTTTATGAGATGGGCGAAAGGAAATCTCCGCACTCGTTTCCGCGACATGGCGACCCAGCGTTTTGCAGCTAAAACTTCGCGATTCGGCTGGATGAAGCCCCGTGCTGGCGCCACGAGCGCTGATCTCCCACCGGTGATCACCCACCGGTGATCACCCAGCGGTAACCAACCACGGCCGCATTTGCACCCGATTTTCCATAAACGTTTCTTTGATTCGTGACGGAGCTTTGCTATATTCTGCGCTGTTATGCATCGCCTGGCTTCAATTACTTTTTTTACGTTTGGTTTAATCGCGCCGATCTTCGCGCAAACCGCCCCTAACAATATCATCGCCATTCCGCCCGTTCCAAGAGCGGCGTTGGTCTGGGACGCCACCTCTAAAGAATACAGCGCCAAACAAGGTGAGATGAGCGCCCCATTTAGTTTTATTTTCACCAACATTTCTTCGTCCGAAGTCGTCATCAACAGCGCCAACACTTCTTGCGGTTGCACCGTTGCTCAATTGCCGATGCAGCCCTGGCCGATTGCACCCGGCGCGACTGGCGAAATCAAAGCTGCCATGAATCTCGCTGGAAAAATGGGGCGCGTGACCAAACAGATTACGATCAAATCCTCAGCGGGCGATCAGGCCTTGATGGTCAATGTCATTGTGCCGACACCTGAACCGCCGTCCTCTGCGGAGAACAAGCGTGGCGATCGCAACGCCAATATCGAGAAAGCCAAAGCTGATCGACAACTGGTATTCAAAGGCGACTGCCGTTCCTGCCACGTCGATCCGGGCGTCGGGAAATTTGGCAAAGATCTTTTCGTTGCCGGTTGCGCCATTTGTCACGACACACCGTTGCGCGCCGCGATGGTTCCTGATCTGCGCGCGCCCAAATCTCCGCGCGACGATGCCTATTGGTCGAATTGGATTACCCACGGACGCGAAGGTTCGTTGATGCCCGCATTCGGCGAGAAGCACGGCGGACCGCTCTCGAAAGAACAAATTGATTCGCTCGTGAGCTATCTCATGGAAAATTTCCCAAAAGGCCCCGTCACGCCAACTCCTGCGATCGCGCCTCTTCCTCCGACATTGCCAATCCCTTCACCGAAGACCGGGGCAGGGCAGTAGTCCGTTTCTGAAAACGCGCGCTGCGGGAATTCTGGTTCTCGAAAACTTGCAAGAGCTACTCTTTTGCAAGAATCCAATGCATCGTTTTTTCTGCCAGCGCGTCGAATGCTTTGACACACAGTTCAAGATGTTCCTTCTTCGTATCCTCGATCTTGTTGTGGCTGATGCCATGCAAACTTTGCACAAACATCATGACGGTCGGAATCCCAGCGCGCGCCACTTCCGCAGCGTCATGCAACGGTCCGCTCGGCAGGCGATGCGACGTTCCGCACGTTTCACGAATTGCCTCATCACAGAGCGCGATCAATTCACTTTCGAACGGGCGCGGATCAATTTGCCAGAGACGTTCCCATGACACCTTCACGTTTCCCTCGATGGCGAACCGTTCGCTGGCCGCTTTGGCTTCCAGCAACATGGTCGCGAGCGCGGGCGCGTTGAGATGCCGCTGGTCGAGTGTGATGCGGCATTCCTCCACCACGCTGGTAACGATGCCGGGTTTGGTCGTGCAGGAACCAATCGTGCAGACGCCTCCATTGCTGCGCTCGGCGATGTGATAAATTTCCTGGCTCATCTTCGCTGCTGCGAGGAATGCATCTTTGCGACGGTTCATCGGCGTGCTGCCGGAATGCGCCGCTTGACCATGAAAGGTGATCGCGTGTCGCTCGACGCCAAAAGTTCCCAGCACTGCGCCGAGCGGCAAATCAAGATCGAGCAATACCGGGCCTTGTTCGATGTGCAATTCCAGATACGCGGCGGCATTTTTGAGTTCTGCGCCGCTTTCTTTCACGCGCTCGAAATCCACGCCCACAGTTTTCAAAGCGTCGGGCAATTTGATTCCGTCTCTATCCACCAAACTGCGCGCTTCGTTCATGTCTAAATTTCCGGAACATGCGGACGAACCGAATAAACTTTTACCGAAGCGCGCGCCTTCTTCATCGGCCCAATCGACGAGGCGAATCGTGACTGGGGGCTTGCCGTTGTATTGTGAATTGATGCGACGCAAAATTTCCACACCGGCCATGACGTTGAGAGAACCGTCGA
This sequence comes from Verrucomicrobiota bacterium, assembly GCA_038316905.1. GTDB lineage: Bacteria > Verrucomicrobiota > Verrucomicrobiia > Limisphaerales > CANJXF01 > CANJXF01. Next base: position 4,807 of record JBBQAX010000044.1, on the reverse strand, counting down.
GCCAGCCGCCGTTCGGGACGGAATCCATGTGACCGCCGATGAGTAACGATTTTTCCGATTCACCGCGCAACGTCGCCCAGAAATTTCCGGCGTCGTCGGTGTGGATTTCGACCGGGAGCGCTTCGAGTTTTTCTCGTAGCCACGCGCGCGTCTTCGTCCACATCGGAGTGAAGGCGACGCGTTGCGCGCCGTTATCGTCGCTGGTAAGGGAACGAAGTTCCTTGAGTTCGGCGACGGTGCGTTGGGGATTTAAAGTCGCGCTCACGCCGCGATCCTAGCCGGAGCATAATTATTTTCAAACCAATCCGTGTAACTGAAATGGACTTTTTCCCGCCTCTGTGATTATCTTTCACCCGTCCAGTGAGCAGACAATCATCTTGGAGGAGGGCGAATTAAAGTAATCTTTCTCGATGCCCGCCGCCTTTCTGAAACTGGCTTATCATCTGTTGTTTCTAAGAACTTTAAATCACGCTTGAAATCCAACTTTATGAAGACTTCCGCCTTGTTTGCTCTGGCCTTGGGACTTTTGATTGAGGCTGTTTTGCCGGTTCAGGCGCAACTGGTCGCTGACGGCACGACGGCTGCCATCGATGCCACCAGCACAAATCTCACTGGCAATTTAACCATCGGCACGAACGGCTCGTTTACTACTCTCGTCATTACCAACGCAGGGACTGTCACCAACAGCGGCACTGGTGCTATCGGTCTGAATCCCACCGCCATGACGAACAGGGTGATTGTGACCGGTACCAATTCGATCTGGAACAACATGGGGAATCTTGCGATTGGATCGTTCGGCTCCTTCAACAATTTGATTGTGACCAACGGTGGGAAGGCGTTCGGTAGTTTCGGAAACATCGGCCATCTGTCTGGAAGCGCATTTAACGTTGTGACTGTTGCCGGCAATGGTTCGCTCTGGGAACTTACCGAGTTACTCAATGTCGGCAATGCAGGAGTGTCAAATCGCCTGGTGGTGGCCGAGGGGGGCCGGGTAGTGAATCCTTTTGGTCGGGTGGGATTTGGAGCCGCGAGCATTGGCAACCTGGCGGTAGTTAAAGACAGCGGTTCGCAATGGGTGAGTTCGACCGGGTTGGCGGTCGGGGAGGACACTTCATACAACCAGATGTTAATTACAAACGGCGGGGCGGTTTTGTCGGGCGGGGCTTACATCGGTGGAAAATTTACTCAGAGCGGTTCGGGCAGCAGCAATTCGGTAATCATCACCGGCGCGGGTTCGACGTGGACGAATACCAGTAGTTCGTCCGTGGGTAACTTCGGCGCGTTTAATCAATTGACCATCAGCAACGGCGGCGTGATGCGCAACACCGCGTTGTTCGCCCACCTTGTGTTGGGCTGGCAACCATCGGGGAGCAACAACACGTTGGTTGTGACGGGAACCAATTCGTTGTTTTCCAATCGCGACACCTCGGCTCGGCTGACCATCGGCCAGAGCAGCGCCTTCAATCGATTGGAAGTGACCGATGGAGGTGTGGCGGAAACAGATATAGGCGAACTCGCTCAAAACGCCGCCAGCAGCAACAACGTGGCGGTTGTCACGGGGCAGGGGGCGCGGTGGTTTAACACCTTTGACGTTTACATTGGGAACGCCGGGTCAGGCAACCAATTGACGGTGGGAAGCGGTGGTCTCGTTTCCGGCGCGGGTTTTTATCTGGGTTTTGCGGAGACCTCTTTCGACAACACCGCAACCGTGAGCGGCGGCAGCATCGTCATTTCCAACGCAACAGGCACGAGCGTCGCTGATGTTCGCCGCGGTGCGCTCACCCTCAACTCCGGTCTGGTGCGCGCCGATACTTTGCTGCTGACCAACGGTGCGCAAAGCCAGTTCACTTTTAACGGTGGCACGTTGCAGACGAGCGCCACGACCAATAACACTGGCTCAACCTTTGTTGTAGGCGACGGTATTTCAACGGCCACTCTCGAATTGCTTGGAAATGGAACGCATGTTTTTGCCAAGGGCTTGTTAATCACGAACAACGCTCTAATCAAAGCCAACGGCACGGTCATCGGCAACATCACCAACGCAAGCGGCGGCACGCTCGCGCCTGGCGCGTCCATCGGAAAGTTCGTCGTCAATGGAAACCTTACCCTCGCCGCTGGCAGCACAAATGTGTTCGAGTTAAACAAAAGTTCCGCGACAAATGATAACATCAGCGGTCTGACCAGTGTGACCTATGGTGGCATATTACAACTCACTAATCTGGACGGCACGCTGACGGGCGGCGATTCCTTCAAACTTTTTACGGCGACAAGCTACGGCGGCGCATTCAGCGCGCTGGTTCCCTCCACGCCCGGACCCAACATGGAGTGGGACACGACAGGCTTGGCGACGGATGGAACACTACGCGTCGCATCCGCTCCCTTCATTACGTCTGAGCCAGCGGACAAGACCGTTTCCGTCGGGCAAAACGCGACTTTTACCGTTTCCGCTGCTGGTTCGGTGTCGATGAGTTATCAATGGCGATTCAACGGCAGCGACATAGGTGGGGCGACTTCCAACAGCTATATGCGCCTCAACTCCCAAACGAATGATGCAGGCGGTTATTCGGTCATGATCACGAATACTTTCGGCAGCATAACCAGCCGAGTCGCCAGCTTGACTGTGAACCTTCCGGTGGCGACCAATGTGGTCATCAGTCAGATTTACGGCGGCGGGGGCAACAGCGGCGCGACTTTCCAAAGCGATTTTGTCGAGTTGTTTAATCCCACGGCCAACACGATTAATCTCAGCACTTGGTCAGTTCAATACGCCTCTGCCAACGGCACTACTTGGTCGGTGGGCAACTTGCGAAGCTCCATCGCGCCTTATAACTACTATCTGGTAAGAATGTTTACGGGAGTCAACGGCAGTTCTATTCCCACTGGCGATGCCACCAACACCATTAACTTGAACGCCACCAGTGGCAAGGTGGCGCTGGTGAACAATCAAATTGCGCTTATCGGCAATCCCATCATGTTCGACTCAGTCATTGATTTTGTAGGATTCGGCACCGCAAATGCATTTGAAGGCACCGCTCCAGCGCCCGGAGCGCCATCCGGAAACAACACCGTTTCCATCCTGCGCAAAAATGGCGGTTACACCGATGCCAATGATAACACGAACGATTTCACCACGCTCACCCCGCCCGCGCCGCGCAACTCTGTTTCGCCTGAAAATCCCCCGGGTGTTCCGGCCATTGCCGCCACCCTAAGTTCGCCCTCCTACACCAATAACCAATTTCAATTCACCGTCACGGGGACTGCGGGAACAAACTACATCGTGCAAATCTCGACTAACCTCGCGACGACTAACTGGGTCTCGATCCTTACGAATGCTTCGCCGTTTACTTTTGTTGAAACCAATGTAAACGGGTTTAAGCAACGATATTATCGCGCCCGAAATTTACCGTGAGTTCGAGTAACACGCTCCAGGGTCGCGAGCGAAAGATACCTGCGGCCCTCAGCTCAATTTTGATGGGGAAACGTGTTTAATTTCTCCCCCCAGCAATGGCTCGACACGGTAAGCAATGTAGTTATGAAGGTAAGCCACCATCTAATTTGCAGATGAATTCCCGTTCGTCGGTTTGAGTGGGTGGTGAGGTAATATCTAAACCCTTCGACAATTTCCGCGTGATTTGATTGCATGGCTTGGGTTTCTCAAATTTCGTTCAACTTTAAAAAATTGTTTATGAAAATTTCTCTGCTCCGAATGGTCGCCTTGATCGTATTCACCAACGGGCTTTGCGCGGTCAACGATCTTCACGCCCAAACCAGCGCATTTACTTATCAGGGAAAACTGACCGACCAGACGGCCCAGGCCAACGGTGTTTATGACTTTCGATTTAATCTTTTCGGCGCGAGTTCTGGTGGGAGCGCGGTGACGAGCGCGGTCGATGCCAATGACGTGAGTGTCAGCAATGGATTATTTACCGTGACGTTGAACTTCCCGATGGCGACCACTTCTTTCAATGGCAATGATCGATGGTTGGAGATTGCCGTCCGGCCCAGCGGAGTGGGATCAAACTACGTCACGCTCTTGCCGCGCCAGCAAATCACCTCCGCGCCGTATGCGATCCGCGCCGGTTCGGCCAATTCAGCGGCGACGGCGCAAAGTGTCATCGGCCCGGTGTCCGCCGGTCAAATCAGTGGATTCATCTCGCCCGCCAACCTGCCGCCGAATCTGACTGGCCCGCCTCTCGCGCCCGGCGGCATCGTGATGTCGGATGATCCAACCAATCAATCACTCGTTGACCAAGGATTTGCGCGCATGCCGAACGCCGAAACAATTTTGGCAGCGGAAAAGTGGACGCAATTGAATCCGCCCGCCGCCAATGCCGAGTTCATTTCCGGGCAGTCGGGTGAATTGTCCGTCAACACCGGCACCGAACTGATCGTTTTCCGATGGGGATATTTCGCCAATTCCTATCCTTTGAGATTGGTGGAGACGATTCGATATAATTCTGCCACCGGTCAGTGGAGCAAAGGGGCGGTCCCACCTGGAAATATCGTGGCCGAAGGGGCTTCGGCCGTCTGGACCGGAAGCCAGGTTGTGTTGTGGGGCGGTGAAGAAACCGCCGTCTCCGGTTCGGGCTTCGACACCTACAGAGAATACGCCAACAAAACAAACGTGTTGATCTATTCACCGGCTTCAGACCAATGGACCGCCATCGCCGGGACGGGCGCAATTCCTGAAGGCCGCAGGCTTCATTCCGCCATCTGGACAGGTTCGCGCATGTTGATCTGGGGCGGGGAAAAGGTCACGCGGATGAACTCTGGTTTCTCGAGCTGGTTTGCTCGTGAAGATTTGAAT
>JBBQAX010000043.1:0-19193 GCA_038316905.1 Verrucomicrobiota bacterium | reverse complement strand
TCTCGACCACAATAAAGGAAAGAGATGTTCGGCATCCAGCTTGGCCTGAATAAAATCCTGTTGCGCCGCTGCGACGGTTCGTGCGGAAGGAACTCGCCGCACCTGAACATTGGCGAGCTGATGAAATCTTCGGGCATAATTGGATCCGCTCAACCACGCGTCAGCGGTGCGTGGCCACGGAGTGATTTTTAATTTTCCCGCTGCGGCGCGTTTCTTCCATTCTTCAAGAAAAGGATTCAGCGGCGCGCACTTCTCCCACGATTCACAAGCCGGTTTCGCCAGCACTTCCAGTTGCGCCGACAAAGTCAATCGACTGAATGGAACGGGGCGGGGATCTTTTTGTGATTTGAGAAGTATCGGCTGTCCCGCAAGTCGGCGGCAAACGCGCGGCAATTGTTCTCGCCACATCCCGAAAAGTTTTGTTTGGCGCTCAAATTCTTTCTCCCAATCGAACAACGCCGGCGACACGAAAATTTCTTTGTAGCACTGAGGAAATTTAAAACCAAATTGCTCCAGGTCCGGCGCAATGTTTGGAATTGCTCGCGCAATGAGCGGGCGACGCGACGCAGCAGCTTCGAGATAGGGCAAACCAAAACCTTCCTGAATGGAGGTAAGCATCACCGCTTCGCTCACGGCCAGGAGTTCGGCGACGGAAGGTTTACGTGCTTCGTCCCCGGCAAGAATTCCAAGGCGCAATCGCCAATGATGATGGTGCGCCGCCGTGGTAAGTTTCTCAAAATAACTTTGTTCATCAGACGAACTTGCGGCGCCAGTCGTGACCAGCCACGCCTCTGGGCGCAGCCAGCGCGCGAGCAGCAATGCTTCGGCAACATTTTTTCGGCGCAATAAACGGCAAGGTAAAATCCACACCGGCGCGTCTTTGTCGTTGACGCGTTGTTGAAGCCAATCGCGCACCTCGGCTAAACGTTCGCTGGTCGGAAGCGGCGTGCGTTCAGAAAGATTGGGAAGCCATCCCACGCGTTTACCGAAATGCTTTTGCAAGCGAGACGCATCGCTTTGGTTGATGGTGAAATGCCGGACATTAGACGTGGTTGGAAAAATCGCGCGTGCCGCAGAATCCAGGGAACGAAAACCAAATTTTTGCATCTCCGGCCAGCGCAACCAACGGTTGTCGAACCAGAGATCATGATGATGCGAAATGAGCCGGATGTTTTTGGATTCACATTCACGAGCGAGTTCGCGGCTGAGGATTAAATTGCGCGCGATTCCAAGATTGTGTGCCCAGACGATCGTGTTGGCTCTGTTTGATTCCACGAAGAGATTTTTCAATCCGTCTCGAACCTGCCGTGTCAGCTCCAGCGTGCTCCCACTTTGTTCAGAAAGATAATTGAATGCGGAATTGATAAAGAATTCGAGCGGCGTCGGCGCCATGTGCTTATCAAAAAAGCGTTTCCATTTTGGATCCGCATCTTCGCCAGCCGCCAGAACAACGCGTTTGATCTTTTTGTTTTCTTTCGCCAGGTGCGGCGTCGCCAGCTCGATGATGCGTCGGATGCCGCCCGGGCGAAGATGATAATGCAAAATGACTAATTTCAATTACTTGAAGATTTTCTGACTTCGCATCCTCGTCAATTTATTTGCCGAAAAAATTCTGAAAAAAGTGGGATTCACACTTGCCCGATTATTCCAGCCCAATGCATAATTTTTCAAATCATGTCAGACTTTTTTCAAACCGGCGCCGTCGCCACACTGCATCGACTTGGGCAACCGAATGTCGCCCGATTAGAAAAGGATTTGCAGGAATTTACTCAGGAAAGTCCCATCGCGCTCGTGCTTCCTTGTCATATCAAGGAACTCGGATCGTTGGCCCTGAAGAGGATTGTGCGGGAGCTTCGCGGTATCTCTTATCTTAAACAGATCGTGATCGGGATTGATCAAGCGACTGGGGTGAATTGGCGAAAAGCAAAAAAGTTTTTTGCACAACTTCCGCAAAAACCCATTCTGATTTGGAACGATGGCCCGAGGATGCAGAAGCTTTATAAGCAGCTCAACGATGCGGAACTCAGTCCCGGCCAAATGGGAAAAGGTCGCAATGTCTGGACTTGTTTCGGGTTCGTGCTGGCCAGTGAACAGTCCCGAATGGTCGCCGTCCACGATTGCGACATCATCACCTACAATCGCGAACTTCTGGCGCGCCTTTGTTACCCCGTGGCACATCCAAGTCTCGGCTTCGACTTTTGCAAAGGTTACTACGCTCGCGTTAGTGAAAAACTGAATGGCCGCGTCATGCGGCTCCTGGTGACGCCGCTGCTCAGGGCGTTGAAGAGTATTCTCGGCGAACACGCTTTCCTTGTTTACATGGACACGTTTCGATACCCGCTCGCCGGTGAATTCGCTTTGGATGTCGATCTCGTGCGACGTGTCCGCATTCCCTATGATTGGGCGTTGGAAGTCGGTTTGCTCGCGGAAGTTTTTCGCAACTCCGCGCCGCGCGCGATTTGCCAGTCCGAGCTGTGCGAGAACTACGACCATAAACACCAGGAACTTTCCCCACGTGATTCAGACCGAGGCCTAAACCGGATGGCAGTGGACATCAGCAAATCCTTTTTTCAACGTATGGCAGCGGAAGGCATCAAAATTGATCGCGGTCTGCTGGATACTTTATTGAGCAGTTACATGCGTCAGGCTGAAGATACGTTGCGTTTTTATAACGCTGAAGCAGTCGTCAACGGATTGAACTATCATCGTCACGATGAAGAAACGGCGGTCAACACGTTCGTTCACAGTATTCGGGAAGCGTCGAGGCATTTTCAAAAAGATCCTCTGTCAACCTCACTGATTCCCAACTGGAACAGAATTCAATCAGCGTTGCCGGACTTCTTTGACGAATTGCACGAGGCAGTGCGTTTGGATAACGACATGTAAAAACAGTTTCAGGCGTTTGCCCGAAACTGTTTAACGCTGAACGAAAAACTGGATCAGCCGGAGCCGATCAACCGTTGTCGCGCACGCGCAGGGCGTTGCGAATTTCCATCAGTAACTTTTCCTCGTTGCTTGTTTTCCGGTTGTCCGAATTAAAACTTGTAGGCCAGAGCAGTCACCAGCTTGAGATCGTTTCTCTTGCGGTCAGGTGCTGGTTGATTATCAAAAGTATCCTGGATGTAGGCCCGCAGACTGAGCTTTTCCGTCAAACTGCTCTCGACGCCTAATTCGAAGTTGGCGACGAAATTTTCGTAATCACTGATTTGAGGAAGCAATTCGAGCGACTGCCACATTCTGGCGCGGTCATTGAATTTATGTTCGAATCGCTCAGCCAGGCGCAAAGTCAAATAGCTGCTCGCTTCGCCACCTTGCTTTTCAGTAACGAAACCGGGTCCGACTTCGCCGCTGAGTTTCGTGTTCTCTTCTTTGATGAAATAATATCCAACGCCGGGACTGAACGTGAATCGATACTCAATATCGGCGATTGCATCGTGAAGTCCGTCAAGTCGCAGGTAGCCGTAAGCCCGTTCCGTGAATAAACGATTGTACTGCCCGAATCCATGGAGTGATTCCGCGTTCTTCTCACTTTCGATTTCGCCGTAAGTCGTGTCCGCGCCAAATGAAAGTTCGTGTTGGTCCCACTTCTTGGCTGTCAAAATGTTCCCTGTGAACAGCAATGTGTCACTGTTGCCGCGGGTTAAAGTGAGACCAAGTGCCGCCGACGTATCCCACGCGGGCTTTTTTTCCACCGCCGGAACCTGCGCTGAAGCAGTCAGGACTGACGCAGCAAGCAAGCCGCTGATGGTGGCGAATGTAGAAGTTTTGGTTGGAGCAGAGCTGAACATTTTTGTTTTTTGCATGTATTTTTATTTGAGTCTGAGGATCAGGAGGAATAGGAAATTATTTTTTGAAGAGACCTTTAAGTCCGTCGATCGTTTTCTTCGCATCTTCCGAATTGAGGTTTTTCAGATCAGTTCCCGACTTGGCAATCGCTTTGACGGCCGCATCCATTGCGCTGGCAATCATCGGTTTTAAAATCTGTTTGCAAAGCTGCGCAGCCGTAACGCCGCTATTTTCCGAACCAATATTCTGCAAATGGATCGGGGGTAGGGGAATCGTAATCGTTTTCTCAGTGAGGCCCGTGATGTTGACATTGATCATGCCGCCGTTGATTACGACGTCTTTGACAAAAAACTTCTTACCACCTTCGCTGGCGGGTTTGCCTTCAGGAGTGGGTTTCACATCGTCGGGAGAGCCTTCAAGATTCTTTAAAATCTGGCTCAAGTTGTTTCCGCCAAGTCCGCCCTCAAACGTGATTACGGGTGCTTGAATGTTCACTTCGTCGATCTCAATCGTATCCGACAGGACGGATCCAAGCTTTACGGCGACTTTCACATTCTCGACCTCGATAGCGGACGGCGTTTTGAAACCTTCGGGGTTTCCAACGAATAATTTACTCAGCTCTCCATTGCCGTTCATCGGCGAAAGTTTTGCTGCGCCCAGGCGAACATCCACCTTGGTCAATTGGGGGCCGACTGTTTCCACACCTTTCTTCACGATGGAGTTAAGGTTGATAAAAACGAACACCGCCGCGATCACCATGACGACGATTACTACAGCGACAATTCTAAAAATCCATTTCTTCATATTCTGTTTAAGTTGAAAATGCATTCCTGCTGCGTCTAGGACTGAAACTGGAGCAAAACCTTTTTCATGCTGCGGTCGTGTTTTTCAGGAGTCAAACGCAATTTGTGTTGGATGAGATTGAACAAAATATTAGTTCGCGCGTCTGAAGTGGGTGAAAGCGGTTGATTAAAAATTCAATTCGCTATCAAATACTAATATGAAAAAAATAATCGTTTGTTTTGCGTTGGCCTCCATTGCCGCTTTGCCGGTCTTTGCAGGCGAGAAATGTTGCAAGGATAAAAAGTCGAGTGGCGACAAAGCCAAAGTCGAATGCCCTTCGAAATCTGCCAAAGCCTGTGCTGATAAAAGCGCGTGCAGCAAATCTGTTTCAAAGCAGTCAGCCTTGAAGAGTCCGAAAGCAAGCGAAGTGAAGTCAAATTAATTCTCGTTCCAGTTTACGCTTAGAAAAACCTCGCTCCAAAGAGCGAGGTTTTTTTGTTGCTGGCAGTTGTCGGGCAGTTCGTTAAATTCCGTTCGCAAAATGAAAATGTCATTTGATTCCGTTGAATCCATCATTGCTGACTTGCGCAAAGGCAAGATGGTTATAGTCGTCGATGACGCTGACCGGGAGAACGAAGGCGATTTGATCATGGCCGCTGAAAAAGTGACGCCTCAAGCAATCAATTTCATGGCTAAATTTGGACGTGGTTTGATTTGTGTGCCGACAACGTCAGAACGATTAAAGCAACTCGGAATCGAACAAATGGTCGTGCAGAACCGGGACAGTTTTAAAACTGATTTCCAAGTCAGCGTTGACGCGGCCAAAAATATCTCTACCGGAATCAGTGCCGCTGATCGCGCGCAAACTATAAAGGTCATGGCGGACACCACTGCGCTTCCAAATGATCTGGTGCAGCCCGGACATGTTTTCCCTTTGCGCGCGAAAGCGGGCGGAGTTTTGCAACGCGCTGGCCACACTGAAGCGGCCGTGGATTTAGTAAAATTGGCTGGCTTTCGCAGCATGGGCGTGATCTGCGAGATCATGAGCGATTCGGGCGAAATGGCGCGTTTGCCGGAGTTGCGTAGATTCGCAAAGAAACATCGCCTTAAAATTTGTTCCATCGAAGAGCTGATTAAATTCCGCAGAACTCGCGAAAAACTGGTCGAGCATATTGAATCGATCAAAATGCCAACCGATTTCGGCGACTTCGATCTGCATCTCTACCGCTCCAATCTCGATGGCCAACACCATCTCGCGCTTGTTAAAGGCGAAGTCGCAGGGAAAAAGAACGTCCTCGTTCGCGTGCATAGTGAGTGTTTGACCGGCGATGTTTTTGGTTCGCGCCGCTGCGATTGCGGCCCACAACTTCATCAGGCGATGCGGCAGATTTCAAAAGAGGGCAGGGGGGTGATCGTTTACATGCGCCAGGAAGGACGTGGCATCGGACTCGGACCAAAAATCCAAGCCTACAAATTACAGGAAAGTGGTTACGACACCGTTGAGGCGAACTTAAAGCTCGGGTTCAAAATGGATCTGCGCGAATACGGTTTGGGCGCGCAAATTATGGTGGATCTCGGATTGAAGACGATTCGCTTGCTGACGAATAATCCGAAGAAGGTTGTTGGACTTGATGGTTACGGGTTGGAGATTGTTGAGCAGGTTCCGATTCGCATTAAGTCCAATCCGCACAACGAAAGTTACCTTAAAACCAAACGGGAAAAACTTGGCCATTTAATTTAATGCTTCGCAAAAATCTAAAATCAATTCGCGGTCATGTCGGCGGGAATTTTGTGATCATCGCCTCGAAATATAACGCGCAATACGTTGATGCCATGATGCGCGCAGCTCAAACGGAGTTCGTTCGAGTGAAAGGAAAAGTTAAAATCCTTCGAGTGCCGGGTGCGTTTGAAATTCCAGTCGTCGCTGCAAAAGTGGCGCAAGCTTCACCTCAGGTGAGCGGGATTGTTTGCCTCGGCGTTATTTTGCGTGGCGCAACAACTCATGCTCAACATATCGGTGAGGCAGTGAGTGATGCGTTGATGCAAATTCAGGTCGAATCGGGAATTCCTGTGATTCATGAAGTTCTGTTGCTGGAGAACAAAGAACAAGCGAAAGCGCGTTGCCTCAGCAAGACTCACAATCGGGGAACAGAAGCCGCACAAACGGCGATAGAAATGGCGGCAGTAATGAAATCTTTGTCTGAATAAGCCTCCGCTTTTGGCGTCGGAGAATTAGAGATTGTGAAATATTTCACAAAATCAAACTTGAAGTTACGGGTTCTAATGTTAGATTCGAAACGTTCTAAAAAATACAAATTCTATATGAAAAATCAGCTTCGTTTTTTTGCACTTTTAAGTCTCACCGCGATGTCCGCTTCTGCTGCGGATATCTCGGGAAAAATCACTTTGAAGGGAACCCCACCACCGGAAAAGGAAATCCCGATGGATGCTAAATGCGGTTCGCTTCACACCGGTCCAGTCAAAACTCGTTTCTACGCAGTGGACAATGGGAATTTGGCGGATGTTATCGTTTCCCTCAAAGGCGTGACTGGCAAATCTGCCGGTGCATCCGCACAGCCATTGTTAGTGGATCAGAAGGGATGCGAATATGTGCCGTATGTCGCGGCGGCTCAAACCGGTCAAAAGATTCAGGTTAAAAACTCTGATCCATTCATGCATAACGTTCATCCAATTCCGGCAGTTGCGGGCAATCCGGAAGCCAATAAAGCACAGATGGCGAAAGCGCCTGATTTGATCTTTGCGTTTGAAAAATCCGAGCCCTTTTTGAAGTTCAAATGCGATGTTCATCCCTGGATGTTTTCTTACATCAGCATATTTGATCACCCGTATTTTGCAGTCAGCGGCAAGGATGGCAGTTACAAGATTGCGAACGTTCCGCCCGGCAAATACACGTTGGAAGTATCACACCGCAAAGCCGCTCCAATTGGCTCAACGGTGACGAAAGAAATCGAAGTCAAAGATCAATCAGTGACCGCTGACTTCGCCTTGGATGTAAAATAAGTTTTAGAAAATTCATAAACCGCTGGGGCAATATCCTCAGCGGTTTCATTTTTTAAATCACGAAAATGTCTCCCTCGGCTGATAATCGCTGGCTCCATCGGTTCGCTGTTTTTACGGCGCTCTGCACCCTCGCGCTGATTGGACTCGGAGGATTGGTGACGAGTCATGGCGTCGGAATGTCGGTTCCAGATTGGCCGACGACTTATGGCTACAACATGTTTCTTTTTCCCATTTCTCAATGGGTTGGAGGAATATTCTATGAACACACTCACAGACTTTTGGCATCTGCGGTTGGATTGTTGACCGCGATTTTGGCGATTTGGCTTTGGGCACGCGAAACCAGCGGAAGGGACAGGCGTAACGGAATCGCTTTGATTCTCGCAGTTTTGTTCGTCGTGGGCGGCATGATGGGCGTGAGAATCACCCCGGTGTTTATCACCATCGCACTCATTAGTTTTGGCGGGATTATTCTTGGTCTGGTAACGATCAAACAAACGTCGGGCCTGCGTTGGTATGGAATCGTCGCGTTATCGGCGGTCGTGCTGCAAGGGGTTTTAGGTGGGTTGCGTGTAACAGAAATGAAAGATGAGATTGGAGTTTTTCACGCCACGCTCGCGCAGCTATTTTTAGTTCTCACCGGCGTCATTGCATTATTCACAAGTCCTTTTTGGAAGAGCATTTCAACTTCTCAAAAAATAATCGGGAAAGGTATGAGTGCGTTTGTGGGCGCAACAACCCTCCTGATTTTCGCACAATTGGTTTTGGGTGCGACGATGCGTCATCAGCATGCTGGCCTTGCCGTCCCTGATTTCCCGCTGGCTTACGGAAAAGTTTGGCCACCGACCGATGCCGCTTCGATTGAGAGGATGAACCAAAATCGGCATGATGCGAGAGATCCAAACCCTATTACGGCGACGCATATCGTTGTTCACATGGCACACCGCGTCACTGCGTTTTTGATTTTGGGCGGCGTTACCTTTCTAACCTTTCGGTTGTGGAAAGCTCCAGGTGTGAAGCATCAAGTGACCCGATTGGCTCTGGTCTGGTCTGGAATGATTTTGGCGCAACTTGCCCTTGGGGTTATTACCGTTTTGAAAAACAAGCCGGCTGACATCGCTACTGCTCATGTAGTTCTCGGCGCCACGAGTTTGGTGATGGGCGCAGTGATTACAATCGTCGCGAGAAAGATTTCCGTTGAAGGAAGAAAACACATTCCGCATCTTGGTGCCGCGTCATCAGTTGAACCTGCCTCAGATTCCAAAGCTGCGTTGACGACTTAAATGAAAGCCACTGCTCAACCCATCAGCGTCGCGCCGACGATCGAAAAATCCGCATTCACGATTTTTTCTGAACTGGTCAAATTACGGTTAACCAGTCTGGTGCTGATGACGACAGCTGTCGGATTTTACATCGGGATCCGCGGGCCGATGGACTGGGCGAGATTGTTCCATGTGCTTTTCGGAACTGCTTTGGTTGCCGGTGGTGCCGCAGCGCTTAACCAACTTCTTGAACGCGAGCACGACGGTAAAATGAAACGGACGGAAGACCGTCCGTTGCCATCTGGGAGATTGCAGCCGGAAACCGTTTTAATTTTTGGCGGTTTAATTTCCAGCGTCGGGCTGGGCTATCTCGCGTGGAAAGTCAATTTGCTCACCAGCATTTTGGGGATCGCTACACTCATCAGCTATCTGTTTGTTTACACGCCGTTAAAACGAATTACGTCCTTGAATACCGTTATCGGCGCCATTCCGGGCGCGTTGCCGCCGTTGATGGGATGGACTGCCGCGCGAAACGAGATTAGCTCCGAAGGCTGGTCACTGTTCGCCATCTTGTTTTTCTGGCAGCTGCCGCACTTTTTGGCGATTGCGTGGATGTATCGTGATGACTACGCGCGCGGCGGTTACGTGATGTTGCCTGTCATTGATCCGGATGGAGTTCGCACTGGCCGACAAGCGGTCAGCCACACGATGGGATTATTTTCAGTCAGCCTTTTTCCGATGCTGCTGGGATTGGTGGGTTGGGCTTACTGCGTGGGAGCCATCGCGCTCGGCTCAATATTTTTATACTCGGCTATTAAATTTTCAAATCGGCTGACAATCTCTGCGGCGCGGCAGCTCTTTTTTGTGTCGATAATCTATTTGCCGCTCTTATTGGGTTTGATGGTGTTCGACAAAGTGAAAAATAATTACCTGAATTGATTCTGCCGTTGACACTGAAACAAACGCGAAGTTAACTAGCGCCCCTAAAATCTGGAAAAAAGATTTCGGTTTTCGCGGCGACAATAAATAAAGCCATGCAGCACACAAATCAAGATTCTCACCACCAAGAACACGCTCATCATGAGCCCGGGTTCTGGGCCAAATACATCTTCTCGACGGACCATAAAGTAATCGGAATTCAGTACGCCATTACCTCGCTGATTTTTCTTTTTATAGGATTTTCGTTGATCATGGCGATGCGCTGGCAGCTTGCCTACCCAGGAAAACCGATCCCGATTATCGGAGGCCTTTTACAACAAGCATTGGGAGACGCCGCGGCTGGTGGAGTCATGTCGCCAGATTTGTATAATGCGTTCGGTGCCATGCACGGAACCATCATGGTATTTCTTGGTATTGTGCCTTTGGCGTTTGCAGCATTTGGGAACTTTGTGGTCCCGCTGCAAATCGGTGCAGTTGATATGGCATTTCCGCGAATCAACATGGCCAGCTACCAGAGTTTCGTTGTAGGTGGCGTCATTATGATGGTCAGCTTTTTTATTCCAGGGGGTGCCGCCCAGGCTGGTTGGACTTCTTATTCACCGCTGGCAACGATTATTCCGACTCAAGGACAAACCTTCTGGATCATCGGAATGGTTTTCCTGATCACGTCGTCGCTCTTAGGCGCAGTTAATTTCATCGTCACAATTATACAAATGCGCGCCCCAGGAATGAACTGGATGCGTATGCCTTTTTTCGTTTGGGCGCAGTTTGTTACGGCATTTCTTTTGTTGCTCGCGTTTCCCCCGCTCGAAGCGGCCGCCCTTATGCAGTTGATGGACAAAGTTGCGGACACCAGCTTTTTCCTTCCCACAGGTTTGGTAATTTCCGGCCAGGTGCTGCCCATCAGCGGTGGTGGAAGCCCGCTTCTATGGCAACATTTGTTTTGGTTCCTCGGCCATCCTGAAGTTTATGTTTTGATTCTGCCCGCCATGGGAATCGTTTGCGAAGTCATCACCAATAATTCGCGTAAACCAATTTGGGGTTACAAATCACTGGTTTATTCCTCGTTGGCGATTGGATTTCTCTCCTTCATCGTTTGGGCGCATCACATGTATCTCACTGGAATGGGAACCAAGATCAGCACGTTTTTCCAGACGACGACAATGATCATTTCAATTCCGTCTGTCATTATCTTGACCTGTTTCTTCATTTCGCTGTGGGGAGGGTCAATTCGTTTCAATACGCCAATGCTTTTCTGTCTCGCGTTTCTCCCAATGTTCGGGATTGGAGGCCTCACGGGTCTGCCGCTTGGATTTAATTACAGCGATATTTTCCTCCATGACACTTACTACGTCATTGCGCATTTCCATTACATCGTCGCGCCAGGAACCATTTTCGCACTATTTGCGGGGATATATTATTGGTATCCAAAAGCTACGGGGCGTCACATGAGCGAATTCTGGGGCAAGGTTCACTTTTGGCTTTCGCTGCTCTGCATGAATTTGATTTTCCAGCCGATGTTCGTGCAAGGAATGGCGGGATTGAACCGTCGCTTATATGACGGCGGAGCGACTTACGCCGGTTCAGGTGAGGGAATCATCGGTATTCCTCAGTTCTTCATTGATCTCAACAAGATGATTTCTCATGCGGCATGGCTGCTGGCGATCGTTCAAATTCCATTTATCATCAACTTCTTTTGGAGCATCAGGAACGGTCGGAAGGTTGCGTCGGATAATCCGTGGGACGCAACCACGCTCGAATGGCAGACGCCAACACCACCACCGCACGGGAATTTTATCGAGGTGCCGAATGTCTATCGCGGTCCGTACGAATACAGCGTTCCTGGACATAAGGCGGATTTTACGCCGCAGAACGAACCGGAACCCGGCACTCACAAAACGGCTAAACCCTCACCTAAATAATTTCCATGGAAATTCCATACACAGTAAAACCCCGGCCTGATACCGGTCTCTACAACGCGAAACTCGGCATCTGGCTGTTCCTGGCATCCGAAGTCATGCTCTTCGGCGCTCTTTTCTCCGCTTACATTTTATTGCGCGTGGGGGCGGCTGAAGGAACCTGGCCGAAAGGCTTGCTGAATGTTCCGCTCGGAACAATCAACACTCTGGTTCTCATCACGTCGAGTATCACCGTAGTGATGGCGTGGGTATCGCTAAAAATGAATCAGTTTGGCAAATTTAGAGTGTATCAGGCGATTACGCTTCTTTGCGCACTCGGGTTTTTGGGCATCAAAAGTTACGAATATAAAGATAAATTCACTCACTACCAGATCGTGAAAAGTGATGGAACTTACGTCGATGGTCATATGGTAGAGAAAACTGCGGATCACGTCATCTTGGATGGAATTGAGGCCAAGCAATTAAGTGAGATCAATTCCCCAGAACACGGCAAACATCCGGAACACAAGCACATCACGGTTCCCACTTCTGAAATCAAAAAAATTGGAAACTACGGCCCGGCGCACAACACCTACATGGCAATTTACTTTACGCTGACCGGGTTGCATGCCTTGCACGTTATTGGCGGCGCGCTGGTGATCGCATTTCTATGGGGCCCTGGCGCGAAAATGTGGAAGACAGAGCCTGAGCGTTTCACAAATCGCATCGAAGTTTCCGGTCTATTCTGGCACTTCGTTGATTTGGTTTGGATCTTTCTCTTTCCAGTCCTTTATCTTTTGTAAAACTTATGAGCGATCAACACACGCATCACGACGTCAGTAAACATGTCCGCGGCTACTTAATCATATTTGCGGCCTTGCTTGTGGGAACCGTCCTCACTGTTTGGGCGTCCTATATTCATTTCGGCGCTAAAGACAGCAATACCTGGAATATCGTGGTCGCGCTAATCATAGCGTCTACCAAGGCATTTCTGGTTGCGGGCTATTTCATGCATTTAATTTCAGAAAAAAAATTAATTTATTCCATCCTCGCATTCACAGGTTTCTTTGTCGTGGGCCTAATGTATCTTACGATCTGGTCCATGGAGCCAGCTAACATCGTCCACTTCAAATAAATGTCCCTGAAAGCTTTTCATATTATCTTCGTTGCAGCTTCCACGTTGCTTGCCTTTGGCTTCGGCGGGTGGGAATTACAAAGCTATTTTGTCACCCATGAAAGAGAGCCGCTTGTATTGGGAGTGAGCTCCCTGGTCGCTGGCGTTGCTCTGCTCTGGTATGGCAAAGTTGTTTTAAAAAAACTGAAAGCGATCAGTTATTTATGATCCGATACCGAGTCGTTGCTTTGCTTATTGTAGTTTCGTTAGCATCCGCACCGTCAGCAATGGCCTGCGCAACCTGCTTTGGCGAATCAGATTCACCGATGGCTCAGGGAATGAACTGGGGCATTTTTACTCTCTTGGTCGTAGTTGCTTCAGTGCTGGCCGCCATTGCTGGATTCTTCGCCTTCATCGCGCGAAGAGCAGCACAAGGTAATTCCTCTCTATCTTCTCCTGAACAACACCTTCACGAAAACGATTAACATGAATCAGTATTTAGACATCTCGCGCTTTCTTCAATTACCTGTTCTGGCCTCCGAGCATGGCAAGGACGTTGACGCTCTTATCATTTGGGTCCATTGGCTGATGATTGCACTTTTTATCGGATGGATCGTCTTTTTCTTTTACACGATCGTTCGCTTTCGCAAATCCAAGAATCCAAAAGCAGATTACAACGGTGCCAAAACACATGCCTCGACTTACATTGAAGTGGCAGTTGCGGGCGTTGAAGGTGTTCTTCTCTTTGCGCTAGCAATCCCACTCTGGGCAAAGGCTGTTGGTAAATTCCCTGCTGAAAACGAATCAACAGTCATTCGCTTGACCGCTGAACAGTTTACCTGGAACTCACGTTACCCGGGTGCTGATGGTGTTTTCGGCAAGCAAGACATCAGTTTGGTGAACGGCAATAATCCAATGGGCTACGTGGACTCCGATCCAGAAGGCCAGGACGACCGCACTCCGAATCCCAAGGATATTCACGCACCAGTGAACAAACCGGTGATTATTTATCTTACATCTAAAGACGTCATTCATTCTTTCCAATTGGATCCAATGCGAGTCACGCAAGATGCGATTCCAGGAATGAAAATTCCTTTGCATTTTACGCCAACCAAAGTTGGACAATACCAGATTCAATGCGCGCAGCTTTGCGGCAGCGGTCATGCAACAATGGATGGAGTTTTCGTCGTGGATACCGCGGAGGATTACAACAAGTGGTTGGCGGAAAAGACAAAGACAGGTGGCCCTGTTAGTTTTGAGTAACCGAGATCACGGATCAGCACTGCACAAACGTCCCAATTTACAGGAGCAGTTCGTCTTGTGTTCATGACGGCTGCTCCTGAAATTTTTTAGATGAATTCAAATTTTCGCCGAGTCCAAATTTTTGTGTGGGGAATCTTGCTGCTCGTGATCGCGGTGATCGTGGGCGCGTTCATATGGACGAATGGCGGTGGTGGCAAATCGCCGGAGATTTATAGTCAAGTGGGGAAGTTTTCGCTGACCAATCAGCACTACGAAGCCGTCTCTGCAGCAAGCCTTCGTGGGCAAATCTGGATTGCTGACGTGATTTTTACGCGATGTCCGCTGCAATGCATCCGCATGACGAAACGGATGCGCGAACTTCAAGAGGCATTGCCGAAGAATAAAAACATCAAACTCATTTCCATCACCGCCGATCCGGAGTTTGACACACCAGAAGTTTTAGAAAATTACGGACAGCAATATGGTGCTGAACAGAATCGCTGGTGGTTTCTGAGCGGCCCGAAGCCCGAGCTAAACCGTCTTGTTGTGGACGGACTGAAGCTGGTGATCTACGAAAAAAAACCGGAAGAACGCGAAGTCCCAGCCGATTTATTTTTGCATAGCACGAAATTCGTCCTTGTTGATCAGCAGGGGAGAATTCGGGGCTGGTTTGACGGAGAGAGTTCACAAAGCAAAGGCGAGATAGTTGCCGCCGTAAAAACACTTTTACGGGAAAAATAAATTATGACGCTTTCAGATCTCCCTGCCATAAATGCAACTCTCAACGCTACCAGCACAATCTTCCTGATTCTTGGCTACATTTTTATCCGCCAGAAGAAGGTGGTTCCGCATCGTAACTGCATGATCGCGGCGTTCTGCACCTCTGTAATTTTCCTGACGTGTTACCTCATTTATCACTTCAACGTTCCCCGCACGACTTTCGATAAAACTCATTGGTTTCGTCCTTACTACCTGACAATTTTGCTGACCCACACAGTGTTGGCTGTGGTGATTGTGCCGATGATTTTGATGACGCTGAGCCGTGCATTAAAAGCGCGTTATGATTTTCACAAAAAAATTGCGCGATGGACCTGGCCGCTTTGGATGTATGTCTCGGTGACAGGCGTGCTGATCTATTTCCTGCTCTACCAAATATTCCCGCAACGTTGATTAAGGAAGTAATTTTCCAACCAAGGCGCTGATCGTTTTGCCTTCGGCGCGTCCTGCGGCTTTCGCTTGAACGGCTTTGATCACCTGGCCCATCTCCTTTTTGCTGGTGGCGCCGATTTCCTGAATGGTCGCGCGAACAAGAGTTTCGAGATCCACTTCGGACATCGCTTGTGGCAAAAAGTTTTCGAGTAAAGTGATTTCCTGTTTCTCTTTTTCTGCAAGTTCAGAACGCCCCGCTTTTTCGAACTGCTCGACCGAGTCGCGGCGTTTCTTCACTTCCTTTTGCACCAGTGCAATGAAATCAACATCCGAAGTTGTCTCAGACTTTTTTTCGATTTGCGCGTAGCCAATCGCAGATTTGAGCAGACGCAATGTGCCGAGGCGGTTGGCGTCCCTCGCGAGCATGGCGGATTTGATTTCCTGGGCGAGCCGTTCTTGCAAAGTCATTTTATCGTCAGTGTTGGGGTTGTTTCAGGGAGCTGTGTTACCGCTCAGCCCGTCAGGTGGTTTTTAGATTCCGCAATGAATCGCGTAGCTTGGCAGCCTTTTCGTAATCCTCGTCTTTGACCGCTTCATCAAGCGCGGTTTCCAGTTTCTCGCGTTCCGTCATTGGTCGTTTGGCACTGATTTCCTGAAGCCACGCTTCGAGCGATTGAATTTCGCCGCTCTGTTCAAGCAGTTCATGCCGCCCATGTTCGCGATAAAAATTCCGGATCTCATCCAAACCTTCTTCAATCAATTCAATGACTGTAGAAAAATTGTTTTCTTTCAAAGCGAGTGCCCCACGAGCGCGGATTCGCATCATCAAAAGTTGCGGACGAAACTGTTGCAAAGCCCACGCCATGTCATCCGATTCCGCATAATGTTGCACGAAATCAAAGGCTTCCAGGTTGCGCTCCGAATCGCGAATCACGCCTTCGTAATCTTCAAGTTGAAAGAGGCAAATATACCGATGGTGATACTGAATGGCTTCCTGCTGGAGCTTTGCGCAATCTTCGGCCTTCAACGAAAATTTTTCGTCGTCGCCATCGTTCGATTCACGATGTTTCTCCAGTTGTGAGATGTGGTGATCCAAGAGCGACTGTTGGCCGAAAGGGCGTTTGCCATCAGGACGGCCCGAGGCATTCATCTGCAATAAACCAAGATCGACGCGAAGTTGAATTTTCTCGCGACCATCTTTGCCTTTAAATTTTCTGACCACGACCTGTCCTGGTTCGTAATCCCACTGCTCCAGGATGTTCGAAATGTCGAAGCTCATTACAGAAATATGACTGTCTGCAAAGGCCAAGTCAACGTGTGGAGTGAAGCTGGGGAAGTATTTATAACTATAACGAACGACGGCGGCATTCCATTGGATTAACACTCAACGAAAACAATTTTGTGCATTTAGCTAATTCTGGCTAAATGACTTTCATGTCGCTCGTGTCAGTCCGAATTCATTCCAGCCAATTTCCAGAAAATGTTCGGCGCGATTTAATCCATTCGCTTGAGAAGCGGGAGATCAATCACAAGTTTCACTATGACAGCATCAAGCAAACGCAAAAATGGTTGGCGTTGCATCAGGCATATTCGCCGTCGCGTACCGATTCCGATTGCGACGCAACTTACGCAAAAAGTTTCGTGGACGCTGCGAAACGCATTCGCGCTCAGACGATACATCTCATTGGATTAGGTTGTGGTGGTGGGCAAAAAGATTCCCGTTTGCTCAAGTTGTTGAAAGGGCAGGGGAAGGAATTATTCTACACCCCATCCGACGTGAGTGTAGCGATGGTTCTGGTTGCAGAGCAGGCCGCAAGTGCGGTGGTTTCACGGAATAAATGTTTTCCGTTCGTGTGTGATTTGGCTTCCGATGAAGATTTAGCCGAAATTTTCTCAGCAAAAGTTTCGAGGACGGCCACGCGGTTATTCACGTTTTTTGGAATGATTCCAAACTTTGAGCCGCAGGTAATTGTGCCGAAACTCGCGGCATTGCTTCGCCGGAATGATTTGCTTTTGTTCAGTGCAAATCTTGCGCCGGGAAAAAATTATTCGTCAGGCGTGGAAAGAATCCTGCCTCTTTATGAAAATGAGTTAACGCGCGAATGGCTTATAACCTTTCTGACTGATCTCGGCATCGAGACTCGGCAAGGTAAGACGCGCTTCGTTATTGAAGACCATCCCGTTGGAAATCTAAAATTGAAACGCATCGCGGCTTACTTCCAGTTCTCGCGTCGTTCTGTCATTGACCTTCCTGAAAGGCGATTTGAATTCCGTGCCGGCGAGCAAATCCGACTTTTCTTTTCATATCGTCACACGACAGCGGGGATCACCAGGTTGTTAGGGAAGCAGGGGATTTCAGTCCTTGATCAATGGATAACGCAATCAGAGGAAGAAGGCGTTTTTCTATGCAGAAAATCCGGTTAAAAAATCTTCAAAGTGTCCAAAACAGCCTTGGTCCTAGCAACTTCGTGGGTGCGAAATAAATTGGTTTTCCCGAGCGAGGCCAGCACCGCAAAGAATGGCTCCGCGCATCGCACTTCATCGCCGAAAAATTCAAATGCATGCGGCAACGCATGACAGATTGGATATCCAAGAAATCGCAGGCGAAAGGTGTTCAGGAAAATGTTCATCTGATGTCGGACCCGCACCTCGCTGTCTTGCAGATTCCGATAATAGAAACCAAGACCTGGATCGATGAAAATCTTCTCCACGCCGCAGTTTGTGGCAATTTCGATCTTTCGGGAGAAATATTCAGACATCATGGGAATCGGATCCCTGCTGAGGTCAAAATCTCTCACTTCACGGACGTTGGAACCTTGCACAAAACAGATAATTACCGCCGCTCCATTCGCAGCCGCAATGCGGAATATTTCTTCACTGTGCTGAGCTCCAGTCAGATTCAAAACGTTAGCGCCCGCCTCCAAACATGCTTTTGCGACGCTTGGCTCGTAAGTTTCAACCGATACAAGAATGTGCTCGGAGTGCAGCGCCTTGATGACCGGAAGAAGCCTGCTGGTTTGCAGCGATGCGTCGGCGCGAGCGGCATTCGCCAGAGAGGATTCGGCACCAATATCAATAATCGCAGCTCCTTGGGCGGAAAGAATCCTGCCGCGTTGAACTGCGCTTTCGGCTGAGAGGCAAACGCTTTCCCGATACCAGGAATCCGCTGAAAGATTGATGACAGCCATGATCGCCGACTGCGCGTTGAAATCGAAAAATCTTTCCCCAATGGAAAACTCCTCAACACGGGATGACGCTGCGGATCGGTTTTGTTCCAGCAACTCAGCTAATTGTTCGAGCTTTAACACGAAGAGAATCGTAAATCTGAAATCAAAAATGGGAAATGGAAAGTGGTGCGCCCGGCGCGATTCGAACGCGCGACCAGCGGATTAGAAATCCGCTGCTCTATCCAACTGAGCTACGGGCGCAGCGCGGAGAAATTAGCGGTGGGAGAAAAGTGGCGCAAGCTCCCGTTCTTTTTTCTTCTAATTTGAAAATAGACGTTGCGCCGGGAAAAACCTGTGTAATGATGTGGGTCTCTTCGGTGTCGGAGCGTGGCTCAGCCTGGTAGAGCGCTTGCTTTGGGAGCAAGATGTCGCAGGTTCAAATCCTGTCGCTCCGACCATTCCTCCTAATTCCCACTCAGTTATCGTGAGGTGACGTTTGTCAGTGAATTCCAGTCTAGATTTGGTTTGTGAACGCCACCTTCAACCCAATTAATACTGTCTTTGTCGCGCAATTTGTAAATCTCCGCGTGACCGTCGGTAAAATTGATTCCGTAACCGTTTCCATGCAGGCGAGAAGGTAAATCTACCAGTCCCAAACCTGTGCCCATATCAACGAGAAACATTCCATCGTTGATGCTCTTAGGATCTTCATCGAGGACGAGCCATGTTTCTACAGGCCTGGTGATCTGACTATCTTTGACATACACTCGAGCGCCGGGTGCTTGAGGTTTAGAGGGATCCGTAATGACCCAACTTGGCGCCACTCCGTAATTTC
>JBBQAX010000042.1:0-19593 GCA_038316905.1 Verrucomicrobiota bacterium | reverse complement strand
GCAGCCTCCCGATATTGTTCAAACCATTGAGCGAAAGTGTCGAGTTGGCGCGGGGTAAGATCTTTTACCTGCTTTTCGAGTTCTTTCACGCTCATGGTGAAATTTTACGTTTCGCGGAAAATTTTGCGAACAAAAAAATTATCCGGCCAGGAGTACGATGCGTTTAGGCAAAGGCGTCGCGACGATCGGTTTTCCGAATACCGGTTTGCAAGGATTCGCGCCCAAGGTGCTTGCGCACGGCCACAAAGCGGGGAGAAATCGCGCCGCTGTCCGGCGCGGGGTGATGATTCCAGATATTTTCAAAGAAGATTCTGCGCCCGATTTGATTTTTTCCTCGCGCTCTTTCAGGACTTCTCCGTGCCAGGACGGGGATTCAAATTGCGCTTCATCGCGGCTAAGGTCGGCCCAAATGGTTTCCATGACGCGCAGTTTTTCCGCCGTAGTCATTTGATCAAGGGGCAATGCAATTTCCATAAGCTGTTGTGCTTAATTAAGCCTTCTCGAGCGGGGTTGCAAATTATTGCCCGCTCCGCCCAAATGTGCGGAAAGCGGGGGATTCGCCATCTCTGTTCGTGTATTTAGCGTATCTCGCGGTTTGAATTCTTCTTCGTTCCGTCGTAAAAGTTAGTCATGGGTTCGTCGATCACTCGTCGCAGATTTCTCCAAACCAGCGCAATTGCCGCGGCTGGAGTCGGCGCGTCACAATTTGCTTTCGGTGCTGAAGAAGCAGCCAAGCCAAAACCAAAACTCACGCCTAAAGCCGATGCGATGATTTTGATTTGGTTGCCGGGCGGGATGGCGCAGACGGATATGTGGGACCCGAAAAAGTTCACGCCGTTTCGCGCCGGAATGAAGGGCAATGAATTGCTCGGCACTTGCAAATCGATTCCCACTTCGGCGGACGGAATTTTTCTCGGCGAAGGGATGGAAGGAATTGCGTCGCAGATGAAGCACGGCTCGATTTTGCGCACGCTCACGAGCGACACGAAATTCGGCGCGGTGCATCTCAAGGCGCAGTATTACGCGATGACGGGCTATCTTTTTCCTGCGGGCGTGAAAGCGCCCAGCATTGGGTCGATCATGGCGCGTTCGCTCGGCCGCCGCGATAAAACGGTGCCGCCTTACATTTACATCGGGCGCGACATCGACACGTCCGACGAAGAAAAACTTTTCATCAACGAATATCTCGGGCCAGGTTTTTACGGCGTGAATTACGCGCCGTTCATGATTCCTGATCCTGCCAAAGGATTGGAAACATTGAACGCTGTTGCTGGGATGAAAATCGACCGGCTGGATCGACGTCAGGAATTGTTGAAGAAAATTTCCGGCTTGAGCGCGAAGGAACTTCAGGATTCCGCCAAAGCGCAGGATTATTTGCAAGTGATGGACGAAGCGCGCGCCATGATGGATTCGCCCGTGAAACGCGCGTTCGATTTCGCGAAAGACGAAAAGCCCGAAATCCTCGCGGCCTATCAGCCTAAGATCACTGCGGCCGAACAACTCGAACCTGCCTACTACAATGGGAATCGTTTCGGAAATGGATTGCTGCTGGCGCGACGGCTCGTGGAACGTGGCGCGCGGTTTGTGCAGGTTGAATATCAATACGGCCCGTTCAAAGGTTTCGACATGCACGAGAACGGCCAGAAGCGCATGGTCGAAATGAAAAAACAAATCGACGGACCGATTGCGCAGCTGATCAAAGATTTAAAAGAACGCGGGATGTTAGAACGGACGCTTGTTTGCATCATGACGGAATTTGGCCGCACGGTTGCGAGCGCGCCGTCGGCAGGACAAGAAGCCGAAGGATTTGCGGAACGGCATACCGGCGAGAAACTCGTGATCGACAGCGAGAAGATGTACGGCTTTCACGGACATTTCAGCAGTTGCAATTGCATGACATTTTTTGGCGGCGGCTTCAAAGCCGGTTACGTCCATGGCAAAACCAACGATGAACATCCGATGCTTGCAGTTGAAAATGCGGTCAACATGGACGACACACGCGCAACGATTTTCAAAGCGCTTGGGGTTGCTCCCGACCACAACTACGTCACGGAAGGTCGTCCGTTTTACGTCACCAAAGATGGAAGAGGGCGGTCGATCAATGCATTGCTCGCTTGAGCGGGACACGCGACCACCAAGGTCACCACAAAAAGGATTTTTGTTCGGAAAGAAGTTTATCACCATCCCAAATCGTCGCGCGCCATGCCGCCAATTCACCGAATGATTTGTAGGATTCTTCGCGCAAGGTCAGCGTCGTCCAGTCGCTGACCAGACCGCTGTTTTTCACCGGCATTTCCAAAGTTTCCACGCGAATATTATCGTCTCTCACGCCGCGCAGTTGAACTCGCAGGCGCAGATTATTCCCCTTCGAAGCACCCTTCCATTGCACCTTGAACTGCACGCCGGAACGTTGCTCAGGATTGTTGCGGAGAAGAAACTGGTAAGCATCGCGTTCGTAAAGGCTGGGCGAAAGTGAACTGCGTCCCTGCAAATCAATGAACTGCGGCAACACTTTTTTGATGCGAGCCTCAGCCGCTCCAGCGTTCCCGCTGAGAACAACGGCTATGAGCAACACCGCCAGAATTTGAATTCTTCGCATGGCCAACAATTAACAGCGCGAGGAGCGAACTTGGAAGGGCAAAAATGTTTTGCGGCGACCGTGTCACGGCGGAATCGCGGATGTGCCTGGCACAGAACCCGGAGTTTCTTTATCCGGTGTGAGCGCCTTTTTAAGGGCGTGAAATGGTCGCAACGTCATCATCAGGAAGTCTGGAATATAAACCGGCTCGCTTTGCGGTTCGCTCAACGTGCCAGTGACTCTGTATTCAAAAATCTTGCTGATGGGCGTGAGCGCGAGGCTGACGATGCGGCCTACCACCCATGTGTCGCGAAGGAGTTCGGCTTCAACTCGCGCGTCGATTCGCTGTTCGAAATCAACTCCGCCACGATATTTCAAACGCACCGTCGGCGCGCGAATCTCGAGGTCGTCTGAAGAAATCACTCCGCCGGCCACTGTGAAATTCGCAGTCCCTTCACGCGCCCGACTGTTCCCCGAGCCAGGCACAATCGCATTGAGAATGGGCGAAAAAATTCCAAACACAGGAACGTCCCAAATCAAACCGTCGCGGAGGTTGACCTGACCGTGACCACGAAGGGTTTTTAAATCCTCCGTATTGCCTGATTCCAACGTCATCTGACCGTGAATCAATCCTTCCAGATGATTGGTTTTGTCACTGATGGTTTTCATGAAGTTCTGAATATCAATATCAGCCACCGCAATGTCATATCGATATTCCGCGCCGCCCTTAACCGCGAAATTGAAATCGCTCCAACCCGCAATGCGCCCACCGCCGTAAGCCCTCGCCAGCACATTGGTCACAAGCAACGTTTCTCCGACCCAATCGAGGCGCCCGGAGATGCGATCGGCTTGAAACCATTTCCAACGGAACTGCGTGCCATCCACATCAAAATGCAGGTTCGCTTCTTCCTCTTTGCCAATCGTCAGATTTCCATTCAGCCGAACGGCAGGCGGTTCGGCGAATTGGTAAGGTGCAATATGCGCGGCAACTTTTCGGCCAATCAAACCCGCGACGACGTGGCCATCAACGGTTCCAAACACGTCAGTGAAGAAAATCTTTTGGGTCGGAAAATCCAACTCCACTTTTTGAGCGGTGATAAATCTGTTGCCTTGATCGAGGCGGCCATCCGTCAATTGCAAATTCTGATTCGTGAAGACCACGAAGCAATTCAGTTTATCAACCATGTTGCTGCGGTAAGAGAAATTGCGCGCCGCAACCTCACCGCTGGCCGAGGTCTTTTCCATTTCAGCCCAATGCCCGCGTACGTCTGCACGAATCTGCGGCGGCTCCGTGAATTGAAAATCGTCAAACACGGTTTGAACTTTTTCATCCAGCAAATGCCGGATCGCTTTTAGATCGATCTCACTTTGAACCCGCC
The DNA here is from genome assembly GCA_038316905.1 of Verrucomicrobiota bacterium. Taxonomy (GTDB): domain Bacteria; phylum Verrucomicrobiota; class Verrucomicrobiia; order Limisphaerales; family CANJXF01; genus CANJXF01. Next base: position 15,636 of record JBBQAX010000042.1, on the reverse strand, counting down.
AATGAAAGGAGCGGTCATTGTCATCCGCGACGAGATTCAAATCCGCGCCGCCTTCGGGACGGTTGACCCGAATATGCGGCAGCGTCCAAACCATGTTGGAGTATGTAAACGTGGCGCTCGCTGAAGTAGCCGTAACATTCCGGTAGCTTCCGCGCCCGACGGATGCGCTGCCTCGCAGTTGGAGTGTCGGCAAAACTTCCTCGCGCCAATCGGGCTTTTTGTTCGTCCACGAAGGCAGGACAGCGCGCACCTCGCCTTCGACATCTGGCGGCGTTTCCCAGGAATATTTGGCAAGCCAACGCTGGCCGAATGGTGTCAAAAAAGGAGAAATTTTTTGGACATCGAAATCCAATGAGCTTTTGGCGCTGGCTTCGCGCGTAGCGACATTGAGTTGTCCGGTCAGTTGAATTCCACCGCTATAAAGTTGTCCGTCCAAAGCTGAAATCTTCAAATCGGGCGCGAGCCACGAACCAACCAGAGAGACTTTTTCGACCTTGATCTTAGGCGTTTCCACACCGGCAGCGCGCATTTCCCAAGTGAGGTGAAACGGCTCCGCTTTGGCCCACGCAGCCCAACTTTCGTCCGCCAGTTTCGGATTTGTATTCGTGGCAGCCGCAAAGCGAATTTCTGCTGAAATCGCTTTGCCCCACTTGGTTTCGGCGTTGGTGGTGGTGGCAGTTCCCGAAATTCGGGTCGGTGCAAAATTGCTCGTCGTCTGCGACACCTGACCATTGAAACGAAGCAGGTCCGTTTTGCCAAATTCGGAGCGAAGTTGCCGCGCCGAAACCCTGACGTCCGTTTGGAATGCATCACGATCAGCAGAAATCGAAGCCAGCTTCACCAAGGCACTCAACTTGGCGGCGCTGCCCCAGCGCGTTTCCGTGAAGCCGGTTCGCACGCGAATGAAATTATTCTCAGCCGGGTTCAGGAAATCGTGAAGCTGCGCCTCAACTTGAAGATTGGTTCCGCTGCCCCACGGCGTACTCGCGAATGCAGAGGAGAATTTCAGGTCGCCTTGCACGTTCGCAGGTTCAGTGGCGTCGCCGGAAATATTAACGGTCAATTCGGTCGCACCTTCGAAACGAATTTTCTCCAGCACCGAAGCGATTTGTTCGAGGCCGCGTTTCGGCTCTTTCGGCTTCTTCGGCTGAAATATCTTCCAATCGCGAATGGCGGAAACATTTGTGATCGAGCCCGTGACGTTAATGCGCGCGCCAATGAAATTCGCTTGAAATTCTGGCACTGAGACTTCTTCATTTTTGCCGAACTGCACGCGCGTAGTGATGTTGCTGAGCGTAATCAGATTGGTTTTCGACGTCGGCCAAACCAGATTGCCGTCTTTGATGGTGAGCGAATCGATCTTCAGATTGGAATCGAGCAGCGAGCGATAATTGAGATTCAACTCTGCTTCGCTCGCCGTGAACTTTGGTTGAAGCGCAGGTTTGAGGAATGTGAATTGCGCTTGGTCCACCACGATTCCGCGATACCAGCGCAGCCGCATCCGATCAAACTCAACATGAATTCCTTTGGCACGAAGTTGAGCGAGCAGCGGTCTTTTGAGAAAGTCGGGAAGGCCAACGCGATTGAGGTAAACGCCCGCTAGAACCAAGAATAAGATCCCGACGAGAAACAGAGTGCCGCACCAACGGAAAAACCGGCGCGCCCTGCGAGTTTTTGGTTTGGGTAGGTCAGCCATGTCACTTGGGCGTAATCGTCAAACTGTCCTGCACTTCAAAAAATAATGGCCACGGAAATTCAAAAACCATCCGGGAACCGTCCACCATGGTTGCGGCGTAGCGCGTTCCGAATTCGGAAAAGCCGCCAAATTCGAGCGACACTGTTTCAGTTTTCTCACCACGTTTGATTTCAAGCGCGATGCGATGATCGACTTCTTTGAAGAGGAAGCTTTCAGAATTGTTTTCGTCTTTCGCCACCCAAAAAACGGCTTTCAAATCACCGAGCCGATGAATGGCTTCGTCGAAGGCAAATGGATTCATCACGCCTTGCGAACCGGCGGCAAAGGTCCATTCATTCTGTGCGTTCCGAACCAATTTGCGGGTTTGCCCTTTTTGTTGAATCGCCACGGACACCACATCATTCGAGCTGAAATTCCAGATTTGCCGGTCGCGAAATTGCCATGACGCTTGCGGCAGCCGGGCGAATTGCTCGCGCTGAATTGATTTCACCGTGTCAGGATATTCATCGAGACGGCGCACAAAAATCTGGCCGGACTGGTTCGTTCCAAAATCGATTTGGGCGACGATGGAAGCGGAAGCGACTTTAGACGTCCTCAGCGTATAGCGCAGCGCAGGCGACTCCAATCCGTACGACGTAAAATCGGTGACAATATCTTTCTCGATGTCCACGTTCGCGCGACTGAGCAGATTGAGGACGTCCTGCACGAGTTCAGTATCAACCGCGAAATTTGTGACTCCGGCCATACTCCAGCCATTACCGGCGCGTTGGAGAAGGAATGAGTCCATCCCGCGCCCCTCGATTTGCGTGATGTTGGTGGGGGCAAAACTCGCGAGCCGACGATCCACAAAATTGGTTTGCGAGGCGCGCCATTCGGCCAATGTCTCCTGTGCGACGCGAAAAATATGAGGTTGATTTTGAAGTTTGGCGAACACTTGAGCGGGATCGTTGGTGGGACTTTTTCCCACCTGCAAAACAGCGAGCAAATTAGTGTCGGCGGCGAAGGTTAATTCCATTTCCGGCGTGACCAAACCAAACGTCTCCAGGTTAGCTTGAGGATTGTCGGTTTCAAATTGTGCCACTTGTAGCGCCAGAGTTTTCTTCAACAGCTCGTTGACTTTCGTATTGTCCGCGCGCGCTTGCGGCATTCTCCAGGAGCCATTGGTGTGCGTGATGGTGAACGCTTTGTTGCCCGCCCGCGATTTGATGGAAGTGATCGCGTTGGTGACGCGGAAAACGGATGGGTCGCGCCAGTCGTCGGCGGTGATCGGAAGATACTGGAGGAAAATTTTGTCCACCACGTAAACACCGACGTCGCCGAGAACCTGAAGGTAAATTTGTTCACCGACCGGCGTATTGGTGCCGACCAATAAATTCAAAACTGAATTGCCATGTTCAACTGACAAGGTAGCCACCGGTTCCACGAAACCGAATTCTTCCTGAGCTGTGGGACGATCTTTCAATTCGGCAGGGGCAATGTAGATGTGCCAATTCAAGGCAGCCAATGCGTCCAATGTGCCTTCGATACGTGGAGAAGCGGCCGGATACTCGAGCGGGCTGGTGAGAGTCCACGTGCCCGCGGAGCGCTCCGCGCGGATTTTTTTGCGAGAACCGGAAGGGCGAATTTCAATGCGCGTCGCCGTCGCAGGATTGAATCCTGGAAATATTTTGGTGGAAGCCGCCAGGTGGGATTGTTTGCGGAAAGGTTTTTCCACAAACACGATCAGCGCAAAAAGAACGGCGGCAATTGCGACGCAGGTCCATGTCGTTTTCGAATTCATCGGGGGAAGGATGAAAAGGGAAGGAAACATCGAACATTGAACATCGAACATTGAACATCGAATGAACCGATTTCGCGCAATCGGCGTTCAGTGTTCACTGTTGGATGTTCGATGTTTAGTTCGGGCATTTTCATTCTGTGGAAATCAGCTTCGGCGGCGGAGCCAGACCAGGCCGCCCAGCAACAAAACGGAACCGGGCATTCCAGCGAGCAAAATCCATTGCAGCTTTTTCATTTGTGAAGGGGTGAGCACGAGTTTGTATTCTTTGATCGGACGCGGCCCCAATCCGGCCAGCAACATTTGCGGGCGATCCATCAGCCAGTTGATGGCGGAGTTGGCGAAATAACGATTTCCAAGCGTGTCGATTAGCTGGTTGTCGAAACAAAGCGAGTCGCCGACGACGAGAATGCGAGTCGCGGTGCTGACGTTTTTGATCGAGCCATGCTCAACGGCGACAATGAGCGGGAACTGACCTTGATCCTGGCGAGCCTGAATCTCGCCGATGGAATTCTTAAACTTTAAAGTGCCGATTGCGTTGGTGCTGGTCGTGGCAAGGATTTCAACTTGAGGCGCGTCGGCGGTTTGTGCCGCGCCCGATATTTTTCCAACCACACGGGGTAAAACCAAATAGAGCGAAATATCTGCCGCGACGATGGATTTTAAAATCGGATGCGATGGGTTTAATGATGGAGTCAAGTCATCACCCGTGGGCGAATGGGCTTTGTCTGCGATGACGTAATCGCCAACTCCCACGTTCCACTTCGCCAGGACGTTTTCGATGCCGGAATGGCTGCCGTTCGCCGTGTTGTTTAACATTACGAGCAGGCGGCGACCTTGCTTCAGGTAGTTTTCAATTTTGGCCAATTCGGTTTCGTGGAACTGTCCGCGGCCGGGCCCGGCGACAATGAGCAATTGGCAATCGCTGGGAATGTCATTGGTTCCGAGCAGCGAGAGCTTTTCCCAATCGACATTGTTTTCATCTTTAAGAACGGCGGCGAACTTTGCGTAGCCAAGATCCTGGCCATCATTTTCGGGATCGTGTTCGCCGTGGCCATAAACGAAATATGCTTTGGTTTGGCGCGGGTTAGTGACGCTGTAAATGGCTGAAGAAAAAAGCACTTCGCCTTTGAAAGATTGGTGACGGATTGGCTGGCTCTGGTCCGCGATGAACGCGTTCAGGTTGTAATCGTAGAGTTCATTTCCATAAACCACTTTGGACCGTCCCTCGGAATCAAAGACGACAAAGTTTTTGTCTTTCAAGGCGGTGAGTTTGTATTTGGAAAGAAGACTGGCGGCTTTCCCGGCGTGACTCACGTAATCGAGAGTTTCGACGGTGATATTGGGATTGGCGTAGCTGTATTGCTTCAACAATGCAGCGGCCAGACTGAAGATTTCCTGGTTTGATTGTTGATCGTAAAACAAAGTGACTTCGACTTTGTTCGTCAACCGTTTCAGCAAGGAAACCGTTTGCGGTGAAAGTTCCACGCGCGAATTGGCGCTGGCTTGAAAGCGTTTGAAATAGCCGGACGAGAGGTAATTTGCCATGCCGACCAGCGCGAGAACCGCAACGACGCCGAGAATGGTATTGAACCAAATGAGCCAGCGACGGCCTTGAGAAAAACTGGGTTTGGGAGATGCGTCGTCCATGTTATTTCCAGCGGCGGCTTTCGATCACGCGATAGGTCAGGAACAAGAAGAAAACGGTGAGGCTCAAATAAAACACGACGTAACGCGTGTCGATAATGCCACGACTGAAATCGCGCATTTGCTCAGTCATGGCGAAGTAACTTAACGCCTCCGCAATCCATGTCCGGCCGGTCGCAATTTGTTGTGACAAAAAGTTGAGCAGAAAGAGAGTGATGCCGATGACAAAGCTGATCATGGCGGCAATAATCTGGCTGCGGGTCAACGCCGACGCAAAACAGCCGAGTGACATGTAAACGCAGCCGACGAGAAAGATTCCAACGTAGGTGCTGGCCGCGATGCCGAAATCGAATCCAGCCGATTCTTTTGTGAAATGTTGGATGACAAAAATGCAGCCGAAGAGCGGGAGCCACATCACCATATAAAAGATTATTGCCGCAAAAAACTTCGCGAGAACCACCTGCAGGTCGCCTACCGGCGTGGTCATCAATGACTCAAATGTTCCAGTGGATTTTTCGAGCGCGAATAAACGCATCGTGATGACCGGCGCCGTCAACAAAAGAATCAGCCAGAAAAACATGGTTTCGTAAAAAATCTCAGTGACCGGCATGGGCGTTGGTTCGCCATTCAAATTGTTGAGCATGATGACGAAGCTCAGTCCCATTTGAAACATGACGGCGGCGATGATGACGTAGCCGGTCAGCGAGACGAAAAAACCGGCCAGCTCGCGCCGGGTCAAGGTGAGAAAAGCTTGCATCAGTGAATTTCCTCTTCGTGTTCAGGACGGGTCACCCGCATGTAAATATCTTCAAGGGTTTTCCGGCTGCGCGACAACTCGCGCAACGTCCAGCCACGTTCTTTCACCAGCGAAAAAATTTGGGGTCGCAAGTCCTGTCCGCCTGCCGGTGTTAACGCGCAACGAATAAAATCTCCTTCCGTGGGTGAAACGTCGAAATGTTCGACCTCCGCGATTTCTTCCCAGCATTTGATTAACTCTTCAACCGGCGCAGCGATCTCCGCGATGATCTGGCCGTCGCTCATTTGTTTCTGCAAATTTTCGGTCGATTCGGAGACCAAAACTTTTCCACGTCGCATGATGAGCACGCGGCTACAGGTCATTTCGACTTCTGGCAAAATGTGCGTCGAGATCAGAACCGTGTGCGTGCGGCCAAGATCTTTGATAAGTTGGCGCACGGAGCGAATTTGATTCGGGTCCAGACCAATGGTGGGTTCGTCGAGAATGATCAACTCAGGTTCATGCACCAGCGCATCCGCCAACCCAACGCGCTGCCGGTATCCTTTTGAAAGATGGCCGATAATTTTCTTTTGAACATCGGTCAACCCGCATTGTTGCAGAACGGTATCGACGCGTTCGCGTGATCGGCGGACGCTCAAACCTTTCAAGCGAGCGCGAAATTTTAAGAATTCACGGACACGCATCTCCTGATGAAGTGGATTGTTTTCCGGCATGTAACCGATGCGACGGCGAACTTCATCGGCTTGCGTAAAAACATCGAATCCCGCCACCCGCGCAGTCCCGGAAGTCGCGGGAAGAAAACAGGAAAGAATCCGCATTGTCGTGCTTTTGCCAGCGCCATTCGGCCCAAGCAACCCGACTATTTCGCCACGTTCAACTGAAAATGAGAGACCAGAAACCGCCGTATTCCCCGCGTAACGCTTGGTTAAATTGGTAACTTCGATCATCAAACTATTGGTCATTGGCAATGGAGAAAATATCAGTGGTGAACCATTCGGCGAACAAAATCTCAGGTTAACGTGATTTCAAGGTCACGATTCCTTGCTGGTAACCGACGATGTAGTTTCCACGCCGCTGTGGCACGAGCAGAGACAGGCGCGCTGGATCGCCATTTTTCAGGTGCGAGAGCGTCGTCATCGCATTCAGAAAATCGTGGGCTGTTCTGCCGTTGATTTCTGTCACCACAAATCCCGGAGCCAGGCTCGCTTCTCCCGCCGGACCGCTTTTTTCAACGCCCGCGATCAACAATCCCGTTCGGGAGCGCAATCCAAAATTTTGCGCAAGCTCGTCACTTATTTCCTGCGCGTCCAGCCCCAACTTTTGCCGCATTAATTGTTGGAACGAAATTAGTTGGACGGAGACGGTTTCACGTTTTAATCCGCGTTGAACAGCAAAGGAAAAATTCTGCACCGAATCGTCGCGCAACCACTCGTTCAACTGGATGAAGCTCTTCGGTGATTTTCCGTTTACCTGAAGAATCTGATCGCCCGCACGCAACCCGGCTTTACCAGCCGGACTGTTGGTTTCGACCGCGTCCACGACCAATGGCATTTCGCCAAAGGTGAGTCTCGCACCGAACCAGCGTGGGTTGTTAGCGCTTCGTTCAGGTGTGAAAATATCAGCAGCCGCTTCACGGAGCTGTTTAATTGGAATTGCGAAACCAATGCCCTGACCTTCAGCGGCGATGGCGACATTTAATCCAATTAATTCTCCGCGCAAATTGATCAACGGACCCCCGCTATTGCCGGGATTAATCGCCGCATCCGTTTGCAGCCAATTTGGGACGGCGAGCGGTTCGCCCTCTTTCGGGGCCCTGCGACGTTTGGCGCTCAAAATTCCGCGGCTGACCGAACCGCCAAGTCCAAACGGATTGCCAAGCGCGAGCACTGTTTCGCCCAGCAGCAGATCGTCATCGGTGGCGAACTTGACTGCCTTGAATTTTTCACCGGCCTTCTTTGGAATGATTTTGAGAAGCGCGACATCGGTGAGAGGTGTGCCGAGAATGGGTTCCACTTCGTATTCGCCGCCGCCCGCATCTTCCGAGAGCTTCACTTGAATTCTGCGCGCGCGTTGCACGACGTGGAGATTGGTCAGAATGTAACCGTCCTCATCAATGATCACGCCAGATCCAAGGCTGAACGGATTCGAGCGTTCGCGCTGACGATAATACGGATCAAAAAACTGGCGGAATAAATTTTCAAAAGGATCATCGCGATACTCTACCACGTTTTCGGTCCCGATGTTAACCACGCTCGGCATGACACGGCTGACGGCTTCAACGGTCGAGTCACGGCGAACGTCGGTTTCCGCCGCAATCAGTGAAGTGCAAAACATCACGAACGCAAAACGCCCCAAAAATCTGCAAAATAAAACAGGTTTTCCCATAAACAAATTCATATCATCAGGACAAGTTTCCTTTCGCGCCGTTCAACCAGGTGATTTCTCCGTGGCACTCGAACCGTTGAAGACCTCTCCCGGATTGCAAATGCGTCTGCGTCCTTCGTTCCGAGGCTTGACTTTGCAAAAGCATCGACCGAAAAGCAATGCCGGTGTCCCCACTTAAAACAAACTTCTACGCTGATTGTCGGCTGCAAAATTCGAATTCAGGTTTTTTGCATGAAGAGGGTTCTCCGATACCAGAGCGACTTCTGCAAATTGTCTGGCATCACCAACGTCTCCTTCGCGATCAATTGAAAACGTTGGACGGAAAAGTTGTCCGCGTTCTTCACCCCGGTTTTTGGAATAGTGAAGCCGGGCCGGATTTTCGAGACGCAGTAATTCAGATCGGCGATGACGCCGCCAAAAGCGGTGACGTCGAAATTGATCTTCGTTCAGGCGGCTGGCGCGACCACCGCCATGATCGTAATCCCAATTTTAAGAACGTCATTTTGCATATCATCTGGGAACCAGACGATGCTTCTAAAATTCCAGCCCCGACTTTGGCGCTGAAAACATTTCTCGATTCGCCTGTCAACGAGCTGAAATTGTGGTTGGGAAGCGACTTCGCGACGAGTTTTCCTCGCCAATCCGTGGGGCAATGTTGCGCGCCGCTCAGCGAACTTTCTCAAGATAAAATGACTGAACTGCTCCGGCAAGCAGCTCACGTGCGACTTCAGCGAAAAGCGAACGACTTTGAAGCTCGCGCTCGTCAATCCGGTTGGGAACAAGCGTTTTGGGAAGGAACTTTTCGGGCACTCGGCTACAAGCAAAATGTTTGGCCCATGCAGCGTTTGGCGGAACTGATGCCAGCTTTAAACGTTGCCTCCGAAAGGACGAATAATCCCCCTCTATTTTGGCAGGCGTGGCTACTTGGCATCAGCGGCCTGATTCCCCCGCAGGCTGAAAATTTAAAGGAGGTAAGCTATATCAGCGCGATCTGGGATGTTTGGTGGCGGGAACGTCAGGCTTCGAGCGAATTGATTCTTCCAAAAACATTGTGGCGTTTCAACGGGATGCGTCCGGCAAATCACCCGCAGCGCCGGCTCGCGTGGGTGTCTCATTGGCTCGCGGACGCGAAGTTTTTCGCGAAACTTGAACAGTGGTTTCTTATAGGTAGTGAGCAACCCGAATCCTCACTTGTGAATTTGCTGCAAGGCAAGGAAGACAGCTTTTGGTCCTGGCATTGGACACTCCGTTCCGAGCGTCTGCCAAAACCTCAGCCACTCATCGGCGCAGCGCGCATCAACGATTTGGCCGTCAACGTCATCCTGCCGTGGTTTTGGATTCGCGCAAAGGTCGGCAAAAATGAGGAACTGCAACTTCGGGCCGAGAAGATTTATTTCAATTGGCCGGCTGCGGACGACAATTCTGTGTTGCGTCTCGCGCGTCAGCGACTGCTCGGGGGATTACCTTCGCGGCAATTTCAAACTGCCGCCTTGCAACAAGGTTTGCTACAAATCGTGAGAGATTTTTGCAACCACTCAAACGCGGTTTGTGCCGAGTGCAGGTTTCCGGATCTGGTGCGCAGTTGGGATTTGCAAACAGTTGCCGCGAAAAAATCCTGAGGCAAACGAGCCCAAGCTGACGATAGCTCGAACGCAGGAACGCTTGCGATTTTGTTCGAGACCTACTCCTGATTCTGCTCTTCGCCCGACTCCGCAAAGGTTTCGTCTCCGACAGGCGCTGACTCTTCATTACCGTTCGCTGAAACTCTTTCCTTTTTCGCGTTTTTAGGCTTTCCCTCGGAATTGTTGTTTCGCTCTGCCGCCTGTTCCGCTGCGCGTTCAGCAGCTAATTCCGCATCGCGTTCAGCCTGGCGCGGATTTTTAGCGCGCTTATTTCGTGGAAGCGGACTGAGCATAACGTTGATGCCTTTGCCGATAAGTTTTGGCGCCGCATCAGGATGACCATAGGGCGTGACATCTTTGATAAAATTCTGAATCTGTTGGAAGCCAACTTCCTTGTGGGCCATTTCACGGCCTCGAAAACGGAGTGTCACTTTTACCTTCATGTCTTCACACATGAAGTCGATGGCGTGACTCAACTTCACCCCGAAATCATGCGGATCAATATTCGCCGAAAGCTGAATTTCTTTAACTTTATTGGCGTGCTGATGCTTCTTGGCGTCTTTGTCGCGCTTCGCCAATTCATAGCGATATTTGCCAAAATCCACCAGACGGCAAACCGGTGGCGTGGCATTGGGCGCAATTTCAACGAGGTCAACACCGTTGGCGCGGGCCATGTTGATGGAATCGCTGAGCGTCAGGACACCTAATTGCTCGCCATTAACGCCGATGACCCGGACTTCACGGGCGCGAATTTTTCCGTTGACCCGAATAAACGAAGCAGCGGACGGAGCCTGACGAGGAGAATAAGGCCGACTCAAGAGGCCCTCACCATTTGGAACTTGTTCATGCAGTAATCAAAACACTAGTGGGCAATTGCCCTTTTCACGCGCTTTAATTACGCCTGAAACGAAAGGGCTGCAAGTTAAAATCAGGTGACGAAATTCTGATTTCGCGCTCAGGGCGAACATTAGGACTGACACCTGCCTCTCAAGTTTCGAAAGTTGGAGTTCAAGCTGTGCCTCACTCACAATTTATACGTGCGTTTTAAAAAGCCTCGAATATCTTGCGCCGAAATTTTTATGGCTCAAATAAAACCTTTTACTGCGCTCCGACCGAAACCTGATTTGGCTGAAGAAATTTGCGAATTGCCCTATGACGTCATGTCATCAGCGGAAGCGCGCGAAATTGCCAAGGATAATCCGCTCAGTTTTTTGCACGTCAGCAAACCGGAAATTGATTTGCCCGTTTCGACGGATGTTCACGACGATTCGGTTTACGCGAAGGGGAAGGAAAATTTCGACAAGCTCATTTCGCAAGGTTCGCTCAAGCAGGATTCGCGGCCCTGTTTTTATTTGTATCGGCAAGTCATGGGCGCCCACGCGCAAGTGGTAATCGTGGCGGCGGCGAGTTGCGAAGAATATTTACGAGGCATCATCAAGAAACACGAGTTCACCCGGCCAGATAAAGAAGATGATCGCGTGCGGCACATTGAAACGTTGAATTCACAGACCGGGCCGGTTTTTCTGACATATCGCGCCTCGGCAGGCGTTGATCAATTCATCGTGCAGAAAATCGCGGAAAAACCTGAAATCGATTTTATTGCACAGGACGGAGTTCGGCACTCGGCCTGGGTTGTTTCTGATGTAAACAGTATTTCCAAATTGGAATCGGAATTTCAGCGCATCCCTTTTCTTTACATCGCCGACGGCCATCATCGGAGCGCGGCGGCGGCCCGGGTTTATCAATCGAGAAAGGGCGCGGGAAACAGCGCTTGGTTTTTGACGGTTATTTTCCCGCACAATCAGATGCAGATTCTTCCATACAATCGGGTTTTGAAAACCTTGAACGGTCTTACGCCCGAAGCTTTGTTGGAAAAACTCGATGCCGTTTTCATCGTCAAAGAAGGTGGCGACCCGAAACCGACACGGAAACACGAACTCGGTTTTTATCTCGGCGGAAAATGGCGCACCTTGAATGTGCGTCCCCAGTTCGCCGCCACCAACGACCCGGTCGAGAAACTGGATGTCACTCTTTTACAGAAATTCGTGCTCGCACCACTTTTTGGAATTGATGATCCGCGGACTAGCAAAGAAATCCATTTCGTCGGCGGAATTCGCGGCACGGCGGAGTTGGAAAAACTTGTGAACAGTGGCGAATATAGCTGCGCGTTTTCAATGTTTCCCACCAGCATTGAAGACCTGATGACGATTGCCGACGCGGGTGGGATTATGCCGCCGAAAAGCACCTGGTTCGAACCAAAGCTGCGCGATGCGATGTTCTGCCACATGATTTAGATTAGCTCGTAGGAGCCGACGTAAGGAGGCTCATTTTAATCCAAAGTTCTCAGAGCCTCGTCACTTCGGCTGCTACGAGTTGCTGTAACAATTTTCTTTCGCGGTTGTCTTGCGGTTAATGATGCTAACTGAAATGACCGACTGCGCACATCCCAGCGCTCAACAAGACGAATCCGCCGTGACCGCCGTGCGCTTGGGAGATGCCGAGCGTTATCGCGAACTGGTCGAGCGCCATGAGCGCCGCGTTTATGCCGTCGCATGGAGTCGGCTTGGCGACGCCGCGCTCGCCGAGGAAGTCACGCAGGAAGCGTTCATCCGCGCGTATCAGCGATTGTGGTTGCTCGGTGACGGCGCGAAATTTTCCGGTTGGATTTCAACCATCACCCGCCGCATCGCTATTAATTTCGGCATGAGCCATCGCCGCGAATTGAACAAGCGCGAGCGTTGGGCGCTGGAAAATCCTGAAATTTCCACGGAAGAAAATTCCAATGATGAAAGCGATTCGTTGCACACGCCGGAGACTTTGCGGCGAACACTTGCAGAACTGCCCGATGCTCATCGCGAATGTCTCGTGCTGTTTTACCTCGAAGGAAAAAGCGGCGTGGAAGCGGCGGCGGCTCTGGGAATTTCCGAATCGGCTTTGCGCGTCCGCCTGCATCGCGCTCGTGCTGTAATGCGCGAACGACTGGAAGAAAAACTCGAAGGCTCTCTCGCAAAATTACGTCCGGCGAAAACGCTTGTTCCCGCAATCATGGTGAGCGTGCTGGCGTCTTCGTCTGCAAAAGCGGCGACGGGCGGCAGCGTGGCTGTTGGCGTCGGCGCAGAAATCATTTCGCTTGCGGGGAAAACGTTTTTGTTTTCGTGGCTCGTGCCGTTGATTTCGGTGATTGCGACGCTGCCAAGTTTGATCGTGATGTCCTTCATCATGCGGAAGGAGAGGGAAAATTTTCGCGATACAGATGGCTTTCGTCCAAAACTGCACCGCCAATTTTTCCGCAGCTTTATCTGGGGCTTCCCACTGGTGATGCTGGTTTTTGTCATCTTCCACAGCTCCGTTCGCGCCGCGTGGGGAATCAAAGTCCATCAAATTTGCATCACCGGTTTTGTCGTGGTTGTGACGCTGATTTCATTGCGTTCATTGACGATTGCGCGCAATGCGTATCAGATCAGCGTGGCGGCCTACTGCCTGATCATTGCCCTGGGAATTTCCGCCTTGGCACTGGGCTGGCTGCCGCCCAGCTTGGCACAACTTCCGATGCTGACGGCCACCATTGTCTTTTTCTTGTTTTACAAAAAGCGTCCGCAGCGTTTGGACTACAATTTATTTCTCCGCGCTGCGCATGGCTTGTTGAAAGCTTCCAGCGAGCCGGATAACTCGTCATCAGGAAAAGAATTTGAACGTCCGGCGCTGCTGGCCTTCGCGCGTTTTCTCGGCGGACGTTTTCTCGTGAGCAACTATCGCTGGGAAACCGGCGGGCTGGTGCTGCGGCTGCCGCCGGTTGCAAATCGATTCCTGACCAACATGGCCACGGTTTTTCTGCCGCCGATCAGCCAGAATTGTTCGCATATTTTTTTAGCCTGGGACGGAACGCTCAGCGCGCACTGCGGCAAAACGGATGCAAGCGATTTGTCGGAATTAAAAACCTCCGGCCTAAAAAATTTGAGCGAACTGGAAAGCGTCGTCGCGGAAAGTCTGGTTCAAGCGTGGCAGAAACTTCGCAGCGGAAATCTTCCGGCGGCGGAACGAATTTTGGGCGACTCGTCGGAAGCGGAAGTTTTTCTCGTGCCGACGGCCAAGGCCAAATCAACGCGCTGGATGCGGGGTTTTCTTGGCAGTGTCATTGTGCTGATGGCCGTCTGCATGATCGTTCCGCTTTTTTTGCCGAAACATAGTTCCAGCCAGTTCAAACCCGTCCATCTCACCGAGGCGCAAGTGCGGGAATCATTGGAAATAAAAGCCCGGTTAAAATCCCAGGGAGAAGCTTTCAAATACCACGACAATCAAACGCCGACTTTTAATTGGCTGCTGCCGTCAACCAACCTGATGACGGCGGAGGCCATGGAAAATTTGCGGACCCAAATTTATGGCTACTCGGAATTTCACAATTTCAACAATCATGAACGCGTTGATCGCTTGCTTGGAACGCCCGACCTTCTAAGAGGCTTGGCGGCTGGCTGGATTACCGCCGAGCAACTTGGCCTGAACCGTGAGATAATTCACAACGTCATCACCAACGCGTCAGCCAGCCAAAAAAAACTCTGGTTCAACTTGGAATCGTCTCGGGTTTCTTCCGGCGAATCCGGCAAGCTGCTGAACTACACGGTGCTGAGGACGGAGGACATCGCGCTCAAAGTGCGGTGCCTGGAAAAACTGGAGTGCCTGGATGTCTTGGATAAGAAAACTGTCGCCGACCTATTTATCCGGCATCAGATTCTCACCGGTAAGATTCCTGAAGGCCGCAACCAGTTGACTGATGTCAAAATGCTGCACGGCCTTTTCTTCACAACGTGCAGCCAGCCCATCCGCGACACTTACAGCGCGCTCCTGATTCTGGAAAAGATTGGCGGCGTGAACCGGATTAATCGCGAGGCCTGCATTGATGGAATAATGAAGTTCCACCAAGGTCGCGGACTTTTCACCGCAACAACACCTGATACCAGTCTGGGGTTGTCTGGCGACGCGCGCGACACCATCGCCGCGTTTGAATCGCTCCGCATTCTCGGCGGACTCGACCGTGTGAAGGATTTGAATAAATGGGAATTCCGCCCGGTTTTCACATCTGAAAAGTCAGCCAAAAGCGGTCACCGGGTTGCGACCTGGGACGAAATCGAAGCGTGGGTCGTGCAGCAACGACTGAAAAAAATCCTGCGCCAGCGAAAAGAAAATCCCACGACACCTTTCCGCTCCTTGCTAGAACCGTAATGGGCGGGAACGCTGGAAAATTATCACGCAAAATTGTTTCGTGTAGTTGGCTTCATAGTTAATAGTTTTACGTGCCGTCCAGCCGTCTAAAACGCAGTTTGCAAGTCACCTTTCTCGGGATGGCGGTCAACGCGTTGCTTTCCGCCGTCAAACTCGTCGCTGGAATTTTGGGAAATTCCTACGCGTTGATCGCCGACGCCGTGGAATCGTTGGCTGATGTTTTTAGTTCCGTGATTGTCTGGCGCGGAGTGGTTGTCGCGGCAACACCCGCCGACGAAGATCATCCCTACGGCCACGGCAAAGCCGAACCCATCGCTGCGGCAATCGTCGCAACCATTTTGTTGATCGCCGCCGTTGGAATTTCCATTCAAGCCGTCCGCGAAATGTTCACGCCTCATTCCGGCCCGGCCCCATTCACGCTCATCGTTTTGTTGATCACGGTCGCCGTGAAGGAAATTTTATTTCGCGTTGTCTCGCGCGCGGGCGCAGAAATGGAAAGCTCCGTCGTGCGCGCCGATGCCTGGCACCATCGCAG
>JBBQAX010000041.1:0-19924 GCA_038316905.1 Verrucomicrobiota bacterium | reverse complement strand
TTGTTGAATCGCCGCGATGAAGTGCGTGCAAAAAAGATTGAACCGCGTTCCGCTGATGTCTCAGCAACAGCGGATTTATTTACACCCAGAGCCCCAGTGAAAACGGCGACGGAAAGCGAAGCGGCTGAAGTGAAACAACCGGAAGCTCAGATTGACGCTGCGAAACCTGTCGAGTCTGAAAATACGACGAGCCGCTTGCTGGAAGCAAAGCGGCGCGCGCGTAAGAATTTAGAATAGTCTATTAGCCGATTTCTATTCTCGAACTTCCAGTTCGTTGTTTACCCCTGAAACGCCTTGTATTCCTTTGACGCGGTTTTCAATGGAACGTTTTTCCTGTTCGCTACTGACGATGCCGCGGAGGGTGATCGTTCCGTTGGCGGTGGATTCAACGCGGACGTTTTGTGCAGAGGATGAAGTATCGGAACGTAGTTGAGTATTGATCCGCTGTGAGAGGTCATTGGCGCTGCCGGAAGGTTCGCCGGAGATGTTCGCGGATGAAGCAGAGGTGCCGTTAATGGTGCTTCCTGCTCGTGAAGAAAATTCACCGGCGGGATCATAATTGGAGAGCGTTCCTTTTTCCCATCCACCATTTTTTGAGGAGGGTGCCCCTGAAGATGATAGGTTTTGACGCATTTCGCTCGAATTGCGGGTGGCACCAGAGGGTTCACTGATTTGACCCTGAGACATTTGCTGGGCTCCTGGGATTTCGACTTTGACGACGATGTCGTTCTTGAAATATTCCACCCCTTTAACATTCCGAGCGATCTGGGAGGCACGCTCCTTTTGCACGGGATGATCGACAAATCCGGTCAGGTGAACATTTCCACGAAAGGTATCAACTTTGATATCGCTGGCGCGGACGATCGAATCGCTGCCCAATGCGGAACTGACGCGTGCAGTGGTAGCGTTATCGTCGATGAACTGACCGGTGCTTCGATCATAACGCGTTGCTGAACATCCAATTAATGCGACGGATGCGGTGAGACAGAACAGAGTTTTCAAGTGAGTTGTATATTTCATAAGTTTTCCTTTCTTCTATATTCCTCGGCAGTCCAATCCCCTGCAATGAGTGACGTCCCTGTTTTTGTTGATAGGATTCAACGAGAAAGAATTTAAGAGAAACCCCGCTAAAAGGAGCGCTTTTTGGCTTGCTGGGATTTGGTCAAAAGTGAACTGTCTCGCCATGTTATTTCACCTTTGCATTCGGGGAATGCTTTTTCGCCTCTTCCTGGGACTCATTATTACTCAGGGCTGACGCATATCAATTTGTCAGGACGAGTTTGAAGTAATGGGGGTCGATGGCGGCGCGGAGGAGTTTGCCTTTGAGGCTGCGTGAGCAGGTTTGTCCCGGCGCAGAAGGTTGACGGCCAGCCGCCTGGTGGCCGCCAGATTTTCGGTGGCGTGGCCGGTGCGCGCCCGGCTTTGGTCTTCGCCAAAGACCACATCGAGGACCCAGTGCAGTTGGTTTTCCACTCCCCAATGGCCCCGCATTTTCACTTTTGAAACGAATCCCAAAGGAGTTGTTGACGAGCTGATTGTTGATAATCGGCAAGCGCGAGTTCAAGGAACCTGGTCCACTGGGATTAGCGCCGGTTTCTACGGATTCGATTACCGGTTTAAGAGCCGCGCCACCGGCTCTGGAACAGCCTATTTACAATTCACTCCGAACATTTTAGTCGCAGGCGAATACGAAGTTTACGAATGGCATGTCGCCGCAGCTAATCGCCCCATCGGTGCTCCGCACGTGATCAAATTCAACGGGGGAACCCAAACCAACACCGTCGATCAACAGGTCAATGGCGCGCAATGGAACTTGATCGGAAGATTTCCTTTCGCAACGGGAACCAATGGCTATGTCCGAATCACCGATCGTTTCACAGAGGCTGGCAAATCGATTATGGCGGACGCCATCAAGTTTACTTACGTTGCTCCGCCGACCGAATTCATTCTCGATAATCCTGAGACAACCTATTCAGGCCCGTGGACCATAGCCACCACTGCGCCTGATAAATACGCCAACTATTACCAATACGCCGCAACCGTTCTGGGTAACTCCACCGCTCAGGCGACTTACACCCCCAATCTTGGGAAATCTGGAAAATACAATATTTCAATCTGGTATCCGCAGGGCACCAATCGGACCTCGAACGCTCAGATTCTCATCGCAGGGAACGGCAATGCTTCCGTCACGAGCATCAATCAAACTACCAATGGCGGCGCTTGGAGAAGGATCGCCACAGAAACGCAATTCGCCGCTGGCAACACTGGATTCGTCCGCCTCTCGAATAACACTGGTGAATCGAATCGGTTGCTGATCGCTGACGCCGTACGGTTTGAATTTCTCGAACCAGCCTATCTTTTCAGCCAACCTGAGAGCCAGGTTGCCGCAGTGGGATCGGACGTGCTCTTCAGCATCGAGGCGCGCGGCTTTGCGCCGCTTAAGTACCAATGGAAATTCAATGGAGTAGATGTTTCTGGAGCGACGGGGAGTTCCCTGGTTCTCACAAACATTAATCTCGCCAAGGGTGGAGAATATTCAGTGGTTGTGACGAACGTTAGCGGAAGCGTGCTAAGTGCGCCTGCCTTGCTGACCATTCACACATCAAACGCTGCGCAATTCAGTTCCGCAACTTTGATGGGCAATTCGCAAATCCGGTTGTCGCTCACCGGAAACGCAGGTGCCACCTACAAAATCGATGCATCAACGAACCTGGTGAACTGGGTGACGATGACGAATATTTCAAGTCCTGATGGACTGCTTGAATTTATTGATTCAACTTCAAACTCGCATCGGTTTTACCGGGCAACTTCGCCTTAATTAAAACTGGAAATTCATTGCGGAGAGTTTGCGGAGTTACACCGAGAAGTCGCAACTTCCGCAAGCTTAACGACTCGTGCCGTTTGGCCAGTCGAACTCCGTGTTCATCGGTCATTAACTCACAATGAAAAAACGCGGGCGGTTTTAAATCCAGCGCGCGATAAATCAAAAGCTGTCGCGCAGTGGAGAGGAGCAAATCGGCACCACGAACCACCTCAATGATTTCCATTGCAGCATCGTCCACCACGACTGCGAGTTGATAAGCGGGAAGGTCGTCGTTCCGCCAAATGATAAAATCGCCAAAGTGTTTTCCGGCGATGAACTCTTGTGGACCGAAATGCCCATCCACGAAGGAAATCGTCTCGCCATCCGGGACGCGGAATCGCCAGTTGAACGCCCAATC
Organism: Verrucomicrobiota bacterium; assembly: GCA_038316905.1. Classification (GTDB taxonomy): domain Bacteria; phylum Verrucomicrobiota; class Verrucomicrobiia; order Limisphaerales; family CANJXF01; genus CANJXF01. Next base: position 16,703 of record JBBQAX010000041.1, on the reverse strand, counting down.
TTGTCTCTTTTCCGCGCTCCGCATTCTCCATCCCGCATTTGCTCGGCATGTCCCAGGATAGATCGGTTCCTCCTCGCCTTGATGCGGCGCCTGCAAAGATTGCAAAACTTCTTTGCGCGAACATTTGCACGGGTAGATGAAACCACGTTCCCGAAGTTTTTCGAAAGCCCTTTCATATACTTCCTGTCGTTCACTTTGGGAATACGGGGCGAAAGGTCCACCACGATTGGGACCTTCCTGCCACTCGAAACCAAACCAGCGCAAATCCTCATACATTGCTGAAACGAATTCTGGTTTGCAGCGGGTGAAATCTAAATCGTCATTGCGCAAAACCAGCGTGCCTGCATTTTGCCGCGCTCGTTCCTGGGCGGTCCAGAAGGTCCGCGCGTGACCGAGATGCAGATAGCCCGTTGGCGATGGGGCGATGCGGCCACGGTAATTCATGTTAGACAATTAACTACGGAGCCACAAAAGAAGAGGTTTTCCAGATTCGCGTTTGCGCGACGCGGCATGCTAAATCTCATCAGGATGTTGCCGCATCCATTCGCTGAATGCTGGCAATGGAAAGGAAAGCATTTTCTGAATCTTCGCACAGTTAACCGAAGTATCCGGCGCGCGCGGCGGGCCTTTGTAATCGCTGATCGAACCAGTGGCGATTTTTGGATTCAACTCAGGGAAACGCGCCGCTAACAATTCACCGATTCGCACACGCGACAAACGCTCGCTCCCCGCCAGATTAAAAATGCCACCCACACCTTTCTCTGCCAGTTCCCAAATTGCTCGCGCTGTAACTCCCGCGAACATTGGACAGCGAAACTCATCCGTAAACAGTTTGGTCGTTTCACCACGCTTCCAACTTTGGCGCAATTCATCACTGAACCCGCGATCGCCAGTCGGCGACTTTCCGCAGTTCATCGACGTGCGAATAACGATGTGCTTTGGATTTTGGAGAACGACTTTTTCTGCTGCGACTTTGGTTTCGCCGTAAATGCTGACGGGATTCGTTGCATCAATTTCAAGGTAGTTTCCTTTGCGACCATCATAAACAAGGTCGGTGGAGAAAAAGATCAACGGAATGTCAGCCGCGAGTTCAGCCAAGGTTTGAGTGACTTCGACATTGAGTTTCCACGCAAGCTTGGGATCGGCCTCGCACGCAGGAACTTTGCTCAGCGCCGCGCAATGAATGATGAGCTGCGGATGATTGCGGATGAATTTTTCGCGCACTGCTTTCTCATCGGTGAGATCGAGCGTGGCGCGGGTGAGACCAAGCGGATTCCAGTTCGGAGCAAATTGGGGCGCGGTTTGCACCAGGTAATTTCCAATTAATCCACCGGCTCCTGTGATCCATACGTTCTTTTTCACGCGCGGGTTGTAAGCCAAGTCATTGAATCAGGCGAGCGACAAAGCAGCCGTGGAATCAATCAATCAACCGCTTGGTCAAATCTCCGTAAGCATCAATACGCCGATCGCGCAGGAACGGCCAATGCGTGCGCGTCATGTCCACTTTCGCGAGATCCACTGGAACGATCAGGATTTCCTCTTTGTTCACGCTGGCTTTGGCCAGAATCTGTCCGGACGTTCCAGCGACGAAACTTTGTCCCCAAAATTCAAGGCCATCACCGCCAGCGGGTTTCTCAAGACCAATTCGATTTACGGCTGCGACGTAGCAACCATTGGCGACAGCATGGCTGCGCTGAATCAGTTCCCATGCGTTGTGCTGGTTTTCGCCGTATTCCTTTTTCTCGCTGGGATGCCACGCGATGGCTGTCGGATAGAAAATAATTTCAGCGCCTTGCATGGCGGTGAGACGCGCCGCTTCGGGATACCACTGGTCCCAACAAACGCAGACGCCGATCTTACCGTATTTCGTGTCCCACGCTTTGAAGCCGAGATCGCCCGGCGTGAAATAAAATTTTTCGTAGAATTGTGGATCATCGGGAATATGCATCTTCCGATAAATACCCAGGAGCGAACCGTCGGCATCAATTACGACCGCAGTGTTGTGATAAACGCCGGAAGCGCGCTTCTCGAAGAGCGATGCAATTATGACCACCTTATATTTCCTGGCGATTTTCTGAAACGCTTCGGTAGTTGGCCCCGGAATTTTCTCTGCAAGCTTGAAATATTCGTGATCCTCTTTTTGGCAAAAATATTCTGACCTAAACAATTCCTGTGTGCAGATAATTTGGGCACCTTGTTTCGCTGCTTTCTCTGTTAGCGCCAACGTTTTCTTAAGGTTCTCGGCCGGGTTTGGTGAACACGCTGATTGCAACAATCCCAGGTTGATGACAGAAGATTTTTTCATGCGTTCAAATTTGATCCTTTGAGAACGGCACTTTTTTCCAACAAAGCTGTTTCACCTTTTCTCTGTGGCAGCAGCGGAGTTTGGCCGAACAGTTCGCGGATAAACCGGCCGAGTGTTTCATTCGTTGGCCCATAACCTTTGTGATAAATGTAGTGCTCCAAATCATACAGCAACTCCTCGGCGTCAGGATAACGCTGGTTAACATCGTGAACAAGGACCCGCTGCAAAATTTCGTTCAGACGATCATCGACACGATCATCCAATTGCCGGAAATCAGGGATCGCCATTTTCATGATTTTATCGCGTGATTCCTCGGCGGTTTCGCCTTTAAAAATATTACGTCCGAGAATCAAGTTGGCCAACACGACGCCAGAAGAGAAAATGTCGGAACGTTTATCTGTGATTTGAAAATCAGCTTGCTCCGGACTCATGTAATCCGCTTTACCGGCAACCACTTCACCTTCCTGGTCCTCTAAAAATCCGCGCGCTTTGGCGATGCCGAAATCAGTCAGTTTTACGTCGCCTTCAAAAGCGATCATGATGTTTTTGAAACTTACGTCCCGGTGAACCAGCCCTAGCGGATTTCCATCCTTGTCAGTCTTGGCGTGGGCGTAGGCAAGTCCGCGCGCCACACGGCTCGCGATGAAGATGGCTAATTCCAGAGGGAGTTTGCGCTTCTTATCTTCTAATTGCTGGGTGAATTGTTCGAGATTCACGCCGCGGATCAGTTCCATCGCAATAAAGTAAATCCCCCTCGCTTCACCGAGTTGATAAGTCTGCACAATATTCGTGTGGATCAAATCCGCCACGAGCTTGGCTTCCCCAACAAAGTTTTCGATGAACGACTTCTGATTTGCGAAATTCTGTCGGATCACTTTTAAGGCGACGCGTTTGACGAAATTTCGCGCCCCGTGCTGTTCGGCTTCGTAAACAATACCCATGCCGCCCTCGAAAATTTTCCGCACAATTTCGTAGCGAAATTCATTTTGAATTGTGAACAAGGCAGCCATTAAAAACGATGTTGTGGAAAGGATTTCTCAAGTCAAGTCTCCGCTGGTAAACGCGCCGAGAAAAATGCGGGGGGATTCAGGTCGACGGGAGATTTTCTCCTTGCGCCACATTTTCGAAGCGTTTTAATAAGCCTGAATCGAAAACTTTAGCAACCGATACAACAATCAATTACTTATGGCAAAAGCACTCTCTAAATCTCAAGTCGCCGCCGAAATCGCCGACAAATCTGGAATCACCAAAAAGCAAGCTACGGAAATTTTGGAACTGATCGCGCAGTTGGCTTATAAAAACGCAAAGAACACGTTCACTTTGCCTGGTCTTGGAAAACTGGTTCTCGTGAACCGCAAAGCTCGTATCGGAAGAAACCCCGCTACCGGAGCGCAAATCAATATTCCCGCGAAACGCGTGGTGAAATTCCGCGTAGCAAAAGCCGCAAAGGACGCGATCCTCGCTGCGAAATAATTCTCTTCACCAAAAAGACGCCCTGAATTTTCAGGGCGTTTTTTTTTTGCTCAAACTACTTCTTGGTCGCCGGACTTGCCGACGAGGTAAATTCTTTCACCATTTCAGCCAAACCATCGAAATTACCGTTTGGCTTCGCCATGTAGGAGTTCGCGCCCAGGTCGTAAGCCTTGTCAATGTCCTCGGTGTCTCGCGAGGAGGTGAGCACGATCACCGGCAGATCTTTAAGCGGTGCCGGCCTTTGCCGTAACCAGTCGAGCAGTTCCAACCCAGAGGTGCGCGGCAAATTAAGATCCAACAATAGCAGCGAAGGAACAGCTTCCTCGCCCTCCAGGTACGCCATCGCCTGCTCGGCGTCTGAAACCACCCGCAAAAGGCTTGTCAATTTCGCTCGATGGAATGCCCGTTGCAAAAGCAGGGCGTCATTTGTGTCGTCTTCCACGAGAAGAACGATAAAAGGTGAAACACTCATCCAGAAAACCCTGCCCTCAAAATTCAGGAAAAACAATAGGTGACGCGCCTATTTTCGCATGAACCCAGACTTCTTGTTGAAATTACGACGTCCCTTCGCCATTGTCCGAACATGGAACAAGTTGACCAACTCGACGAACTGCTGACTTGCCGCTTGGATTCAGGACGCAAAGTGGTTGAGCCGTGTACCATTGTAATCTTCGGCGCGAGCGGCGATCTGACCGCGCGAAAACTGATCCCAGCGCTTTATCATCTTTTTTACGAGAAACAATTGCCCAATCCTTTTCGCATCATTGGTTTTGCCCGGCGCGAAAAGACTGATTCAGGCTGGCGCGACGAACTGAAGGTTGATCTTCAGAAATATTCCCGGACCAGGACGGTTGACGAAGGGCAATGGAACGCGTTCGCAAAGAACGTCTTTTATTGTCAGGGCGAATTCTCTGATCTCAACGCGTACCAAAAACTGGGTAAACAAGTGGCCGCGTTTGGCGATGAACGGTTGCAGCGGAACCTGCTTTTTTATCTTTCCACTTCGCCCAGCCAATTTGCAGAGGTCGTTGAGCACTTGCATAAAGCAGAGTTACTCAAGCGCGAGGAGAAATCTCAATTCTGGCAACGCGTTGTGGTGGAAAAACCATTCGGACGCGACCTCGCCTCGGCCCAAAAACTGAACGAAGAATTGACGCGGTTTGCGCACGAAAAACAAATTTATCGCATCGATCATTATCTCGGCAAAGAAACCGTGCAGAATATTTTAATGTTCCGTTTCTCCAACGCAATTTTTGAGCAGCTTTGGAATCGTCAGGCTATCGAGCAAGTTCAAATCACAGTGGGCGAAAAACTCGGCGTCGGTGGACGCGGTGGTTACTACGAGGAAGCCGGCGCGCTGCGCGACATGGTGCAAAACCATTTGCTGCAAGTTCTCTCGCTCGTTGCGATGGAGCCGCCCGTTTCGCTCGAAGCAGAAAGCGTCCGCGATGAAAAAGTTAAATTGCTGAAATCAATCCGGCCATTGCTCTCGAGCCAGGTGGCAAACAACGTTGTTCGAGGCCAATACACTGCGGGAGAAATCGAAGGGCAAAAGCGCATCGCTTATCGCGAGGAAGTAAAAGTGCGTCCTGATTCGAATACTGAAACTTACGTCGGCATGCGTCTGCTGATCGACAACTGGAGATGGTCGGGCGTTCCGTTTTATTTGCGCACTGGAAAAAGTCTCCCGATGAGCGCCAGTGAAGTTCGTATTCAATTTAAGCCGACCCCCAATATTTTGTTCGCGGCGCAATGCGGAACCAAACTGGATTCCAATGCGATCACATTGCGCTTGCAGCCCAACGAAGGAATTTTCCTTCGATTCAATGGAAAGGTTCCTGGCACGAGCCAGCAGATCAGGCCAGTGCGAATGCATTTCGATTACGATTCTGAATTTGGCGCCTACACGCCTGAAGCTTACGAACGATTGCTGCTCGAAGTTTTAGCTGGTGACGCAACTCTCTTTATTCGCCGCGATGAGGTTGAAACGGCTTGGAGCATTGTGGATCCAATTCGGCAAGCTTGGACGGATCTCCCTTTAACCGAACGCGAATTTTATCAAGCCGGAACGTGGGGACCCGCCGCAGCTGATGAACTTCTCGCCCAACGCGGCCATGCGTGGCGCAAACCACATCCCGTCACATGAGTAATTTCGAACTGAAGAACTTTGAAAAAGATGTCGATCTCGCGGAACACGCGGCGTCGCTCTGGCTTGAACAAGTGCGAAGAAAACCCGCGCAAAATGTTGCGCTTTCCGGCGGAACCATTTCGCGTTTGTTTTTCCAAAAAATTGCGGAACACGCCATTGCGGAAAAAATATTTCTCTCGGACGTGCATTTCTTTTGGGCGGACGAACGGTGTGTTCCGCCGACCGATCCCGAAAGCAATTTTGCGATGGCCAACGAAAATCTTTTTTCCAAGGTCAACATCCAACCCGACAAGATTCACCGGCTTTGCGGCGAGTTGGATCAAGCCGAAGCCGTAACGCAAGCGAACCACGAAATTGAACGCGTCGTTTCTCAACCGGGTTCTCCGGTTCTCGACACCGTATTTCTTGGTGTCGGTCCGGATGGACATGTCGCGTCGCTTTTTCCAAACGCACGGCTCGAAGTCCTCACTTGCGAACAACCATTTTTAGCAATTGAAAATTCTCCCAAGCCGCCGCCCAAGCGGATTTCGCTGAGCTATGCTTCCATCGCTGCCGCAAAAGATGTTTGGGTTCTGATCTCTGGCGCGGGAAAGGAGAACGCATTGCGCGAATCTCTTTCTGAGGCTGGCACAACTCCGCTCGCCCGAGTGTTGCAATCGCGACAGCAAACGAAAATCTTCACTGACGTAAAGTTGGAATGACGCTGCTTGCCTTTGAAACCTCCTGTGATGAAACCAGCGTAGCCGTCATTCATGACGGAAGAGTTTTGGCAAATCTGGTGTCTTCTCAAATCGCGCTTCATGCGGAATACGGCGGCGTCGTGCCCGAACTCGCCACGCGCGAACATCTCAGAAATCTAATTCCCGTTGCTCGATCCACCCTGGCGCAGTCGGGAGTTTTAATTTCACAAATCGACGCGGTTGCTGCCACACGCGGACCCGGTTTGCCGAATGCATTGATGATCGGACTCAAAGCTGCCCAATCGTTGGCATTCGCACTGCGCAAACCGTTCATCGGAATTAATCATCACGAAGCTCATCTTTATTCGCCGTGGATTTCTGGAACTCCGCCGCGCGCGGCCTTTGATGATTTCCAGGCAAATATTTCTCTCATCGTCAGCGGCGGTCACACCATGCTCGTCCATGTCAAAGAAGAATTGAACCATCAACTGCTTGGCGAAACGGTTGATGACGCCGCGGGGGAATGTTTTGACAAAGTTGCGAAATTAATCGGACTGCCTTATCCCGGCGGACCGGAGATTGATCGCTACGCACAAGAGGGAAATCCCAAGGCCTACGATTTTCCGCGACCTATGATTTATGATCCCAATCACGATTTCAGTTTTTCCGGCCTGAAAACTTCGGTGCGTTATTTTCTGCAAAAGAATCCTGAGTTGCTCAATGACCGAGGGCGGTTATGCGATCTCTGCGCGAGCGTGCAAGCCGCCATCGTCGATGTGCTCGTCGCTAAAACAATTAAAGCCGCCAAGAAAACTGGCGTCCGTTGCGTCACGGCGTCCGGCGGTGTGACGTGCAATCGCGCTCTGCGAAAACGTCTGGCCGAAGCGTGCGTGGAATCTGGATTCCAACTGCGACTCGCTGAATCAACTCTTTGCACGGACAACGCTGCGATGATCGGGATTCTCGCTGAAAGAAAGTTGTTAAAAGGAACCGCATCAACGCCGTTCGATGCAGAAATCCAAACAAGCTGGTCGTTGGCCACCTCCTAACCCATGGCTTTGGAGAAACCTGAGATTTGCCTGGTCCGCCGTTGTAGTTTGGTTTTCTGGAAGCTGGTGCTGGTATATATAACTCCGTTCTTTTTGGTGTTTCTTGACGAGGTGCTTTTTAAAACATTTTGGTTCGCTTCGCATTTTCCTTTGTGGGCGCTTAAAATCTTTTGGCATCTTTATCCTTTCTATGAGTTTGCTTTCCAAATGATGGATCCAAAAACCTGATTGACGTCGCCGACCGTTTTGACTTTCGCCCCACGTTCCTCTAGCTTCGCCTTCGCATGAAAATCGTCCGTTATAGCGACCCCAATTTTGCCGAAAGCATTCGTGAAGCGACGGGCAGTTCCAGCCTTTTCGATCCAGTGATTGAAAACCGAACGCGCGAGATCGTGGACGGAGTCAGATTGCGCGGCGACGCAGCGCTTTCGGAATTCACAGAACGGTTCGATGGCGCAAACCTCACGCCGGAACAATTTCCCGTGACTCAGGCAGAACTTCTCGCCGCTTCAGTGAAAGCGGACGATGGTTTGCGAAACGCGGTGGCCGATGCGCAAAAAAATATCGCTACTTTCGCCCGCAAATCACTGCGAACAAATTGGTCCATGCGCAATAGCCACGGTGCAACCGTCGGAGAGAAGTTCGATCCATTTCAACGCGTTGGAATTTATGTTCCGGGCGGAACCGCGCCCCTGGTTTCCACTGCGTTGATGACCATCACGCTCGCGAAAGTCGCTGGCTGCAAAGAGATCGTCGTTTGTACTCCTGCTGGTAAAACCGGCGAGATAAATTCCGCGCTCTTGTTCGCCATTCGTTCGGCGGGCGCAACGGAGATTTATCGAATCGGCGGCGCGCAAGCGATTGCGGCAATGGCCCTCGGCACGCCTACCATCCGTTTCGTGCAAAAAATATTTGGCCCTGGAAACGCGTATGTCGTCGCGGCAAAGCGTTTGCTTTTCGGCCACGTCGCCGTCGATCTTTTACCCGGCCCGAGCGAAGTGCTCGTGCTGGCCGATGAAACGGCGAATCCGAAATTCGTTGCCGCCGATTTGCTCGCTCAAGCCGAACATGGTTCCGGCCACGAACGCGTCTGGCTCGTGACAACTTCAGGAAAATTGCTTCGCGCCGTCCACGCCGAGATTTCGCGACAACTTTCAAAGTTGGAACGGCGTGAGCTAATTAGTCGCGCCTTAGAAAACAATGGGTGGCTCATTCAGGTGAAAAATTTGGATGAAGGAATCGCGCTGACAAACCAACTCGCGCCGGAACACTGCGAGATCATGACGCGACGTCCCGTGAGAGTTTCCCAAAGTATTTTTACGGCGGGCGCGATTTTCCTCGGCTCATGGTCCCCGACAGTTTTGGGCGATTACGTTGCCGGGCCAAGCCACACATTACCAACTGGCGGAGCAGGGACGTCATTCGCTGGATTGACGGTCGATCAATTTCAACGCCGCACCAGCATTGTGGAGTATTCTCGCGCCTCGCTTATTAAGGCGCTGCCATCCGTGAAGAAGTTTGCTGAGATGGAAGGCCTGAGCGCTCATGGGAAATCTGCCGAAGTGCGGATCAAATAGTTTCCCGGCTTGAGCGGGTTTGTTGAAGCAGTTAAATTCGTTGCATGAAGAATTGGATTGTCGCGGACCCGGAACATTTGGGCGGAAGCCCGCGTGTGCGGGATACGCGCATTTCCGTAGCGCTGATCTTGGAGTCGCTCGCTGCTGGTTTGTCCATCGCGGATATTGTAGATGCTTATCCAAGTCTAACCGAAGAATCGGTGCGCGGTGTTCTCGCTGAGCTTGCCCGGAAGCAAGAGCCGCAACACGCGTGAAAATCCTACTCGACGAGAATCTGCCTCGTAAGCTCGTCGGAGCGTTGCGTGCGGAAGGTCACGAAGTGGAATCGGTTCATACGCTGCGAATGCAAGGTTTGGACAACGGCAGGCTTTACCAGTTCGCGATACAGAATTTTGACGTTTGCTTCACGCGCGATTTCGGTTTCACCAACAATGTCAGGCAAGGCCAACCGCCGGCGAAGTTCAAACTGCTCCGTGTGACTCTGGAACAGAAACCACAGGACGAATTCATCAAGGATTTTTTCTTGGCATTTCGCACAGCAGGCTTAAACCAATTCCAACACGGCCAGGATTGGCCGTGATTCATTATGGCTCTGAAACATTCACAATTAATCCGCCAGCTTGTTCACGATCTGCACGCCTACGTTCCCGGTGAACAACCGAAGATCAAAGGGTTGATCAAGCTCAACACGAACGAGAATCCGTATCCGCCGTCGCCGAAAGTTTTGCAGGCGATCAAAGGTGCGGTCGATGGACGTTTGCGGCTTTATCCGAATCCGACAGCGCATTCGTTGCGGGAGAAGTTGGCCAGTCTGCATCGTTGCACGCCGGAGAATATCATCATCGGAAATGGTTCGGATGAATTGCTGGCACTGGCGACTCGAACATTTGTGGAACCGGTAGCCTCGTATCGGATGGAGGATCTGGATACGGCCTCCTTCATCCGCATTGATGATTCAAAAACAGCAATTCAATATTTCACGCCCAGCTACTCGCTTTATCCGGTGCTGGCTGACATTCATGGCGCGAAGAAAAATGCTGTTCCGCTGACCACGGAATTTGATCTGCCAACCACCAGCGAATTGCGACGCGGTAAACAATGGGATTTCAAAGCGGCGTTGACTTTGGTGACCACGCCGAACGCACCAAGCGGTCGCGGTTATTCGATCAAGCAACTGGAAGAACTTTGTGCCGCGCAGAAAGGAATCGTAATTCTCGACGAAGCCTACGTTGATTTTGCTGAAGTCAATGCGATGTCGCTTGCGCTGAAATATCCGCACGTCATCGTCTCGCGAACCTTTTCCAAAGCATATTCGCTGTGCTTCCAACGTGTCGGATATTTCGTGGCACACCCGGAACTCATCGCCGCGCTGGATAAGGTTCGCGACAGTTACAATGTCAACGGCCTTGGGCAAATTGCGGCGGTCGCGACGCTTTCTGACCTCGGATATTACCGCGCTAATTTCAAACGAATCAAATCCACGCGCGACCGCTTGCGACGAGAATTAACGGGCCTCGGTTTTGGCGTTTTGCCCAGCCAGACCAACTTTATTTTTACGCGTCCCCCGATGTTTCCGGCGAGTCAATGGCTGGAAAAATTGCGTACGGAAAAAATCCTTGTCCGCTGGTTCGGTTATCCTGAGACAAAGGAATTCCTGCGAATCACAATCGGCACAGACAAAGAAGCAGACGCATTGCTGAAAGCAGTCAGAAAAATTGTGATGGCGAAGAGTTAAATCGCGCGGTTCCTCTGTTGGTCAGCATCAGCCATTTTCCTTTTCTCGCGAAAGGGTTTCCATACACTTCGTCCGTGTATTTGGAATATTACGGCCTGACCGAGCCGCCGTTTAACATTACGCCGAACCCGCGTTTTCTTTTTTACAGCGCGAAACATCGCGAGGCCTTCAACCATCTACTTTACGGGATTCGGGAGCGCAAAGGATTCGTGCAGCTGACGGGTGAAGTCGGCGCAGGTAAGACCACCCTTTGCCGCGCTCTATTGGATCAACTCGGAACAAATTTTTCCACCGCTCTGATACTCAACCCGGTTCTCGATGCGGACCAATTGATCAAATCGATTGCGATGGAATTTGGCTTATCGGTCAAGGGCTTTGATCGCCTCGAAACCGTCGCGGAAATCAATGCGTTCTTACTTGATCAAATGGCGCAGGGCAGGGAATCGGTTCTCATCATCGACGAAGCGCAGGATCTCACTGATGATTTGCTCGAACAAGTGCGCCTGCTCTCCAATCTTGAGACGGACGACCGCAAATTGTTGCAGATCGTTCTGATGGGACAGCCCGAATTGCGCGATCGTTTAAACAAGCATGGACTGCGTCAACTCCGCCAACGAATTACTGTTCGTTATCATTTGCGTCCGTTAAAATCTGCTGAGATCGGTTTATACGTGCAGCATCGGCTGCGCGTTTCGGGCGGGAAAGGTGCGCCTTATTTCACTGGACCAGCGCTCTGGCGAATTCATCGCTACAGCAAAGGGGTTCCGCGCTTGATCAATGCGCTTTGCGACAAATGTCTGCTTGCTGGTTTCGTGCATGCGCGTGACCATATCAATTTTTCGATGGTGGGACGGGCAATTCGGGAACTGGAAGGAATCGACGTATGAGTTTAATCAACGACGCGCTCCGGCGTGCGAATCAGCAAAAGGAACAAGCTCCGGCTCCCGAGGGAAGTCCGATGCAACCGGCGCATCACCCCGAGCGAACGAAGGTTTCTTTTGCCGGACCAATGCTGCTCATCTTTTTTCTTGGGGTGGTGTTAACGTGCGCCGCATGGTTTTTTTGGAAAGCTTTGAGCGGAAAATCAACCAGCGCTCCGGCAACTCAGGAAGCATCCAGCTCTGTTCCTCCTGAAGTAGTTCCCGTTTTTGCTCCACCTGAGACCGCGCCGGAACGGACGCTTCCCGTCCCTCAAGTCGTTGAATCCATTCCTGCCGCCCAACCGCCCAATACTGTTGCCAGCAACAAACCTGCGCCTGTTGCATCCGCTCCTGAAGTGATCGCTCCTTCGCCTCCCGCAGCCCCCGCGCTGAAACTGCAGGGCATTTTCTATCGTATCGCCAGGCCAACCGCGTTGATAAGTGGAAAGACGGTGGGCGTCGGCGAAAAAATCGAAGGCGCACGAGTTCTCAAAATCGAGCGGTCGGAAGTCACGTTGGAACGGGATGGTGAGACGATTGTATTAATTCTGAACTAGGGACCTCGTTATGTTTGCTTTTTTGAAAACTCCGATGGCTTTGCGCGTACTTCCGTTTTTGGCCTTTGTCCTCCTCACGGCCTTTCAAGGAAAGTTCGGGGAAGAATCACGCTACTGGTTTTATTTTGCGAAAACATTTGTGGGTGCCGCGATGCTTTGGGCGATCTGGCCATACGTTAAAGAATTGCGTTGGAAAATGAGTTGGGAAGCCGTGGTAACAGGAATTTTGGTGTTTGTGATGTGGGTCGGATTAGATGGGTTTTATCCCTCGCTGGATCAGTTGTTTCATAAAATTGGAGATGCGGCGCCCTGGTTAAAAAGTTTATTTAACACTTTGGGGTTCACTTCCAAAGAGCAGGTTGCAGTGACAGGCTGGAATCCCCACGCCGAGTTTGGTTCCGGCTCCGCACTGGCGTGGATGTTTATCGTAGCTCGCATCGTCGGCTCGACACTGGTGGTCCCGCCGCTCGAAGAAATGTTTTATCGCTCGTTTGTGTATCGCTACGTCGTCCGGCCTGATTTTGAAACCGTTCCGCTAGGTCGTTTTCATTGGGGTTCATTCCTGATCACTTCCGTCATTTTCGGTTTTGCGCATCACGAATGGCTTGCCGGGATTCTGTGTGGCTTCGCTTATCAAGGCCTGGTTTGTTGGAAAAAACGGCTCGGCGATGCGATGACCGCTCACGCTATTACAAATCTTCTGCTCGGCCTTTGGATTGTTTGGAAAGGCGATTGGAAATTTTGGTGAGTGCCCGCTTTTTAAAAAATGACTTATGGCAATGACCTTTCGAAAAATCACAGACGAAACAGCTTCTTCGCATTTCCATAGAGCAGTTTTCGTTCGATCTCTTTATTAGGAGAAAGTCGGCGAACGGCTGCAATTGTTTGCGCGCCCTGGCATCCCAGCCCGCGCCCGATCGTGTCCGCGCAATCACTGCCGTAAAGAAGTTTATCCTGATGCCGTTCCAGAAAAGCGCGTGTGTGATCCTCGTCCCGCACCAAAGAATTAAGCCCTGACCCTGCTGATAAATCGCCGAACGTGTTTGGGTAATCACTCAGTAAACGGTCCGTCAGCCCACCTGGTGACACTTTGGTTTTCGGATAAAGGCGAGCGGAATCATCTCGGTTGTCTTTGTCTATGTTCGCCCACCAGGTTTGCGCGTGACCGATGAAATTCACCTTGGGGAATTTCTCCAGCATCGTGTGAAATCGTTCAAAGCCGTAGTTGTACATCCCCACCTGCCAATGCATCAGGATCGGCACGTTGTATTCCTGCGCGAGCGAGTAAAGTTTCTGCATTTCCGGCGAATCGCAGTCCACCCCAAACTTGGATTCCGCGATGATCACCGCGCCAAGTTTTAAATATTTCTCAATCTCCTGAATCGTGCTGGGCAGATTCGGAACTTCGTTTGCGCCGAATAGAAATTCCTTCGGGTGTTCCAAAGCGAAGTTGTAGCAGACCTCATTTCCAGAACATCTGGCCTGCAAGCCATTGGAGACGCCGTTGTGTGTCGCCGGGTTCGTCACAGGTCGGCCAGCGGGCAAAAGGATGGATTGCGTAACGCCCATTGCCCGTTGATGCGCGAGCAATTGCTGGTGCGAACGTCCGACGTAATCTGTGTGCTGATGGATATCAATGATCGGTTCAGTTGCGGTCTCTGCAGACAGTGGGAGTGCGGCATTCGCAAGCAACATTGAGGTGCCTACCAAAAATTGCCGACGTGAGAGGGATGGAAGCGTAGTCATGTGTTTTCTTTCAAAGTTCTAACTGAAGTTTCACGAAGGACCGCGGCGAATTCAATCTGGAATTATTTGCCCGTGAAAAAGCAGCCACGCATGAATGCAAAAAAAGCCCGACTCTTAATCGGGCTTAGTTCGTTGATTAGAATTAACGATTCAAAACTTTTCCCATTTTTCTTCCCGTAATGAATCTTCAGGTATTCCTTTCCTGCTTTTTTCATCCTTCACTCCCGCTTCCGAACTGGAGGAGATGTCTTGTGCTCCCGCCAGTTCAAAAATGTCTTTGCCCCGTCGCGTTTCGTCAGCGCTTTCCGAATGCACCGAAATAAGAATGTTGCCACTCTTGATTTTTCCTTCATAGCGTTTGGCCTCGTATTCAGGAATGCCCATTCCAACAAGTGCCCCAGTGATTCCCCCAACCGTCGCACCGACGGCCACACCGCCCAAAGCCGCCATGATCGGTCCGGCAGCGATGAACGGTCCAATTCCAGGAATTGCCAGGGAACCAATCCCGACTAACCAACCTAATGCTCCTCCTATAACCCCGCCGGTGCTGGCTCCGGTCACCGCGCCTTCCGGAGCTTTGGTGTGTTGTTCGTGCGCGAAATCCTTGGTGCCGGTTTTATCAGGAAACAACACCGAAATGTCACTGTCAGCAAACCCTGCGGTTTTCAGGTTGTTCACGATCTTTTCAGCCTGGATTTCGCTCGTTGCTATACAAAAAACTGCTTTCGACATAATTACCTCCTGGTTTTAAGGAGTTTCACTTTGCACTCGGAGTTGGTTGTCAACCTTCTCAGGGCTGCCAACGATCTCTTTCGCCTTTGCTTCAATGGCCATCTTCTCTTGTTCACTTGCTACGCTTCCGCGCAACGTGAGGCGGCCATTGCCAGCAGTGATCTGCACATTTTGAACTTTGGTGGAGAGCTGCGCGTCTTTCTGCAACTCCGTGCGGAGGCGTTGACTGAGATTTCGATCAGCATCTCCCGATACCTGATCCTCGCTCGTTGCGGGAACAGCCGTAGTGGCCGCACCTGCTGGCTCTTGCGCAGCATCCGCATTTGGAGAAGCCGCATTGATTTCTGCATTTTCTTTGGCAGCCGACCCTTGACTTTGATCAGCACGGCCACTCGCGTCGGTTTGGGGCCGAGTGAATTTTTTCCGTTCGGGTTCCGCCCCAGATGGTTCATTTAACTCGTCACTTTGAGGATTGGATCCCTGATCTTTATTCTCGCCCCGTTCCCGATAACCGGGCGAAGTCGAATTCCCATTCCGACGATAGTTATTTTGTTTACTACCAGCAGGCTCAGAAACCTCACCACTCGATTGCCAGTAGATCGGCTGGTCGTAATAGCGATACACTTGCGTGGTAAACTGTGGATCGTTGGCCGGTGACCAATCGTTCTTCTCGAAACTCGGCGCAGCTCTCAACGTCTCTTTATCTGTGTTGAAAATCAGAGTGTTGTCATCGCTCGAACGAGTGAATATCGCAGGCGGAACGGCAAAAAGGCGGTCGCCCATCCCAAGATAACCCCCAGCAGAAAGAACCGTGTAAGCAACCCGGCCTGATTGAAGATCAAGGACCACATCCTTAATTTCGCCCACCCGTTCGCCCTGCGCATTATCTACTTCCATACCGATGAGTTCACTGGCGCGACGGACCTTCCCCATCTTCATATTGGCATCCATACTCGAGGATTTCGTCCATCCGCTATGCTTGTGAGTTGTGCGGGGTTCTGCTCCCGCAGAGTCCGTTTGGATGAATGCATCTGACTCGGCATACCCGCCCGGGTTGCGAATCTTCTGTTCGTTCTTTGTCAGATCTTCTGCTCCCAATCCTTGGCGTGGCGTCCGATCCCGGCTCAATCCGGTGGTCGTTTCCCCAAAGGCTTGTGAAAGAGAGTCAGAGCGAACCGTGCTGCTCGAACCGTTGGGGTTCGAGCGTGAGAAATCCGCACCTGCTGATTCATTGAGCATCGGAGAAGTGTTGACGGCGGTTTGTTGAGGGGATTCCACGCCGTAATAACTATAAACCTGAGAACTCCAGGCAGGATCTGACATGTTCGGCCAGGAATCCCGCTCAAAGCTGGGTGCGCCTTGTAAGCGCTGCTGGTCCATATTTAGCACTAAAGAATCTTCACTCGAACGTGAAAACGCTGCTAGGGGAACCGCCATGAGCCGATTGCCAACACCAAAGAAGCCGCCTGAGGAGATAACAGCGAATTGCGCACGGCCCGATTCCAGATCAATCGCCACGTCTTTCACCTCACCGATTTTTTCATTCTGTTGATTGAAAACATCAGTTCCCATCAGATCACTGGCACGCTTCGGATGCATCGAAGAGTGATGACGTGAATGTGGGGATTGCGCCCCTGCTGGTTCATGGATGGCTCGCGATTCAACCTCTGAGCCGGATGGACCCGCGTTGTTGCTCCTTTTAAATTGAGCATCGTTCGCGAACCCCGTGTGTAGAATTGCTCCCGCAGAAGCAAAAATTAATAAACTCGTCATTCTCTTT
>JBBQAX010000040.1:0-19944 GCA_038316905.1 Verrucomicrobiota bacterium | reverse complement strand
TTATGCACCTTTCAAAAGTTTTTATTTTCGCTGCAGCACTGCTCGCCGCAGGTTTAAGTCACGCTGCGACGAACACGCTTTCAGATACGAACTGGATTTCTCAACCGCTTTCCGTCGCAGAAGCGTTGAACATCGCGCTCGAAAGAAATGCCGCGATCTTGCGCGGAAAAGCTGACCTCGAAGCGGCGCACGGTATCGTCATTCAAACTCGCGCCATCGCCATACCAAAACTTCGCGCGGGCGGTGATTTTCAGAAAACAGATCGCCACGCCATTGAAAGTTTTTCTTCCGCATCAGGCTTTGGTCCGGAAGCGAGCGACCGCCAATGGAACGCGAGCATCCGACTCGTGCAGTCCGTTTATGAAGGCGGCCGGATCACTTCCGCGTTGCGCACCGCGAGGCTGACCAAGGAACAGGCGACACTCAATTATCAAACGGTTGTCGCCAATACCGTCCGCGATGTCCGCATCGCTTATGACGACATTTTGCTCGCCGAACAAAATATCGCGGTGCAGGAAGCGTCCGTGAGTTTGCTGGATCAGGAATTGCGAAACACATCGCAACGTTACGACGCCGGAACGGTTCCGCGCTTCAATGTTCTGCGCGCGGAAGTTGAAGTCGCAAACGCCCGCCCGCGTTTGATCCGCGCCCGTAATTCCTTTCGCATCGCCAAAAATAATCTCGTTAACCTGCTCGGCTACGACTTGCCCAAAGAAGTCGGTGAAGACATTCCGCTCAAACTCACCGGCAAGCTGACCGATGAACCTTATGAAGTTGATTTGTCCAACGCGTTGTTGCGCGCCTTTGAAAATCGATCGGAACTCGCGGCTTTCCGCAAAGCAGAAAGACTTCGCAACGAAGATATCGTCAATGCAAAAGCCGGTTACAAACCTAGCGCTGAAATTTTCGCCGGCTACGGTTCGCGCAGTTCTTCGTTCGACAACAATCTCACGCGCGACATCACCGGATGGTTTCTTGGCGCGCAAGTGACGTGGGACATTTTCGACGGAGGTCTCACGCGAGGCCGGGTCATAGAAGCGAGGGCTTTGCGCGACCGCGCGGAGATCGATATTGAAGATCTGACCCGTCAGATCGAACTCGAAGTGCGCACCGCTTATTCAGGTTTCATCGAGGCAAAAGAACTTTTGGAATCGCAAAAGAAAGTTCAGGAACAAGCTGAAGAAGCCTTGCGCCTGGCGACCTCACGCATCGATGCCGGCACTGGAACGCAGCTCGATGTTCTCGGCGCGCAAACCGCATTGACGGAAGCGCGCACGACGCAAGTGCAAGCGTTACGCGATTTTTCCGTGGCGAAAACACGTCTCGAACGCGCGATCGGAAATTAATCATTCTTCTCGTGAGGACCGCGGCTGTGTCGTCCTTGACCAGCCGCAGCACGTTAGAACCAGAAGGAAAGGTTAATTTTTTCAAACGTCCATTTTTCACGAAGGGCTGCGGCTGGTCCAATCCTGTTCCAAGGTAATTTATCTGGCGCAACTTTCCATCGCCGATTACAACATCCGCTCCTTAAATAAATGAAAAAACCGTCGCTGCTGATAATTTTCCTGACCGTTTTCATCGACCTCATCGGGTTTGGAATTGTCCTCCCGTTATTGCCGCTCTTTGCGAAAAACCTCGATGCCAGCGGACTGATGATCGGTTTGCTGATGGCATCATTCTCAGCGATGCAATTCGTCTTCGCGCCGATTTGGGGACGCCTTTCTGATCGAGTCGGACGTCGGCCCGTTCTTCTCATTAGCACGGCGGGCGGTGCCATCGCCTATGCGATTTTTGCCGTCGGTTCCGGCATGACCGGAAACATTGCGCTCGTGATTCTGTTTGCCTCACGCATGTTCGCTGGAATCTGCGGTGCGAACATCACCGTCGCGCAAGCCTACATCGCTGACATCACACCGCCGCAAGATCGCTCCAGGCGAATGGGCTTGATTGGAATGGCGTTCGGGCTTGGATTTATTTTTGGTCCATTCCTCGGCGGACTCGCGCTCAGCCGTTTCGGTCCGTCCGGTCCTGGTTGGCTCGCGGCGATTTTCTGCGCAGCTAATTTCATTTTTGCGTTGGTGAAACTGCGTGAAAGCTACACGCCCGGCTCCGAAGCCGTTGCCCCTCGCCCGCGCTTCGGCCAATGGGTTCATACGCTGTCCCAACCGAAAATCGGTTTGCTCATTGGGATCTTCTTCCTCGCCACCTTTTGTTTTGCTTCATTTGAAACAACGCTCGGTTTGCTCGTGAGCAAAAATTTCAACATTGATCCTATGCGGAAAGCCGACGCGAAAATCGTTGGTTATCTTTTTGCGTTTTGCGGAATCATCGGCGCGATTGTGCAGGGCGGTTTGATTGGTCGGCTGGTTAAACTTTTTGGCGAACCGTTGCTCATCACCATCAGCCTGGTCGTGCTCGCGCTGGGCCTTGCGCCAATGCCGTTTCTACATGGACACGTCCCCGTCGGAAAAGAATGGCTGCAACCGGCCGGCGGCATCTGGTTCTTATTCCTTGCCGTGCTCGCGCTCGTTTCCATCGGATCGAGCCTCACGCGTCCTCCGCTATTCGGCATGATTTCCAACCTGACTTCTGCCAGCGAACAAGGCGCAACACTCGGGGTGGCGCAAGGCGCTGGAAGTCTGGCGCGCATCTTCGGCCCGATTTTTGCCGGGATCTTTTTCGAACAACATCCCGCGGTTCCGTATCTCGTCTGCGCCGTGCTCGCCTTCATCACCGGACTTCTCGCATGGCAATTTCTGCACAAAACCAAATCAGCGGCGAAGTAAGTATTACAAACTGAGTTGAGAAAATTATGGAAGGAACGATTAAAATTGCTCTGATCGGCGCAGGAATGTTTGGCGGCGATGTTCATGCGCGCGCTTACGCGGATCTGCAACGCGCTGGAATTTCTTCGCAACTTGGACGGGTTGGCCTCGACAAATGGACGAGAGATTTTGCGCCGATCAAATTTGAATTGGTCGCCGTGGCGACGCGTTCGGAGAAATCCGCGAAGCTTGCGCAAAAGAATTTCAAGGAATGGACCGGCTACGAACCGAAAGGTTATTTTGGTGCGACGCCCTGGCTCGACGTGTTGCGCGATTTTCCTGATCTCGACGTGATGGCGGTCGCCACTCCGGATAATCTGCACACGGAAGTTATTTTGGCCGCTCTCGAACGCGGCGTTCACGTCATCACGGAAAAACCGATGTGCCTTTCCATTCACGAGGCGGATCAAATCATCGAACTCGCGCAGAAAAAGAATCGCGTGGTCGCTGTTGATATGCACAAGCGTTATGACCCGGATCATCTGCGCATTCGTGACGATATTCAGAAACGCATCGGCGCGCCGCTTTATGGAACCGCTTATCTCGAAGAGCCGTTGGAAGTTTCATTGAGCACGTTCAAGTGGGCCGAGCAAAGCGATCCATTCAGCTACGTTGGGCCGCATTGGACCGATCTGATTTACAGCTATTACAAAAGCAAACCGGTGTCGCTCACGGCGGTGGGACAAAAGAAACGCCTCATCCGCGATGGCATCAATGCCTACGACGCTGTGCAGGTGCGCGTCGATTTCGAGAACGGGATGAGCATCAATTTTCACAACAACTGGATTACGCCCGCTGACTTTGAAGGGCCGGTGAATCAAGGACACGAAATTGTAGGCGCGGATGGCAAAGTGGAAAGCGACCAGCAATATCGCGGATTTCGTTGGTGGAACAAAGGCGGCGGCTCGCGCACGAGCAACAATCATTTCACGCGTGAAGTGATGCGTCCGGACGGAACGAAAGCTTACATCGGTTACGGCGTCGATAGTTTGACGGTTGGACTCGCGGCGATTTGTCGGATGAAATTTTTCAAGGACTCACGCGACGCAGTTGCTGAGATTTACCCAACCGCCGAAGAAGCGCGTATCACCGTTGCCATCGTTCACGCGGCTGCGATCGTGCGCGATCTGAATTTCAAATACCTGGCGGAAGGAAAAGGAGCGCCCGTCACCGCGCGCTTTGGCAAAGATGGAATAGCTATCCTCGACCCAACCCGCGCTGGAGAAGGTGCCGATAAAGTGCTGGAAACGATTTACAGCAAACCGATTTGATATTCGTGTTTCCCCGGACTTTAGAATTTAATTTTCACGAGGCCGGGGTCGAGAATGCAAAAGATTTCCGCGCAACGCCTTTTGAATCGATGAGGCAAACGAGTTCGAGGGGCTTCACGCTCCGAGCAGGAATCTTTTTACGTTTTTAAATGCGCGAGCAATGGAAGGTAAATAAGACGCCATAAGGATTGCGATGATGGCGAGCACGCACAAGTGCTGCAACCATCGCGAGACGTGAAAAAGTTTCAATCTTCAAATTGATGGATGACCCATTCTTTTTGAGTTCCGCGGGTGTGATTAAAAGCGGGTGAGATTGGAAAACCTTTGGGGTGCGACGGCAGGACGCCGCTTTTCCTGCACGCTGGCAACTGCAAAATCGTTTTGAACTAAAAGACGCTCTGCGCGTTTTCACCGTGCAGCCAAAGCGGGGACATGTCCCCGCAGTCCAAATGGCCAAGCCTCACCCACTTTTAATCAGCACCCGAGTTCAGCTCTGATCAGAAATCAGCATTCGCGTTTTGCTGTTCGCTAATTATATTACGCGGCCTGTGACAGAAATTAAGAAAACACGCGTGTTGTGCGGGATGAGTGGAGGAGTCGATTCCTCGGCCACGGCAGCGCTTTTGCAAGAGCAAGGCTTTGACGTGGTCGGCGTGACACTAAAACTTTGGCCGCAGGATTGTGTGTCACGCGCTGAGGATAAATGTTGCGGGCCCCAGGCAGTGATGGATGCGCGCAGCGTGTGTCACAAATTGGGGATTCCATATTACTTAATTGATGAAGCTGCGGAGTTTCAGAACAAGGTGATTCAATATTTCGCAGATGAATATCGCGCGGGTCGCACACCAAACCCATGCGTGATGTGCAACCAGACTTTGAAGTTTGGCACCTTGATCACCCGTGCAAAACAGTTGGGCGCAGAGAAGATCGCCACCGGACATTTTGCGCGAGTCGAGACAACGCCGGAGGGCCGGACGCTGTTGAAGCGCGGTCGCGATATGCGAAAGGACCAGAGTTACTTTTTGTTTTCATTGCGGCAGGATCAACTGGCGTTCTCAATGTTTCCTCTCGGCGAAAAAACCAAAGCCGATACGCGCGAAGTCGCTCGCGAGTGCCAGCTCAAAACGGCGGATAAAGAAGAGAGCATGGAGATTTGCTTCGTGCCGGATAACAACTACGGCGGCTTCTTGCAGCAGGCGAAACTCGTCGAAAAACATCGCGGCGACATCGTGGATACATCCGGCAAAAAGCTCGGCGAACATGACGGAATCGAATTCTACACGATTGGCCAGCGCAAAGGCCTGGGAATTTCATCGGCGAAACCGCTTTACGTCATTGAACTTGATCCGGTGAAAAATCGGGTCATCGTCGGCGATGATTCGATGTTGGAACGCGACGAGTTTGTGGTGGAGCGTTGCAACTGGATTCCTTACGAGACCCCTCCTGCAACAATCGAGGCGAGCGCGAAGATTCGTTACAATCATGCCGGGACGGCGGCAACGATTACTCCCAACGGAAATGGAAGCGCAAAAGTGAAGTTGCATGTTCCGCAACGCGCCATCACGCCAGGACAAGCGTGTGTGTTTTATCAGGATGATCTGGTGGTGGGCGGCGGATGGATCGCGCGCTGACTCTTCAAAGAAAGTGTTAGCGAACATCGTTCACGGTAATGGGAGTGACGCGTTTGTGGGTGGCCTTTGAGCGACAGGGCAGTTCATTTATTCGACAAAACTCCTCTGCGTATTCTTGCGAGGCGAATCGAATTTCCAACGAACTCATTCCGATACGAACAATGCGCACTCGCCGCAACCAAAGTCGCTCCAGACCAAAAAAGAGATACATGAGCAGGATTCCACCAAACACGTGACGAAAAGACTCGAGACAGCGGGGTGTTTCCGGGGCCTTTTCCGCTGTGAAAAATATCAACAACTCAGCCACCGTCATGATGTCGATTATCACAGTTTTTCTTCACCCACACCCACGAAGCGCTCACCCAACTGGGCAGCGCCTGGAAGTTCTATGAAATCTCGCTGCGTTACGCGCCCACGCCCCAGGCCAAAGGTAAAATCGAACGCGCCCATCATTTCTGGCAGAACCGGCTCCCCCCCTTTTTGCAGCCGAAAGAATCTCCACCCTTCCGCAAGCCAATCCGTTGCTCGAAGAACTGCGCCGCCATCACAACGCCAAGGAAATCCATCGCGAAATAAAAATGACCCCGCAAGCCCAACGTTCTTCTCCATTGCCCCCACCTGAATCTCCACCGCAGGTTTGAACGCACCACCACAGGATGAACAGGGTGTGATTTGAAGTGGCGGTCGTAGCCGCGCTCGCCAGAGCGTGGCGTGGGCATTTAATCGACACCCCGCTCTGGCGAGCGCGGCTACACGGTTCGCTGGCCGCCACTTCAAATCACACCCGGATGAACACCGTTGCTTGACCTGATTTGTTGTAATGTGAACACTGAACAATCGACGAATTTTTGCGTGTTTCGAGATGCGACGTTGCTTTCAAATTTTCATTTGTTTTCTAGGACTGATTGCCTCGGTCCCTGCGGCGACGTTTCAAAATCCTATTATTTCCAGCGGCGCGGATCCGTGGGTTTTGTTTAAAGACGGATTTTATTATTACACGCAAACCACGGGTGGCGGGGTGAAGGTGCGCAAGGCCAGTGAGATTTTGAAATTGCCGGGTGCCTCGGCCGTGAATGTTTTCACGCCTGCCGCGCCCAATAACAAAAATGTTTGGGCTCCGGAACTGCATTTTCTCCAGGGAAAATGGTACACCTATTTCGCGGCGGACGACGGGACGAACGCGAACCATCGTATGTATGTCGCTGAATCAACGTCGCCGCAGGGCAGTTTTACGTCGAAAGGAAAGATTTACGATACGACGACGGACCGTTGGGCCATCGATGGAACGGTTCTCCAAAAAAGTGACGGGTCACTTTATTTCATTTGGTCGGGCTGGCCGGGTTCAACCGACGGAAAGCAAAATCTTTACATCGCGCCGATGAGTAATCCGTGGACTATCAGCGGCCCGCGCGTCTTGATTTCTACTCCGACGTATTCGTGGGAATGGTGGATTAACGAAGGGCCGCAGGTCATTCAGCGCAATGGAAAAATTTTTATCGTTTATTCCGCCAACGGTTCGTGGACGGATAATTATTGTTTTGGATTGCTGACCTGCACGAACGGTAACGTGCTTGATCCAGCGGCCTGGAAAAAAGGTTCCGCGCCGATTTTCAAAAAGTATTCGGATGCGACGGGCGGGGTTTACGGACCCGGTCACGGGAGCTTCACCAAGTCGGTGGATCAAACGGAAGACTGGCTTTTTCATCACGCCGCGAAAGTGAGTGGCGCCGGCTGGGATCGTCACGTCCGCATTCAAAAATTTTCCTGGAACGCGGATGATTCTCCCAATTTCGGAAACCCATTTCCGACCAATGTTGTGCTGACGGTTCCTTCGGGCGAAGGGATGAATACATTGAGCATCGGAGCTATTGGAACCGGCACTGTGTCGAAGTCACCGAACCAATCGACGTTCAAACAGAACGAAAAGGTAACGCTGACCGCGAATGGAACAGCCAGTTCGGCGTTCGCTGGCTGGCAAGGTAATGCGATTGGCTTGACCAATCCATTGATTGTCACGATGACCTCCAACAAAAGTATTACCGCCGTGTTCACTAATCGGACGTTCGCTCCGACGATCACGACGCAGCCCATAAATCAAACGGTTTCAAAAGGCTCGAACGCAACGATCTTTGTCAGCGCGAGCGGCACCGCGCCGATGTTCTATCAGTGGTTGTTCAACGGGACGAATCTCATCGCAGCGACCACAAGCGCGTTGACGCTGACCAATGCGCAAGGAACAAACGCGGGTTTCTATTCTGTGCTGGTTTCAAATTCGGTCGGCACGGTATCGAGTTCCAACGCGCTTTTGACGGTGCCATTGCCATTGCAGATTGCCTGGTTCGATCACGACGTGAACGGAGTCTCGCGATTGCTTGTCAGCGGAACCTTCGGCACCACGAACATTATTGAAATGTCCACGAACCTGGTGAATTGGATTGAGCTGACGAATTTTACGATGGGAGACGTTGCGCTGGAATTTTTTGAAGCCTTCACAAATGAACCGACGCGTTTCTATCGCGTCATTTCGCAGCCCTAGCCGAACCAGATCAAATCAAATGCGTTCTTCCTCGCCGTAGCACGCGGTGGCTTCGTGCGCGCCGTCCTTCGCAAAGTACGAGCGGCGCGCAGGGACATGCATCGTCTCCGCTCAGGTTCCGCCAGCCACCGTATACCCTTGCCCACGCAAATCCTCGGCAAGTTCCCGCTCCATTTCGACAGCCGCCTCGAATGGCATCGGATTGAAGCACTCGTAAAGCTCCGGCAAGAGACGGAGGCCATAACGTTTCACTGCGCTGGCAGCTTTGATTCCGCTCTTATGATTCTGAAACCGTTCCTCAGGCGTAAGTCCCGTCATCCCGACGTAAACGCATGGCTTCGTTTTATCGCGCTGGAGATTCGCCCGCAGAATCTTTCGATCTTTAGCCGCCTTGGAATCCAGCAACACCACATAAACGTAGTGATGAAAACCAGATTGCGTTGCCGCGCGTATTTTTCGAAACGTGCGTCGGCGCATCTACTGCGTCCCGCGCTTTTTTGAGGTACGGTCCAGCTTTACCGGAAAACGGTTTTCAACCTGCAACGTCGCCGCTTTCGAGGAACTGGCCGGCTCGACGATGCGCCGCGCATTTTCAATCAGGTAATCCCATTGCAACGCCGGACCCGGATCGGTCTTGTTGGATTGAACGTGATAATGCCCGAGGACGCCTTGATAGTTTTCCAATTGGTCGTCCGGCAGTTTGCGCGTGATTAGTTTTCCGTCCGCATCACGCGGGTAATCGCAGTTCAATTTTGGAAAAATTTTGCAAAGCGTCGCGGTCAACTTCACCAAAGCTTCATATTGTTGGGGCGTGTAATCGTACTGGCGCATTTCCTTTCCCTGCACTTCACCGACAACCGGATCAGGCCTCGCGGGATGTCCGACGAAGTTCGGCGTGTAAATACTTTCCGGCTTCAAAAATTTCTGAAAGATCAACGTCGTCGTTCCATCTTCGTTGCGCTGATACCATTTATCGAATGGGTCTTTCTCCTTGGAACTATAAGCGCCGATATTGGCGATCTCGATACCAATGGAACGCGTGTTCGAAGAGGTGGCGTGGAAAGCGCGCTCTTTCAGATCGAGCGTTTGATAAATCGTGCCATCGACATCGAGCATGAAATGAACGCTCAATCCGCGATGATCGTGAAGGATGTTGAAGCATTGACGGCTGGTGCCGCAGACATCGAAATGCAAAACGAATTGGTCCACCACCCGTTGCAACAGAGGCAAATCCCATCCGCCGCCTCGCACGCGCTCGATTTCGTTGGTTGTTAAACCCGCTTTGCGAAGGTTGTAGCGTGCTGGCGAGTTCAGGTCTTTGACCTTCTCTTTCGACGCGTTGAAATCGGATTCCTCGAACGGCGCAAACCGGCGTTCCGTGCGATAGGCGTCGAAGCCACCCGGATCCATCCAAGTCACGACGCGCGTGCCGGTGTGAACCATTTTTCCAGCCACGATAATTTCATCGCCTTTACGTTCGGCAAAAGTCCCGGTGCGAGTGGCGCAACCTGAAAAAATAAAGGCGGGCACTGCGGTCAATAGAACCAAAAGGATTCGCTGAATAGAAATCATCCCATCTTTTGCCCGTGAACAGCGACGACGGTCAAGCAGAACTCCGCGCGGAGAGAGTTATTCTTTTCCACAAAGCAAGCAGACGCCCGATGATCTTTTATTCGACGCGAACTTGCGCAAGCTCCTAAGGCTTCAACAATTGGTCCACTCGAACGAATCCGTAACCGCGCTTTTCTAATTCATCCAGCAACGCACCGAGATGATTGTAAAACTTATCCGTTCGTTTCGACCCAACCCCAAAATGGGCGAGCAAAAGAAACCCATTCAATCCATTTGGATCTTCCTGCTCTTTTCTAAGAATGCTGTCGAAAATGGTTTTGGATGAAACAAAGTTTTTAGCATCGTCCTCCGTATAATCCGCAGTGGAACGCGTGCCTGGAGTGTAATTGATGAGCGTCAAACCAAGTTCGCCGCTCCAGGAAACAATCTCTTCGTTGAAATGTTCGTAAGGCGGAATCCAGTATTTGATCTCCTTCCGCTTCACCCCGAGCTTTTCGATTTTCTTCAAATTCTCATCGAGATCGCGACGAAACTGCTCCCGTGTGACCAACGTTTTCTTTGGACCATCCCACGGGCAATAGAGCAAATGCTGGTCGGAATGCGGGCCGAGATAATGCCCTTCTTTGACGAGACGTCGGGCGAGTTTTCGGTTCGCGGAATTCGTAAAAAAATTTCCCGTGAAGAAGAACGATGCCTTCACATCGCGCTTTGCCAATTCATCGAGAATGATTTTCCCGCCATCGGAGAATTGGTCAGCGGTGAATTCCAGCGCGATTTGTTTTTTATCTTTTGGACCACGAATGATTCCGCCTTCGCGAAATTCAAAGTGAGCGACATTCGTCTGCGCGGAACCAATGCAGGCACCTGTCAGGAAGATTATTGCGAACAAGGAGAGCCTCATGGCTAAGTCAAGAGTCCGATTCCCAGATAAAGCAAAAACGATAATCCCGCGGCGAGCAACGCGTACGGCAATTGCGTTCGCACATGATCAATGTGATCACTGCACGCGGCCATCGACGAAACGATTGTGGTGTCGCTGATCGGTGAACAGTGATCGCCAAAAACGCCGCCGCCCAATACAGCGCTCACCACCAGCGGCATGGAAATATCCGCGCCTTGCGCTTGAAACGCCGCTGCTAATGGAATCGCCAGCGGCATCATAATGGAAAATGTTCCCCAGCTTGTGCCGGTGGAAAATGCGATAATGGACGAAGTCAAAAACACCACTGCCGCAATGAACTGTGGTTTCAAATACGGCTCAACTGCGTGGGCAACCCAAAGTCCCGTGCCGAGTTTGTTGCAGGTTGCGCCGATGGCGAACGCCAGCATCATCAGAGCCGCCAATGAAACCAACCCGCCCGCGCCTTTGAAGGAGAGATCCACAATTTCTGGGATTCGAAAAATCTTCTGGATGAACGTTGAAAGGGCCGCAACGAGAACAGCGGCCAGCACGGCCCAGAGAACGGCGGTGGAACCGGAAGCGTGATTGAGATAATCCATCAAACCCGGTTGCGCGATCTTCGCCTCGGCGACGCCACGGCTTCCAGTGATGAAGATTCCGATCGGCACCGTCAGTAGCATGACGAGAAGTGGCACCATTAGATTTCGCAAACGAGGTGAAACGCCTTCTTTGATCGGCTGGCTGATGACCGATTCGTCCACGACCAATTGCGCGCCGTCGCGAAAGAGTTTTCCTTCCTCACGCGCGCGGCGTTCCGCTTCTTTCATTGGACCGATGTTCCAATCCGTCATCGCCACGATGAATGCAAAGATCACAGAAATGATCGCGTAAAAATTTAAAGGAATTGCGGCCACGAAAATACTCATCGGTCCGGCGCTGCCCAAATGGCCCGCCGCCGCTTGCGCTGTGAGCAGTCCAATGACGAGCGCGCCCCAACCATTGAAGGGAATCAACATACAGACCGGCGCTGATGTGGAGTCGCACAAGTAAGCGAGTTTTTCGCGCGAGATTTTCAAGCGATCAAACAACGGCCGCGCCACCGCGCCGACTACCAGACAAGTAATCGTCGATTCAATGAAAACGCCCAAGCCGACGACGAACGCCATCAGTTGCGCGCCGCGTCGGGTGTGCGCCCATTTCCAACGGCTAACCCAATTGACAAATCCCTGAACGCCGCCGCTGCGTTGCATGAGGATCAAAAGCGAACCCATCAGCAGCGTGAAAAGAATCACCTTCGTCTGCCAGCCTTCCGCAAAAACTCCCACCAGAGAATCGAGCGCCGCCTCGGTGCCGCCGAGAAAACTTCCGCGGATAATAATCCATCCGCTCCAGACACCGACGAGCAACGAGAGCACAACCTGACGCGTCGCGATGGCGAGCGTGATTGCCAGGATGGGCGGAAGAATGGAAAGCCATCCGTATGAAATTGGGTCGCTCATATTTTCACGAAAACATCATTCGACAAATGATAATGGCCGCGATGACTCCGGCCAGATCAGCGAGCAAACCGCAAGCAACAGCGTGACGGGTCCGCCGAATTGCCACCGAGCCGAAATAGACAGCGATGACGTAGAATGTGGTTTCGGTGCTGCCAAGAATCGTTGATGCCATCAGGCTGAAAATATGATCAGGCCCATGTGTCTTCACGACGTCCGAGACGAGCGCGATGCTTCCGCTCCCGCTCAATGGCCGCATTAAAACCAGCGGCAACAGCTCGGTGGGGAAATGAACAAAATCCAAAACTGGTTTTAAAAATCTCGTCAGCAAGGCGATGCCGCCCGCGCCTCGAAACATTCCCACCGCAGTGAGAATCGCGACAAGAAATGGAATGATACGAATAGCGACCTGGAACCCTTCCTTCGCACCCTCCACAAATTCTTCGTACACTTTGACTTTTCGCAACGCGGCGTAGAGCGGGAAAAACGAAATGAAAAATGGAATCGCCAGCAGGGAAATCGCCTTCGTCATCTTGATCACGAAATCCTTGATCGTGTTCAGGGGTTCTGCGGGCGCGACGGTTTTAGCGGACATTTCCGGGAATATGGTTGGAAACAAATTTTGGACGCGCCAGTCAGGGAACACCAGGGTGACAAAAAAATAACCGAACATTCCTATGAAACAGGCCAGCACCAATTTGCCGCGAGTCGTGGTCTTTGGCGGCTCGACGAACACTTCCAATTCCGGTTCTGTTTGAGGTTCCTCTTGCGATTCTGCTTTGGATCCTGCTTGGGCTTCCCTGCGGGCGTTCCGAAATTTCTCGAATAATTTTGCCGTGCCGATTCCTACAATCGTCGAGACGATGGTTGCCAGAAATGCCGTGCCGATGATGGCCGTTGGATCGACGGAACCTGCCGCCGCCAAAATTGCCACGGCGGTCGCGGGAATGAGTTGAATGGAACTGGTGTTGATTGCCAGAAACATGCACATCGCGTTTGTGGCCGTGCCGGGATGCGGATTTAATTTTTGCAGATGCAACATTGCTCGCAAGCCGAGCGGAGTAGCGGCGTTGTTAAGCCCGAGCATATTGGCCGCCATGTTCATCAGCATCGCGCCCATTGCGGGATGTTCGACGGGAACTTCCGGGAAGAGCCAACGCATCACCGGACGCATTGCGCGCGCGAGAATCAAAACAAGCCCTGACTTCTCCGCGAGGCGCATGATGCCAAGCCAAACCGTCATGATGGCCGAGAGTGGCAACGCGATTTCCATCACCGCAACCTTCGCCATGTCGAAAGCGCCCTTGGTTGCTTCATCCAAAGAGCCGTTGTAGCCCCCGATGATGACGGCGAGCAGGACGAGTCCGAGCCAGATGTAATTCAGCATGAGAAAATTGAGCGGTTCATTCGCGCGCGGAAGTCGCTTTGGTTCCCGGCAAAGCCCATTCGGTTTTCAACCGGAGATATTCTTCCTCGGGAAGTTGCACAAAAACGGGTTTGGCGGAGGCGTCGAGCCATTGAACCAACTCTTTCATCTCACTCTTTTCCATCGCTGTGCAACCGCTGGTGCCGCTGCCATCACCTTTCCAGATGTGAATGAAAATGCAGGAACCTTTGCTGGCGATTCTCGGAAGCGTGTTGTGATCAACCACGACGCCTAAATGATATTGCTCGGTGTACTCCCGCATTTTTTCCGAGCTGTTCCAATCGGGATTGATGATGTGGGAACGATCTACAATGGAATTGTAGCGGAGCGATTTCACGTCATCCACGCATTCCAGCATGTCGGTCACATGCAGATAAGGCAGCTTCAGTGATTTCATTTTCTTCACTGGCGCGAATCCGAAGGCGGAGGAAAGCGTGAAAATTCCCGCAGGACTTTTGCCATCGCCTTCCACTTTTTGCGGGCCGGTCGAATTGGTCGGATGCAATCCCCTTCCCCACGCCAGTCCGCTACGTC
Organism: Verrucomicrobiota bacterium; assembly: GCA_038316905.1. Taxonomy (GTDB): domain Bacteria; phylum Verrucomicrobiota; class Verrucomicrobiia; order Limisphaerales; family CANJXF01; genus CANJXF01. The sequence goes on along the minus strand of JBBQAX010000040.1, from coordinate 5,752 downwards.
CCACCACGATGGCAACCGGCGAACCAATTTTGCGCCAGCTCTCGTTCGAATCTTTGCGCTCGAATCGTTGCAAACTCCCCGGAACTGCGTCCCAATTTTCAGTCGTCACCAGAACCAATTGCCGGGATTTTTCCAGAAAGTCTTTATTCGCCGGGAGCCTGGTTTGGGAAAAACTCATGCAGATCGTCAGCGTGAAAAACGAAAGCGCGATTACTCTTTGGCGCATTGATGTGGCAGAAGAAATTAGTTTCATCGGATGCGCGCGGATGTTGCAAACGTTTGACGCAAAAAACAATAGGAAATCCTGAAACGCGATAACGCAGGTGTGATTAAACGTGGGTGAGGATTTCGGAGACGGACCGCGGCTGTGTTTGCGGAGAACCAGCCGCAGCGCGTTGCCAGAGCAGACACACTTGAAACGCCTCACCGCTCGCTCACTGCGAAGCGCTGCGGCTGGTCGAGGACGACACAGCCGCGGTCCTCCTCCATTTTTTAATCACACTCGATAATATGCGCAAAGGTTTGATGGCCGTCATTTGGGCAATTAAATCATCGGAATACGAGCCTTCACGATGGGGCGTTGACAAATTGTTCTCGCGGTTTAGTACATCCCCGACATGGCCGCCAAAAAGAATAAACATCGAAGCATTTATTACATGTTCCCGAGCACGAAAGCAGAGGCGCGTAACCGATTTTATCGCAATGTCATCTTGTCCATCATCGTCGGTCTTCTGGCGGGCCTGATTCTGATCGGGATGATGCATGGATTGAATCGTCTCTAACTTTTTGTGGCTGACATTGTCCTACAACTTTCGAATCTCTGCATTCAACGCGGCGAAACCCAAATCCTCGACGACGTTTCCTGGCGAATCCAACGCGGCGAACATTGGGTGATCCTCGGCGCGAACGGTTCTGGCAAAACATCGTTGCTCAGCGCGCTCACGGGTTACATCGAGCCGACTGACGGGCATATCGAAGTTTTAGGCGAGGTCTTCGGCGAAACCGAGTGGCGGGAATTGCGGAAAAAAATTGGCCTGGTGAGTTCATCCATTCGCCAATTGATGCCCGACGCAGAACCCGCGTTGCTCACCGTTTTGAGCGGCAAAGACGCCATGATTGATTTTTGGGGCGATGGTTCGCCAACGGAACGAGCCGAAGCGCTGAAGGTTCTACAACGGGTCGAGGGCGAACATCTGGCGGAGCGTTTGTGGCTCTTCTTGTCGCAAGGCGAACGTCAACGCGTTTTAATTGGCCGCGCGTTGATGGCGAAACCCAAATTGTTAATTCTCGACGAGCCTTGCGCGGGACTTGACCCGGTGGCGCGCGAAAATCTTCTGCAATTCCTGCAACGGCTCGGCTCGCGCAAAAGCTCTCCCACGCTGATCCTCGTCACCCATCACATTGAAGAAATCATGCCCGTCTTTTCCCACGCGCTGGTTTTGAAATCAGGTCGTGTGATTGGCTCCGGCGAAAAAAACGCCGTGGTCACCTCCCGTTTCCTGTCCAAAGCGTTCGACGCAAAAATTCAGGTCGAACGAAAACGCGACAGATTCACCGCCCGGATACGCGCCGTTAACCGCAAAGTCGTTTAAGGTGAAAGCCGATCAATGACCCACCCGCCATCGGCCTGTTTCGTATATCGGAAACGATCGTGCAATCGATTCACGCGGCCCTGCCAGAACTCGACCGTTTCCGGTGCGAGAACATAACCACCCCAATTTGGCGGGAGAGGAATTGGTTGACCGGAATACTTCTGTTCCGCTTCCTGAAATCTTTTCTCCAGCGTTTCCCGACTTTCGATCACGGAGGATTGTGGTGAAGCCCACGCGCCAAGCTGGCTGCCGACCGGTCTCGCTTTGAAATAGGTATCTGATTCTGCCGCGGAAACTTTTTGAACAACGCCACTGATGGAAACCTGACGCTCCAGTTCCTTCCAAAAAAAGAGGATGGCAGCGTTGGAATTTGTCGCGAGATCGTTTCCTTTTCGGCTTTCGTAGTTCGTGCAGAAAATGAAGCCACGCTCGTCCACCACTTTCAAAAGAACTGTCCTGAGCGATGGCTGCCCCAGGTCATTGACGGTGGCGATCGACATTGCCGTCGGTTCCAGCACCTCGGCCTTGGCGGCCTGCTGAAACCATTCTTGAAATTGCAGCATCGGATTTTCAGCGAGATCGCGGCGGCGCAAACCGGCGAAGGTGTATTCTTTTCGAAAGGCAACGAGATTCATGACGGTGAATTCAAATCAACATTGAGCAGCGAAGCAAAATTATTATTCCCGCCTGTCGGGGTGCAATTCAAAGTGGGTGAGATTTCGTTTAGAGATTCGCGAGCAGTCCGAAGCAGGGGATTACGGACAAACGCAGAGGACGCCAAGGTGTTCGCAGAGAAGCGCAGAGAAGATAAACCTTCGCGTCCTTAGCGAAAACCTTTGCGCCCTCTGCGTTGAAAACCGGCCGTTCCTCATGGGGAGAGGAAGAAGAACAAAGTGTCAGATGCACATTCGACCCACTTTTAATCATTAAAAGTGGGTGAGGACCGCGGCTGTGTCGTCCTCGACCAGCTGCAGCGCTTCGCAGTGAGCGAGCGGTGACGCGTTTCAAGTGTGTCTGCTTTGGCCATGCGCTGCGGCTGGTTCTCGGCGAACACAGCCGCGGTCCGACGGATTAAATTCCAAAATCCTCACCCGCTTTTAAATCGCACACCCAAGGTAGCGCGACCGTGGTAATGTTTGCATCAAGGGAAACCCTCATCAATACCATGGGCGGGATTTTTGATGATTTAGCTTTGGAATTCTTTTGAAATGAACGAATAGTCCTTTGCGTCACCAACGGCTTTCTGTGGGAAGGACAACGTCAACCGCAATTTTTTATTTTTAACGCATGCCAAACCGTGCTTCACCAAAGCTAAAGCTTTTTGCTAGACGGCTGTTGGCTTATGAGGCGGAATTGAGCCACTCCCCTGAGGCTCCAGATTCGACGGCGTTCCGCGTCTGCGAAAAACTACGGCATCCACTGGGAAAACTTTTGGGGGCAACCGGTTTTCGTGCGCTCCTTTCCCGTGCGTTGGCGTTGGCTGGCGCGGAAGTCCCTTGGTTGCGCGAGCTTCAACTCAAGGCCGATGGCTCGGTGGAATGGTTGGTTCACAAGGATAAAAAACTGAAGACACAATTAGTTGATCAGGGTGAAGCCGCACTGGTGGCGCATTTGATCGGACTGTTGGTCACTTTTATTGGAGCAGATTTGACCCTCCGGATTTTTCACGACATTTGGCCCCAAATGGATGGTTTAACTTTTGAAACGAAAGAATTCTATGAAAAAACGAACTAAACCCGCTACACCCACGTCGTCCAGGAAAGCGGGCGCACCAGACAAAGTCAAAATCCGCCAACTCCCCACCGGCGTGCGCGGACTCGATGACATCCTCGGCGGCGGGCTGCCAGAATTCTCTTTCAACATCATTGCGGGTGCGCCCGGTTGTGGAAAGACCACGCTCGCGCATCAAATTATTTTCGCCAATGCCACGCCGCAGAAGCCCGCGCTCTATTTTACCGTGCTCGGCGAACCCGCCATCAAGATGTTGCGCTATCAGCAGCAATATTCCTTCTTCGATCAGGCCAAGATGGGCAAGGCCGTCCGTTTTATCAACCTGAGCGAAGCGGTGTTGGAGAAAGATTTGGGCGGCGTCTTGGAGGACATTATCAAAGAAGTGCAGGCGTCCAGTCCCAGCATCGTGGTGGTGGACTCCTTCCGCACCGTGGTGCGCAGAGCGCAGGGCAGTGCCGGCGAATCGGAACTGCAAGGCTTCATCCAGCGCCTGGCTCTGTTCCTGACCAGTTGGCAAGCCACCACGTTTTTGATCGGCGAATATACCCCGGATGAGCTGCGCGACAATCCCATCTTCACCGTGGCCGACGGCCTTTTCTGGCTCACCCAAAATACGATGCGCAATTCCGTGGTGCGGAAGTTGCAAATCATGAAGTTGCGCGGGCAGAACTCCGTGCCGGGCTTGCACACCATCCGCATTAACGATGACGGGCTGCAAGCCTTCTCGCGCACGCTGGGTATGGCCGGGAAAAAAGAAAAATCCGCCAAACCGCAGCGTCTTTCCACCGGTATTCCCGAACTGGATAAGATGATGAACGGCGGCATTCTCGAAGGCGACAGCATGTTGGTGGCTGGACCTTCCGGCACGGGAAAATCCGCGCTGGCCACCCAATTTATCGCCGAAGGTATTCGTCAGGGAGATGCGTGCATCGCGGCCATCTTCGAGGAACGCCCGAAAGGCTACGTGGCGCGGGCCGGCACTTTTGGCCTGGACCTGGAGACGCCGCAAAAAACCGGCAAGCTCGAAATTATTTACCTGCGTCCGCTGGACCTTTCGGTGGATGAAACGATGCAGGAAATTCTCGATGCGGTGGAACGGCTCAACGCCAAACGGCTGACGATTGATTCGCTGGTCGGCTTTGAAATGGCATTGGCGCCCGATTTCCGCGCCGACTTTCGGGAATCGCTCTACCGCATGATCGCGGCGTTGACCGGCGCGGGCGTGACGATCCTGACCACGGTCGAGATCGAGGACACCTTTACCGCGATGGCCTTCAGTCACTACACGATTTCGTTTCTGACCGATGACATTATCCGGCTGCGTTACGTGGAGATTGACGGCCAGTTGCGCAAGGTCATGGTCGTGATCAAAATGCGCGGCGGCAATCACAGCAAAGACATCCGCGAATATGTCATCACGGACAAAGGCGTGGTGGTGATCGGCCCGCGCCAGACGGATTACGCGCGCTTGAGCACCGGGTTGCCGGAGCGCATCGGGCAAGTGCCGCCGGAGAAGGCGCCGGAGCCGAAGGCCACCATGCTGCTCTCGCACCCCGAGTTGACGCCGGAACCGAAAGCCACATGGCGCCAGGAGCCGGAGAAATCGAAAGCCGCACGGCGGAAGGAATTGAAATCGAAAGCCACGCGGCGGAAGTGAAGTTTATCTCATTAACACTGTGGCTTGAGCCTCGGTGAAAATCGTATGGAAAATAGATTCAGCCGTTTTAACGGCTTTACCGGGCGGTTTGATAAGCCGTTAAAACGGCTGAATCTTTCGTCACGCGCGGGACACCGGGCTAAAGCCACGGTGTTAATGAGATCTCCGTCACACATCCGAGCAGGTTCGAGCAGGTCAGACGCAGGGTCGAGGAATGGCAATTGAAAATTGAAAATTTTCAATTGCCGCCGAAAATAAGGAGTGCGGCCGTGTCGTCCTCGACCAGCCGCAGGTTCGCAATGAGAATGTCTGTTATCTGAAATGACTTTCACGAGAAATATCCCATGAGCAAACATCCAATCTCTAAACAAAAACCGGGGACAGACTGGATTGTCGCTGGCGGCGAGATGGGGCAGTTGATCCGCTCGATGGATTGGTCGCGCACGCCTCTGGGCGCGAGGGAGTCCTGGCCGCAGAGTTTGCGCACGACGGTCAACATCTGCCTCGCCTCGGATTTGCCGATTTGCATTATCTGGGGGCCGGAACTCGTTCAAATTTACAACGACGGCTACCGCGTGATTTGTGGCGACAAACATCCACGCTCGATGGGGCAGAACTTCCCTGAATGTTGGCGCGACGCCTGGCCGGTCATCGGCGCGGCGCACGATTCCGCGCTCGCGGGCAACACCGCCTTCCTGGAAAATCAGCACATCTTCCTCGAACGCCACGGTTATACGGAGGAATGTTTTTTTACGCTTTCGTTTAGTCCGAT
>JBBQAX010000039.1:0-20319 GCA_038316905.1 Verrucomicrobiota bacterium | reverse complement strand
CGGAATATGGCATCAATCATTCGGGTAACAAAACCAATTGGGTTCGCCAAAGTGGCACCAATGTTTTCAATAATCCGACGAGAGATATTGAAGGTTTGTGGTTCATGGTTTCAACAGATGCCGGCGGCAGTACGCCGGGGGACTATGCGCTCCTGACTGGAACCAACGCCGCCAGCACTGCCACAACTCTTGCTTCGGCGCAGGCTACGGCATTCACGCAAGCGTTCAAAAAGCCGCCATTCTCTTCGACCGGCGGTCCGGGCTCTCCTGGAAATATTTTCGCAACGGGGACGCCAACCTGGGTTGATGTCGAGGTGAAGAAAATTGGTAGTGTTGTCACAATGAGCATCAACAAAACGCGCATTCTGCAATATACGAATACGACTCCGTTCACAGCGGGCAATATCATGCTCGGTTACGCCGATCCTTATGAAAGTATCGGAACGGTGGGCGGCGGCGCGGTTTACTTCTCCAATGTCCGGGTCGTCAACCTTTCCAGCACTGTTGTGCAACCGAACATTACTGGAATTCAGCTAATCAATGGCGGCACACAGGTGCAGATTGATTTCACGGGTGGAGCAAGCGATTCGTTTTCTCTGGTGAGTTCCGCTGCTGTGAATGGTGCATACGGCCCGACGGTGGCGAACATCACATCTACAGGACCGGGCGCATTCCGAGCCGTCGCTGCGGTGGAAGGTTCAATGCGCTTCTATCAGATCAAACGGAACTAAACCGTAGTTTGGTTTTCACGAGGCGCCTTGCAAAGGGCGCCTCTTTTTTGTCCGTGTTTTAATATATTTCCGAAACCAACGGCGCCCTTTGACAAGCGTCATCGCTGACGACGAAAGCGGTTGCCAATTTTTTTAGCGCTGAGGCGGCTGAAACATTTGTGCTCGCATGAATTCGCGCCAATATCTCGCCCGCTTTGATTTCCTGGCCCGGTTTGGCGACCTCATCGATACCGACATCAAAATCAATGACGCTCTCCTTCTGCAATCGGCCACCGCCCAAATCGCGGACGATTTCTCCAATAATTCGCGCGTCGCAGCGAGAGATAAAACCGGTGCGATTCGATTTCAATTCCACGACGTGCGCGGCGGTTGTATCGCGCTTCAACTTCTGATTCAACGCAAGGAGATCCGTTCCTTGCGCTAAAAGCATCTCATCCCATTTAAGCTTCGCCGAGCCGGAGCGAAGAGATTGCGCCGCCTGGTCACGACCTTGGTCCAGACTCGTTGATCGCTTTGTTTGGATGAGCAAGTGAGCGGCAAATTCGATGACTAATTCACGCAAGTCATCTGGCCCTTTGTTCTCAAGACACGCGACCGATTCTTTGATTTCGAGCCAATTGCCGGAGGCGCGACCAAGCGGAGTATTCATGTCTGTCAACACAGCCCGAGTGTTGACGCCACATTCGTTGCCGATAGAAACCATTGCTTGCGCCAGTTCGCGCGCGGCGTCGGGCGTTTGCATGAAAGCGGCGGAACCATATTTCACATCGAGCACGAGAGCATCCAAACTTTCGGCCAGCTTCTTGGAAAGGATCGAAGCCGTGATCAGCGGAATGGAAGGCACTGTTCCTGTCACATCGCGCAACGCATAAAGTTTTTTATCCGCAGGAACCATGGTCTCGGTTTGCCCGCAAATGACGCACCCGATGGATTGCACCTGGGCCACGATTTCTTCGCGTGAAAGTGCGGTGCGCAAACCGGGGATCGATTCCAGTTTGTCCAGCGTTCCTCCGGTGATGCCGAGGCCGCGTCCAGAAATCATTGGTACGCGAAAGCCGAGACAAGCGAGCAGGGGAGCGAGTGGCAGAGAAACTTTATCACCGACGCCGCCGGTGGAATGTTTGTCAACGAGTGGTCGGGGATCTTTTGGAAATTTTAAAACATCACCAGAATCGCGCATGGCAAAAGTGAGCGCGTGAGTTTCCTCAGAGTTCAGCCCGCGAAAATAAATGGCCATAAGCAACGCGGCCATCTGGTAGTCGGGAATTTTTCCTGTGACGCAACCGGAAACGAACGATCGAATTTGATCCGGCAGAAGGGATTGTCCGTCACGCTTGGATTCGATGAGTGACAGGAAATTCACGCAGGGGAATTGACAAGGACTGTGGCGCAATGGCAATGAAATTTTGGAATTCGAGAAATAGTTTGAAATTTAGAGTTTAGGATTACTCTCCCGCGATGAGAGCCAAACGACCTCTGTTTTTGGGAGCCTTTGCTGTTGGGATAGGACTCATTGTCTATCTCAGTTTGCGCTCCGATGAACCCCGCTACGGAGGCCGGTCACTTCATTCATGGCTTAATCAATTGGAAGGTGGAACGTTGGCCGATCGACGAAATCCATGGGGTGCAGAAAACGGTCTTAGTTGGGCTGTCTTTCCAAATCGCACACCGAAACAAATGGAAGCTGCCAAAGCAATTCGCGCCTTGGGAACGAATGCAATGCCTTACTTGCTTTCAGATTTATCTGCGCAAGGATCGTCCCGCCATTATTTGTGGGAACATTTAAAAAATGTGGTGCAGACAAAATGGTTCAAGCAGACCCCTAGCCCGGCTGAACCAACAAACGCGGAACGAGTCCGTTGGAAAGCAGCGCTTGGACTTGAAGTCTTGGGCCCTGATGCGGTTTCCATTGTTCCTCAAATTACACCATTGCTGCAGAGCACTAGCTCGGACTCGGCAGCAAAATCGGCAGCTTACCTTCTGGGCGGCATGGGAGCTGTAGGAATAGCGGTTCTGACCAACGCTGTTAATAGCAGCAATGAGTGGACGGCTCTTTCAGCCATATGGTCAATGGCTCAACACCGCTCGGCCGCAGACACAAATTGGATTCCATTGCTAATCGAAGCTTGCACGCGCAAAACAAATTCTACGTATTGGCCGCTGGGAGGACTCGGTGTTTGGGCAATTGGTGAAATTCGCCTTGATCCAGAAAGATGCATTCCGTTTTTCACAAAAATGCTCAGCGCCTCTGATCCGAACGTTCGATCGCAGGCAGCGAGTTCATTAGGAAAATTTGGCAAAGATGCCGCCGTGGCAGTGCCGCTATTGAAGGAATTGGCTAAAGACCAGGATTCCCGTTGGTATGCCAAAGAGGCATTGGAAAAAATTCAAAAAGAGGCTGGTGATAAACCGTAGGAAACCGCGCGCCAACAAGTTGTTGCTATCTCGTTTGTCTAACCGTTGAATTTCTTCGCAATCACGCTCGCGTTATGTCCGCCGAAGCCGAACGAATTATTGATAATCGCATTCACTTTTACCTGGCGCGCGGTATGCGGGACGTAATCCAAATCGCATTGCGGATCGGGATTTTCCAAATTGATCGTGGGCGGGACGGTGTCGGTCTGGATGGCTTTGGCGCAAATGGCCATTTCGACTGCGCCAGCCGCTCCAAGCATGTGGCCGGTCGCGCCTTTGGTCGAACTGACCGCGAGTTTTTTGGCGTGTTCACCGAAGACAGATTTGACCGCCTGCGTTTCGGCGATGTCGCCTTGCGGCGTGGATGTGCCGTGGGCGTTGACGTACGAAATGTCGGATGGATTTAGTTCCGCGTTGCGCAACGCCATTTTCATGCAGCGCGCCGCGCCTTCGCCTTCGGGCGCGGGAGCGGTCATGTGGTTGGCGTCGGCGGTGTTCCCGTAGCCGACCAGTTCGCAATAAATTTTCGCGCCGCGCGCTTTGGCGTGTTCCAGTTCTTCCAAAACTAAAACGCCTGCGCCTTCGCCCATGACAAAACCATCGCGGCCAATATCAAAAGGTCGCGATGATTTTTGCGGATCGTCATTGCGCGTGCTCATCGCTCGCATCGCGCAAAATCCTCCAATGCCAAGAGAGACGATCGTCGCTTCCGTGCCGCCGGCAAACATGACTTTCGCGTCGCCCATTTTCAAAGTGCGCCACGCTTCACCGATGGCGTGAGTGGAAGTTGCGCAAGCCGAACAGGTCGCAACATTCGGCCCGCGCAATTTGTAATACATCGAGAAAAGTCCCGAAGCCATGTTGAGAATGAGCATCGGAATCATGAACGGCGATAAACGCCCCGGCCCTTTTTCGAGAAAAATTTTATGCTGCTCCTGGGTCGTGTAAAGTCCGCCGATGCCGGAGCCGATAAAAACCCCGACTTCGTCGCGGTTCACTTTTTCCAGATCAATCCCTGAATCGACCAAGGCTTGATGCGCGGCGTAAATTCCAAATTGCGCATACCGATCGGTGCGGCGGATTTCCTTCGGCGACGGAAACGCGGACGTGGGATCAAAATTTTTGACTTCGGCAGCAATTTGGCAATCGAAGCCGGACGCGTCGAAATGCGTGATCTTATCGATGCCGCATTTTCCGGCCAAAAGATTTTCCCAGGTTGTGGATAAATCGTTTCCCAAAGGAGAAACAACTCCCAAACCGGTGATGACGACGCGTTTTTCTGTCCAGTTGCTGGCCATAAATTAAAAAGGGGCAGCTTGGATGGAGAGCCAAACTGCCCCGGAAATTGATCGGTATTACTTCTTCTGCGTATCTTCGATGTACTTGATGACATCGCCGACACTCTGAAGTTTTTCGGCTTGTTCGTCGGGGATTTCGTTGCCGAATTCCTCTTCGAGAGCCATCACGAGTTCGACAGTATCGAGCGAATCCGCGCCAAGATCTTCAATGAATTTCGCCTCGGGCGTGACTTGATCAGCATTGACGCCTAACTGTTCGACGATGATGTCTTTGATCCGTTGTTCTGTTGATTTTTCAGCCATTTGATTTCTCCGTGTTAATTTGGTTTGTGTATTTGCCCCACGATGCTGGGGGCGTCAAGTCCCGAAATTACCGCAAATTCATTAATAAATTTCCCCTTTTGCCCACCGCAATTTCAAGCGCGCTATTGTCTATCGGCTTTACTTGGTTCGTCGAGGAAGATTTTCAACGCCATCGTCACGACATCACCATTCCGCCATCCACCGTTAACACTTGCCCGGTGATATAACGCGCCGCCGGACTGGCCAAAAATAATGCCGCATTCGCGATGTCCTCGGCCTGGCCAAACGAATTGAGCGGGATTTTCTTCAACAATTCAGCGCGCATCTCTTCATTCAAGACCGACGTCATGTCCGTTTCAATAAAGCCAGGAGCCAATGCGTTTGCCGTGATTCCGCGCGATGCCAGTTCGCGAGCCACGGATTTGGTGAAACCGATCAAACCAGCTTTGCTCGCCGAATAATTGCACTGACCTGCATTCCCAATCAGACCTATGACCGAGGCGACATTGATGATCCTTCCCGAACGTTGCTTGATGAAACTGCGCGCAAACGCCTTCGTGAACGAAAACGCCCCTTTCAAATTGGTATCAAGAACGGCATCCCAATCTTCCTCCGCCATTCGCATCAGCAAACCGTCCCGCGTGACGCCAGCGTTGTTCACGAGAATGTCCACTTTGCCGGCGTCCGCCAAAATCTTTTCGCCAACCCCCGCGACGGCAGCCGGGTCAGAGACATCCACGGAATAGGCCCAGGCTTTACGGCCGAGCAAACGAATTTCGCCAGCGACTTTTTCAGAATTTTCCACGGTGCGCGAAACACAAACGACATCCGCCCCTTCTGCCGCAAATTTTAGAGCAATGGCGCGACCGATTCCGCGACCCGCTCCCGTGACGACTGCAATATGATTGGTTAATTGGCTCATGACTTGTTCTGTTTAACGACGAATGAAGGGGAATGCACCCCGAAATTTCTGGTTGGAGAGAACGTCAGATTACGGATGTCCGGCGAGCCAATAGCGGATTTGCGTCGCTTGCGGATGCTGCGGTTCCTGTTCGAGAACTTTTTGGTAATGCTCCCGCGCGGTGGAGATTTGATTCAATCGTTGCGCGCAAAGGCTGGCCAACAACAAATGGGCGCGTGTTTCATTTGGATTTTGCCTGAGCAATCGTTCCAGTTCGTTAGCCGCATCTTGGAAGTACCCGGCTTCTTGCAACGTGAACGCAAAATTGTAACGAGCGTTCACTGATTCGGGCATGATGACCAACGCTTGCTCGTACGCCGTCAGCGCCGCAGACAAATCTCCCGCAGCGCGCGCCGCCAAGGCCAGGTTGTAAGTCGCTTCAAAATAGGACGGATCTTTCTGAATTGCCTGACGGTAGGCACTCAGCGCGTCCGCCACACGTTGGTCTTTTTGCGCCTGAACACCACGTGTGAAAAATGCATGGGCCTCGATCCGGTTTCCTTCACGTGGTTTCGCGGGCGAACGATATTTGTATCGCGGAATGACGGGCCTTACCACGGTCGGTGCGGATTTTTGGGGAGTTTCAACGACCCTCGGCCCGGAGTTTTCCATGGTCGGTTTGGCTGAGGGCAAGACCGTAACGGGCGTTGTTTCTTTCGGTTTCTTCTTAAACCAAGTGACAGGATTCAGTTTCGTAAACGTTCCCGATTCTTTTCGGGGTGTATCAATGACGCGCGGCGGAATTGGAGAGGTCACAGTAGCACTGGGGTTCGGCTTCACAGTCGTCACCGGAACATCTTGTCCAGTTTTGACCGGAGGTGGTTCGTCGGGCAGCGTTGCGACTTCTACACGTGGCTCTTTTTTTGGTACTGGTTGCGCTTTAGGCGAAGAAAGTGTCGGAGCCGGTTTCTGCACCGGCGGTTTGGCAACCACGACTTCGGGCGACTTGGGTTCCGTCCGCGCAGGCGAAACGTCGGTCGGCACCACTGCTCTTGGAACTACGGGCGCAGGAACAGGGGAAGGAGCAACGTTTGCGACCGTGGAGTTCAGTTCATTTTCCAACTGACGAACGGTGGCCTGCACTTGAGCAACTTCCGGCGCTTGTTTTGCCGCATTCAAAAACTGTTGGTAATTGGCCAGTGCCTTCCGCTTGTCTCCTAAATATTGATGGTAAACCACTGCCAAATTGAGCAGGGCTGGCGCGTATTCAGGATCCTGCTGTAGTGCTGCGGTAAAAATGGGGACAGCGTCGGCGGCGCGACCGCGCTGAATTTGCAGCATGCCGAGGATATTCAATGTTTCAGCCGACGGAACGAGGTGCTGCGAGTATTCGAGGCTTTTTTTTGCGTTGTCGAGTTGTCGATTTTTTTCTGCGCCGGAAACCTGTGAAGCCGTTCGCATCTGAGCAACGCCAAGTTTATGCCAGCCGTCCGCGCTTTTGGGTTCCAACTGAATAAACGTGGTGAGTTCCATCACCGCTGCGGGAAAGTTGTTCTGATCCAGATGAAGCGAACCTAAATTATAACGTGCCACCGTCAGATTCCGATCCAGGGTCAATGCCTGTTGATAAGCCTCCACCGCCTTCTTCGTCTCACCGGCATATTGATAGCCAAGCCCAAGATGATTCCACGCTTTGGCATTGTCGGGAAATTCCTCGGTCGCTTTTTCAAAGTGCTTTACGGCTTCGGCATACTTCCCTTGTTCGACCAATTCTTCGCCTTTGAGAAGCGCTCGCGTGCCTGAAGGCGCGCAGCCCATTCCGCCTGAAATCACCGTTAATCCGAGAAGAAAAATGAGTAAAAATTGCGCCCTAAATTTTGTGGTCAGCATCAGATAGGGTGGTAACATCCGCCGCTCGGAGTGTCAAGAAACGCGCCGGTTTTCACGGTGATTACACGACTTTTTATATTGATTGGGGTTTCGCTGTTCTTGCCCAAAGCAATTGCGGCGGAAACTATTTTTTCGCAAGCCGGCATCAAGTCGAGCGCCCGTGTCGTTATTGCCAGCAACATCAATGCAACCGTTGCGCTTCAGCCCCAACCCACCAAAGTTCGCGAGTTGGTCAACCGCGGGATTCTCCATTTTACTGGAAAAACCAATCTAACGCTCGCGTGGCGAACCATCGTTTCCAGCAATGATGTTGTCGGCATCAAAGTTTATTCCACGCCGGGCGCCAACAGTGGGACGCGACCCAGCGTGGTGGCTTCCATTATCGAAGGACTGCTGGAATCGGGGGTGCCTGCCAAACAGATCATTATCTGGGATAAAGATTTGGTTCATTTGCGGCTGGCTGGCTTCGGCGACTTGGCCGAGCAATTCAAAATACGAATCGCAGCAAGTTCTGCATCGGGTTACCACGAGAAAAACTTCTATGAAAGTCCGCTGATCGGAAATCTGGTTTGGGGTGATTCGGAATTCGGAAAAAAAGAAAGCGATGCCGGGCGAAAATCTTTTGTCACCAGACTCGTAATCGACGAAATCACAAAGATCATCAGCGTGGTCCCATTGTTGAATCACAATCTCGCGGGCACGACGGGCAATCTCTTCAACGTGGCATCGGGCGGAGTCGATAACATCCAGCGCTTTGATAAACCTGACCGGCTCGCCATCGCGTTGCCGGAAATCTATGCAATGCAAAGTCTCGGAGATAAAGTTGTTTTGAACATCACCGATGCTCTCCTTTGCCAATATCAAGGCGAGCAACGCAGCCTGCTTCATTATTCCGTCGCGCTGAATCAGATCTGGTTCAGCAAAGATCCGGTCGCCTTGGATGTTCTGGCGATCAACGAGCTTCAGCGTCAACGCGAGTCAGCAGGAATTCCATCGAAGAAAAAAGATCTCGAAATCTACGACAACGCCTCGCTCCTGGAGTTAGGTCAAAGCGATCCAAAATTGATTGGGATCGAAAACGCGCCGGAGTTGTAAAAGAAGGTCGCTTTTTCCTGCGGAAACTTCTGCGCCTATTTTTTCAGCCGATAAAGCATCACGCTGTTGGTCGTTGCATTCGTGATGATATTTCGTCCATTCACCACGGTGGGCGGATTGGTCACCAACGTCCAGTTTGTGAACGAGAGATTGGTTGACGTTTCCAAATTGAAACCCGCCGCGCTGGTAGGCCATGAAATTGACGCGAGATTATTCGTCAACTTGATCGCAAGCGCTAAGGCATCAACGATAAACGAGGCTGCGCTCACCCCAGTTCCGCCGGGTGCCACGACGCTGATCGGACCGGTGGTGGCGTTTGTCGGAACGGTTGCGCTGAGTTGAGTATTGTTGAGTGCGAAGAATGTCGCATCGACGCCATTGAACCTGACCGCAAGAACATTGGTGAAACTGGTACCGGTGATCGTGACCAAAGTTCCGACGACACCGCTTCCCGGTGTAAAACTGATGACGCCGGGCTTGATGAAAAAGTTCTGGTCAGTGCTGGTCGTGCCTCCCGGAGTGGTGACAGAAATCGGGCCGCTCATTGCGTTGGCCGGAATGGAGGAAGTAATCGTTGTGTTGTTCACCACGCCGAACGTCGCGCTGACTCCGTTGAATTTCACATCCGTGGCATTGGTAAAGTTTTTTCCAGTCAACGTCACCAGTGCCCCGACCGGCCCGGTGCTTGGTGTGTAACCGCTGATCACCGGCGGCAGATAAAACAGAGTGGCACTCGTCGCGACCCCATTGGTCGTTGTGACCGTGATGTGTCCGCTGGTGGCATCGCCCGGAACGACCGCGACGATCTGGTTCGAGGTCAACGTGGAAAGCGACGCATCCGAACTCCCATTAAATTTCACTTTCGTGTTTCCCAAAAGATTCACGCCAATGATCGTGACGTTCGTTCCCGGTGCGCCGAACGTCGGCGAAAAGCTCGTGATATGGGGCAATACGACGAAGTTGCTGGTCGAATTCGCCTGTCCACCCGGGGGATTGATGTGGATCAATCCAGTCGTCGCATTTTGCGGGAGCGTCACGGTGATCTGCGAATTGGAATCAACGGTAAAGTCGGGGGCGACGACATTGTTGAACTTCACCACGCTCGTGCCGACAAAATTTCTGCCCTTGATGATGATTGTTGTACCGGGAATCGCTTTGCTTGGAGCAAAGTTCGTAATGCTCGCCGCACCAGAAAAATTGCTGCTCGTTGTGAATGAGGGTGCGCCGGGTTTAGCAAGCGTGATCGGGCCGGTTGTCACGTTGGCTGGCGCAGAAACTTTCATCGTCGTTGGGCTGGTAAGCTGAACGATTCCCCCATTTGTTCCGTTAAACTTCACTGAGTTTACCCCGTTAAAATTTAGACCGTTCAGCGTGACCACGGTTCCACCTGCACCGGCGATCGGTGAAAAATCGCTGATGAATGGTTCGGTTCCAACAACGATAAAGTCTTCAACGCTTGAAACCTGGCCACCGTTTTTTTTCAGCGTAATTGGCCCCGTCGCTGCGCCCGCAGGAACAAAAGCCGTAATCTGCACATCCGAACTCACGAAGAAACTTGCGGTCTTGTTGTTGAAAAACGTGACGTTCGTGACACTTCCTCCCAAAAAGAATCCCGAACCTTCAATTACGACCTGTTGCCCAACCAAGCTAAACTTGGGGGAAAAGGTCGTGATGCTTTGGGCGAGGATTTGCGAAGCGCCACCAATGAGCAGAGTCAAAATTGCCGTGATTAAACGTACTTTAGAATTCATGTGAGTCTTGTGCGAACAAGGAGCCGTGTTTTTACCACAAGCTCACTTCTTGTAACAAGATTCAATAAACCCGCGAATCACAGAAAGTTCCTCTTCACCCGCAATTGTGTGCGCTTTATGAAATTCCCGCCATTGCATCTTGATTCCGCCCGCCTGAAATGTTTCGACCTGCGATTTCACTTGAGCAAAGGGAATCAACGTATCCTGCGTTCCATGCGTGATGAGAAAGCGCTGCTGTTTTGCCACCGGAGAAATTTCTTTCAACAAGGTTTCCGGTTCATGCGCGTAACCACTCACGCCGATCAAGCCCGCCAGCAAATGCGGATAACGCAATCCGACTTCAATCGTCATCAGGCAACCTTGCGAGAACCCGAAGAGGATTGTTTCATCGGTCGGAAAACCTTTGTCGCGCCATCCGTCCAGCAATTGGAAAAGAAGTTCGCGGCTGCGCTTGATGCCTGGCGCAGGAAGATTAGCGAAATCGTACCACGAAAAACCGCCGTAATAACCGTCCGGCGCGTTGACGAGCAGGTAATTCATCCACGGCAAACGCACCGCTTCCGGCGCCCAGCGATAGCCCTCCATGCTATCGCCCAAACCGTGCAACACGATCATCAGACGACGGCTTTCCTTTTCCTGCGCGGGGATAAAATCAGTAACAAGCATGGGAAATTAATCGCGCAACGAACCGCCAACGCCAAGAGATTTTCTCGTAGCCGCGCTCGCCAGAGCGTGGCGGAGTTTCATTTCTCAACGCCACGCTCTGGCGAGCGCGGCTACGAACGCATGGCTAAACAAACCCGCTTCGCCTTCCTCGATTTTCCATTCCGCACGATGCGGCCAAAGTTTTGTCAATTCATCCGCCTGAAAACCCGCGCGCACGCTCACCGCCGCGTCGTGACGCGTGACATCATTGCAACCGATCATCCACAACAGGCTGGTTCCAAGAATCCCGCCGGAAAATCGACGCGGTTCACAGGCGATGAAGGCGCGCGTTTTATCCGCCGCGAGTTTCAATAACTCCGCCAATTGGTCATCGTTGAAATGGTGCAAAAAAAGGTTCGCCAGCATGCAATCCGAAGGTTCACAAGTTGCGAGCCAAACAAATACGTCGGCTGCGATTATCGTGACCCGCCAGCCAAGTGTCTCAAGTTCCGCAAGCGTTTCAGGTGAAACAAGGTTTTGCTGATCCACCAAAACAATTTCCACATGGCTCCAGCGAGGAGAAAATTTGCGCGCCAACTGAAGCATGAAAGTTCCGTCGCCAGCTCCAAGTTCCACGATTCGTTTAGGCGATTGGGTGGGAAAAGATTTCCGCAACATACGCGCGGCGATCCCGACGTTGCCCATGAAGAAATTTATCCGGCGCAAGTCGCGTCGTGATTGGACGGCGCGAGGATCGTTTTGCGGAAGTTCGTCGAGCAGTTCTGGTTCAACCATTCGGTCCAACTTACAAATAGAACGAGCGGGGCTTTTCACTTTTGTTTCTTATGTTCGCTCCCGTGAAATATTTTCTGGAGTTCAATTTCATTCCACTTCCAGCAAAGCCCCGTGCGAACTGAATCCAGCGCCGAACGACGCCAGCCACCAGTGGCCGCCGGGCGCGTTTTCGCGCAACGCCTTTTCCAGGACAAATAGAACAAACGGGCTGCTCAAATTTCCGAATTCGCGGAGGATGTTCGCGCTCCAGCAGATGTCGGTGGAGGAAAGGCTTAGCTTATCTTGAAGTGCGAGCAGAACTTCACGTCCGCCCGCGTGCAAAATCCAGGTGGAAATCTGAGAGGGATTCATTGACGTCTTTGCCAGCAATTCGTCGAAAACGGTTTTAGCGAATCGCGCCGCCAATGGAGGAACTTGCGGCGATAGAATGTTTCGCAGCATTCCATTCTTTTGCTCGAACCGAAGCAAATCGCGTTCGGCAGCCGATGTAATCGATTGAAACTGTTTCCATTTTACGTTGCGCCGACCCATCGCCGGTTCGCTCGAAAGCACAACCGCTCCGGCACCGTCGCCAAACAAACACGCGCTGATGAGAACGCCGGGATCGTTATCCAAATAAAACGCAGCGCTGCAAACTTCCACGCAAATGCTGAGAACTTTTTTGTCTTTGTCCGCCAGGATCAAATCATGCGCCGTCCGCAGGTTTGGCAAGGCGGCACCGCAACCTTGCCCAACGAGATCGAGCGCAAAAACATCGGCGCGCAAACCGAGTTTTTCGCCCACGTAACTCGTCAATCCCGGACACAAATAGCCGGTGCAGGTGCTGATTAAAACAGCGTCGATCTCGACAGCCGAAATTTTGGCGTCAGCCAGTGCGCGTTCAGCGGCTTGCGTGGCGAGAGCGGGCGCGTGTTCAAGGAAGCGCCGGTGCAACGCGTCAGGATTTATTTCAAACACCTGGGAAAGTGGGGCGAGTGCGAGATGCCGCGTGGCAATTCCGTTTTTGCCGAGCAAAACTTTTTTGAGAATGGCGCGCGAACGTGTCGTGAGTTCGTTGAATTGCGCTGATTGCTGGAGCGCGTCCCAACATTGGCTTTGCTCGTAGCGCGTGTCCGGTGTCGCCGTGCCGATTCCCTGGAGATACATGATGGATTGTAAGCCGTGTGAATCTAATTTCCAAATTTCGGGAGAATCACCGAGGCGAAGTTCGTCGCCCCTGCATTGACCAATTCCCCGGCCGTTTGCGCATCCGCAATTTCGCCGCCGAGTTTGATGCCGAATTTTTTACCGAGCGTTTCACGTAAAAATTTAATCGTTTCGATATCCACATTGCCCGCGTTGACAAATTTTGCGCCAGCTTCAAGGGCCAGATTGCAGATGAGAATTTGTTCGTTGCGCGAGAGAAGTTTCATTCCCAACAAAACGCTCACGGGACGTTCCTCGGCCGCATCCACAATGTCGCGCAGTTCGCGCAAAAGCTTCGGTTCATCGCCGTCCTTGATTTGGCCAAGATTTGGGACGAACTCAAACTCCTGCGCGCCGTTGTCGATGGCGACTTCCGTCTCGTAACGTTTCACGTCGGAATCTGCGACGCCGGAGGGAAAGCCAATCGTGCTGATGATTTTCAGGTCGGTTTCTTCCAGAAAAACAAACGCTTCGGTGACGCGCGAACTGTTGATGCACACGCCGCGAAAGTGGTTGTGCTTCGCGTAAGAACAGAGCGATTGAAGTTCTTTTCGTGTCGCGTCCGGACGGACGAGGACGAGTTCGGTGAGGCTGAATATTTCTTGTGAAGTCATAAAACAAAACGGCCGGTGGATTCTTAAAGCAGGCTACACGATGTCGCCAGCCTGATTAAACGCAGAGGACGCAAAGGTTCTCGCAAAGGTCGCAAAGAATTCCACCTCTACGCCAACTTTTGCGCCCCCCCCCGTTGAATGGGTGAATCTCATGGAACCTAAATGTTACACGCCGATGGGATGCCACGCGGTTTTCAATTCGACGGTGTCGGTAATCCAATAAGGATCTTCGGTTTTGCTCGTGAACCATTCGGCGGTGGTGAGCGAGTGGGAGGAATAACGTTTCAGATTGGTGGCGCTTCCCGCTTGCAGTGCGGCACCGATTTCAGGAATTCCAGTGCCATCGACAATTGCATTCACATCCATGTGGCTGGCGATATGCGCAATCAATTCAGCGCGTTTTCCGGTGAGAACATTGACCACGCCGCCCGGTAAATCGCTGGTCGCCAAAATTTCGGCGAAGGTCAAAGCGGGCAATGGAAGCTTTTCAGACGCGACGATGACGACGGAATTGCCGGTCAAAATAATCGGCGCGATCAGCGAGACGAGTGCAACGAGCGCAGGTTCGTCGGGCGCAAGTGCGACAACCACGCCGGTAGGTTCTGGCGTGGAGAAATTGAAGTGCGGACTTGCAACGGGATTCACCGAACCGAAAACCTGCGAATATTTATCCGTCCAACCCGCGTAATAAACAAGGCGATCAATCGACGCGGAGACTTCTGCGCTTGCTTTGGCGGGTTTTGCGCCGGTGGAACGCGCGATTTCATTCGCCAGTTCTGCCGCGCGATTCTGCAACATTTCCGCCGCGCGATACAATATTTGCCCGCGAAGATAAGCGGATTTTTTTGCCCAACCTTCATGCGCAGGTCGCGCCGCGCTCACCGCGTCGCGGAGATCTTTGCGTGATCCGTTTGGATAATTATCGAGTTGCGTGCCGTTTGGGGCAGCAGCGGCCAGCGAACGTCCGCTTTCGCTGCGAACAAAATTGCCGCCGATGTAGAGCTTGTAGGTTTTGCGAACGTCGAGCCGATTCATGTTTGGGACGCTACCGATTCGCGGAAGATTTTCAAATTATCAAATTTTCACATTGGCGCAGCCTCGTGGCAGATGCCGCGACGGAGAAGTTTAATAATCTGTTAATTTGATAATCAGCCAACTTTCAATTATCCCTAAACCCATGTTGCTGGTCATCGATAATTACGATTCCTTCACTTACAACATCGTCCAGTATCTCGGCGAGATGCAGGTCGATTTGCAGGTGCATCGCAATGACCAGATTTCCATAGATAAAATTCGTGAACTGAAACCCGAAAGAATTTTGATTTCGCCCGGGCCGTGTTCGCCGCGTGAATCAGGAATCTCCAATGAAATCATCCGCACCTTTGGACCGGAGCTTCCGTTGTTCGGCGTTTGTCTAGGCCATCAATGCATCGGTCACACGTTTGGAGCGGAAGTGGTCGTCAATTATCGAATGATGCACGGAAAGACCTCGCCCATTAAGCACGACGGTAAAGATTTGTTTCGTGATATGCCCAATCCGTTCGCGGCCACCCGATATCACTCGCTTGTGATCAAACGGGACACGATGCCTGACTGTTTGGAGGTCACAGCCGAAACCGAGGAGGGTGAAGTCATGGGCGTGCGCCACAAAACATTGCCGATCTGGGGAGTGCAGTTTCATCCGGAAAGCATTTTGACGGATAGCGGGCGGACGATCCTGAAGAATTTTTTGACGTTGACGTAGCCGCGCTCGCCAGAGCGTGGCGTTAGTCGGCCCGCCACTCTGGCGAGGGCGGCTACGGATAAAACAGGGCTTGCAAACAAATCGAGATGCCGTAATTTTTCGTCGCTTTCGGATGCGAGCGTAGCTCAGTTGGTAGAGCACCACCTTGCCAAGGTGGACGTCGAGGGTTCAAATCCCTTCGCTCGCTCCATTTTTATGGTTACGGTTTATGCCCTTCATTTTTCCGATACCTCTCTTTATATCGGGCTGACCAAGGATTTTTTAAGGCGGGAAGCAGAGCATTTGCGCCGGCAAAGCCCATCCACTAAGCGACTCGTTGGTGATTTCAGCGTAATCTATCAAAAGGATTTTCCAACCTACGCCGAAGCGAGAACACATGAAAAATATCTTAAATCAGGGAGTGGACGGAAGTTTCTGATGAAATCAAATGAGCACCAGGACGTGGAACGTCCCGAGCCTTGCCAAGGCTTGTCACGTTCTACGTGATGGACGTCGAGGGTTCAAATCCCTTCGCTCGCTCCATTTTTCCCTGTAAACACGAGCAGAATTTCTTCTTCGCATCTCTGATTTCGAACAATACCCGCAGTTTTTCAACCAAAACGAACATGACGCACCCCCGCAAGAGCGTGCGCGGAAGTTGCATGGATAGGCCGCACCTTTTGTTTTCTTGCCGCGTGCGCCCAACTCTTTAAAGTTCCGGACCGCACGGCTCCCAAAACAACAAGCTGCGCGCAACAACCAGAAAAATGATTTGGATTGCTCCCTCGGGAAAAGACGCGGCCACAGACACGCTGGAAAAACGCCTTTGGTCTGCCGCTGACCAATTTCGTGCGAACAGCGGTTTGAGCGCAGCGCAATATTCTCAGCCGGTTCTCGGTTTGATTTTTCTCCGTTTCGCAGAAGTTCGTTTTGCAAAGCAACGCGTTAAGTTGGAAAACACTGCCGCCTCGTCGCGACGCGGTTCGCGCGTGGACGAACCCGCCGCCTATCACGCGGACGGAATTCTGTATCTCGCTCCGAACGCTCGCTTTGATTTCCTGCTCAGTCTGCCCGAGGCGACCGACATTGGCGCGAAGGTCAACGACGTGATGCGCGACATCGAGAAGCACAACACGCAACTCGCTGGCGTCCTGCCGAAAACTTACAACCTGTTCACCAGCACCTTGCTCAAAGAGTTGTTGAAAAAAGTTTCTGAAATTCCCGCGAGCCTCGATTACGACGCGTTCGGTCGCATCTACGAATATTTCCTCGGCGAGTTTGCCATGACAGAAGGTCAAGGCGGCGGCGAATTTTATACGCCCTCCTCCATCGTCCGACTGCTCACCGAAGTCATTGAACCGTATCACGGACGTATTCTCGACCCGGCGTGCGGTTCCGGCGGCATGTTTGTGCAGTCGGCAAAATTCGTCGCCGAACATAAAAAGAATCCCGCGTCCGAACTCTCCATCCACGGCGTCGAGAAAACCGATGAAACCGGACGCCTCTGCCGCATGAACCTCGCGGTGCATGGGTTGGAAGGCGACATTCGCCACGGCGGACAAGTGAACAGCTTACGACGACCCGCACGACGCCACCGGCACTTTTGATTTCGTCCTCGCGAATCCGCCATTCAACGTCAACGCCGTGGACAAAGATCGGTTGAAAGATATGGTCGGATATGGCCCGCATGGAAATGCTCGCCGTTTTCCGTTCGGCCTGCCGCGCACTGACAATGGAAACTATCTCTGGATTCAACTTTTCTATTCCGCGCTGAATGAAAAAGGTCGCGCCGGATTCGTCATGGCGAACTCCGCCTCCGACGCCCGCAGTTCCGAGCAGGACCTCCGCAAACAACTCATCGAATCCCGCGCTGTGGATGTGATGGTTGCCGTCGGTCCGAACCTGTTTTACACCGTTACGCTCCCTTGCACCCTCTGGTTCTTCGATAAGTCGAAAGCGACACCCTCACCCCAGCCCTCTCCCAATGGGCGACGGAGCGCTGCCGAACTCCCTTCTCCCGCTGGGAGAAGGGCTGGGGATGAGGGTGGCGCGCCTGACAGAGCAAACTCAGTTCTCTTCATAGACGCGCGCCATATCTACCGGCAGATAGACCGCGCGCACCGTGAATGGACGCCCGCGCAGATTGGCTTCATCGCCAACGTCGTCCGCCTCTATCGCGGCGAGGCACTCGACTTCACTCTCGGCGGCGACGAAGCCCGCGCGAAGATTCAGGAGATATTCGGCGAAGCCGCTGACCCAATCGGAAATCGGAAATCGAAAATCGTAAATGCCGCGCCGAATTACCGCGACGTTCCGGGCTTGTGCAAGGCGGCAACCATTGATGAGATCGCGGCCCAGGGCTGGTCGCTCAATCCCGGTCGTTACGTCGGCGTTGCTCCGGGCGAAGCCGTGAGCGACGAGGATTTCAAGGCCCAGCTCGAAACCCTGAATGAGGAACTCGAAACCCTCAACGTCGCAGCACGGGGGCTTGAGGCCACGATTGCCAGCAACGTCACGGAGATACTTGAAGCATGAAGCCGGTTCCTCCATTGCACACAGGCCAGTATCGTTTTGCTGACGCCAACCAAACGATCACCCGGGCTGCCAATCCGAACCATTTTCCCGACATCGGCAAAATGCTCACCCGCGACCATTTTGTTGGCTTCAACAAAATGGTGGGCAGCGGACAATCATCAGAAGGCAGCCTGTGTCTCCGCGCCAACGGCGCATCAACCCGTCAGCCCAGGGCAACGCCCTGGGAACTCGGCCACCCACACCCTCATCAGCCCTGAAAGGGCGTCACCCATATGCCCCAATCCCTTTCCAAAGTTCTGGTTCACCTGATCTTCAGCACCAAACACCGGGACCCGCTGATTGGCCCGGAAATCCGCCCACGCCTGCACGCCTACATCGTTGGCATCCTGGACAACCTCAAATCGCCGTCCCTCCAGACCGGCGGCGTGGCGGATCACGTTCACATCCTGTTGGTGCTGGGCCGGACGATTTCACAGGCCGAGTTGGCGGAGGAGGTGAAGAAGAGTTCATCGAAATGGATGAAGGCCGAGGGCGGCGTGCCGGGATTTTCATGGCAGGCCGGATACGGGGCGTTCTCCATCGGCGAATCCTAGGCCGACACCGTGATCAAATACATCCAGAAGCAAGAAGAGCATCACCGCACGGTGACGTTTCAGGAGGAATACCGAAGCTTTTTGGAGCGTTACAAGGTGGCGTATGACGAACGATATGTGTGGGATTGAAGACCATGCACCCAACACCGCGAATGACCAAAGATTCTACCGTCCTCTGATGATCGAGCGCCTTACTTTCCACCGGGGTTTTGAACGACGAAGGGGGGCGGACAAAGCCGGAAGCCAGGCACGAACTGGAGGTCCGTGGCAGGGCCAATCTGAAACTGAGAGGAAAGAGAATTGGTGCCAGAGGGGAGAATCGAACTCCCGACCAAGGGCTTATGAGTCCCCTGCTCTACCGCTGAGCTACCCTGGCACCGAACCGTCCTGCCAGAGGGGCGCCCGCGGGGTGAACTACGGGCGTTCCGGCAAAAACGCCTTCGCAGCGGCGCGAAGGCGGCGGCAGAATTAGGGTCGGAGTCCCCCTCCGGCAAGATCTTTTCTGGCCTCGCTTCCTTCCCCGCGGTTTCATCGGGCGTTCAGAACACTCTATGGCTTCGATCAAGTTCGGTACCGACGGCTGGCGTGCCGTCATCGCGGAAGACTTCACCTTCGCCAATGTCGACCGCGTCGCCCAGGCCACCGCGGATTACTGGAAGGCTCATCCCGTCCCAGGCACCACTCCCCGGGTCGTGGTCGGATACGACCGGCGCTTCCTCTCGGAAGAGTTTGCCGGCCGGGTCGCCGAGATCCTCGCCGGGAACGGATTCATCGTCACGCTGACCAACACGCCCACCCCCACGCCTTCGGTTTCCTTCGCCGTGCAACAGCAGAAGGCCATCGGCGGCGTCATGCTCACCGCGAGCCACAATCCGCCCGCGTTCAATGGCTTCAAACTCAAGGCCTGGTACGGCGGTTCCGCCGAGCCAGCCTTGTGTCAGGCGGTCGAGGGTCTGCTCGATCAGTCTCCGGTCCAGGCCATTCCCCTTGCCCAGGCCCGACGCGAAAAGAAGATCGTCCTCAAGGATATCCGACTGGCCCATTACACCGCCATCAAGCGCCTGGTGGATTTCGACCTGATCGCCCAGTCGGGCCTGCGCTTTGCCCACGAAGCCCTCTACGGCGTGGGTGCCGGTTGTTTCGATGCGCTCCTCGCCGGCACCACCTGCCGGGTCACTACGCTCAACGGCGAACACAACCCTGGCTTCGGCGGCATCAACCCCGAACCCATCGCCCGCAATTACGTCAAGTCCGCCGCCTACCTCGCCAAACATCCCCACGACCTGTGCCTCGTCACCGATGGTGACGCCGACCGCGTCGGCGGCATGGACGGACGCGGCAATGCCCTCTCGACGCACCAGATCATCTGTCTGCTGTTGAACCATTACATCCTGAACCGGAACCAGACCGGACGCGTGGTCAAGGCCCTCACCACCACCTCGATGGTCGACAAGATCTGCGCCCGCCACGGGCTCGAACTCGTCGAGACCGGCGTTGGCTTCAAGTACATCGCTTCAGAAATGATCCGGGGCGGCGTCCTGCTCGGATTCGAGGAGAGCGGCGGGATTGGGTTCCCCGGGCACATCCCGGAACGCGACGGCATTGCCGCGGGTCTTGTCCTGCTGGAGTTGCTCGCCTTCGAAAAGAAGCCGCTGACCAAACTCCTCGCCGGACTGGAGAAGGAGTACGGCCCGCATCGGTACGCCCGGATCGACACGCATTTCCCCCTCGAGAAACGCGCCGCCCTGATGGACTTCTGCAAGAATCACGGTCCCGCCAAGCTGCTTCAGTCGTCGGTGAAGGAAGTGAAATCCCTCGACGGCGTGAAGTTTGTCGCCGAGGACG
>JBBQAX010000038.1:0-20600 GCA_038316905.1 Verrucomicrobiota bacterium | reverse complement strand
GGATTACTTCACGATTTATGATTTCGTGAAAGCGCATCTGCACTTCAGCGACCCCGAATGGGACGGCGAGCCGATTGATCCAGAGCCGTGTGCAAAATGCGGCGCGCAGTCGTGTGTTTGCGAAGTGACGCCGCCGAAGCCGTGCGTCGTCTGCGGCACGAGTCCATGCGAATGTGCGAACGAGGTTTGTCCGGTATGCGGGATGTTCACCTGTATTTGCACCAAGAAGAAGAAGGCGAAAGTGAAACTCGCGGACGGCAAAGCCCGAAACATTCAGCACATGATGATGACGACCTTCTGGCATCCCGATGGCACGCCGATGAGCGCACAGCAATTCATGGAAATGTTGTTCGGTAGGTTGCCGGAATTTTTCAAAGACGAAGGAGAGTTGCGGATGATTTGGAGTGCGCCGGATACGCGTGCAAAATTATTGCACGGGCTGGCGGAAAAAGGTTTCGGCAGGGAACAGCTTGCCGAAATGCAGAAAATTATTGATGCAGAGAACAGCGACTTGTTCGACGTGCTGGCGCATGTGGCGTATGCCGTCGCCCCGCTCACGCGAGAGGTTCGCGCGTCCAATGCCCGCGTTTACATCAATACGAATTTCAGCGCCAAACAGCAGGTGTTCCTTGATTTCGTGCTGCAACATTACGTCACCGTCGGCGTGGAAGAACTCGATCAGAACAAACTCACGCCATTGCTGCGTTTGAAATATCATAATTCAATCGCCGATGCCGTGGCTGACCTCGGCAAACCAGATGAAATCGGTAGAGTCTTTGCAGGATTTCAGCGGTATCTCTACCAATGACCCATTCCGAGTCGTTCAATTTTCTCTGCTTCATCACCGCTCAGGAGACGAGTGTCTTCTCGCCAAGACAACTTTTAATTCGTTCAAGGAAAAGAGCACCACATGATTGATACCTTGAAATATGAATGGGCCGATCCTTCACGCCAACGTGTTGTGCCGGTGAAGATTTATTCTCCTCGAAACGGGAACAGCCCATTTCCCATCATCATTTTTTCACACGGCCTCGGAAGCTCGCGCGACGTTTACGGTTATCTCGGACGACATTGGGCAAGTCACGGTTATGTTTCGGTTCATCTGCAACATGCCGGCAGCGACGCCGCCGTTTGGGAAAAATCTCCGGTTTCTCAACGAATGGAATTGCTGCAACGTGCGGCATCGACTCCCGAGAATTTCAAGAACCGTCCCAAAGATGTCAGCTTCGCGATCGACACGTTGACCAAACTCAATGAGACCGATGATCATTGGAAAAACCGTCTGGACCTGAATCGCATTGGAGTTGCGGGCCATTCGTTTGGGGCATTCACCGCTCTGGCGAGTGTTGGGGAGATTTTTTTCACGCCACGAGGAGAAAATCTTTCGTTTCGCGATGAGCGTATTAAGGCTGCCTTTGCCATGAGTCCACCGGTTTTTCCGAGCGAGAAGAATCGGGCTGCTGCCTATGCTGACATTTCTGTTCCATGCCTGCACATGACCGGAACGAAAGACGATAGCCCAATTGCGGAGACAAAAGTTTCTGAGCGACGAATTCCGTTCGACCGAATTCGGTCTTCGCCTCAATATCTCATTACCTATACTGACGGCGATCACTTCATCTTTTCCGGGCGTTGGCCTGATCAACCTGGCGGCGAAAACGATAGAATGTTTCAAGAATTGATTCTGTCTAGTTCCACCGCCTTTTGGGACGGAACCCTCAAAAATGAGGAAAGGTCTCTGAACTGGTTACGCGAAAACTTCGTTCGAGAATTGGGAAACAAAGGCATTTTCGAGGAAAAGCCAGCCCAGCATTGATCTGGGTAATTGCCAGGATTCCTCTTTCTAATTAGTGAGAAAATTTTAAAAACATTTGAATCGAATTCGTTTCGGCGGTGTCTGAATTGATACAGATTGAGCCGCGTAGCGTGGATAGGCTTTCCCGAGCCACACGTAACACGCAAAATTCCTACGAAATCCTGCTAGGCCTCCGAGAAATCGGAGGCCTTTTCTTTTTATTCATCCATGCGGTTTCGCTCGTGCTAATCTTTCCCGATGAAATTTTGGAAGATTTTAATAGGCGTGCTGCTGATCGGTGTCGGCTTTTTCATTTTTAAAAGTTGTCGCAAGACCGACTACACCAATTTTCCACCGCGTGCGACGGGCGATTGGGTGGCATTCGGCGACAGCCTTACTTCGGGATTTGGCGCGGCGCAAGGAAGTGATTATCCGACTTTGTTGAGCCAGACGCTGGGGCGTCCGGTTCGCAATCTCGGCTTTCCCGGCGCAACCACCGAGCATGGTTTGAATCGAATCGACGAAATCACTCGACTGCAACCGCGCGTTGTTTTGCTTTGTTTTGGCGGGAACGACGGACTGCAACAACTTCCGATGGACAAAACATTTGCCAATCTTTCCGCCATGATTGATCGCTTGCACGAGGGCGGAAGCTTTGTGGTTTTAATCGGAGTGAGAAGCGCGTCGATGTCGGACCGTTACGCGAAACCGTTTAAAACTTTGGCGAAAGAAAAGAATGTTTTATTCGTGCCGAACATTTTGAAAGGCGTTTTGGGAAGTCCAAGTTTGATGTCCGATTACGTTCACCCGAATGAGGACGGCTACAAAGCAATCGCGGCACGGTTGGAAAAAACTTTGACGCCGTTTCTGCCGGAGCTGTGATCAGCTTTTCAGTTTCTTCTCCAAAATTTCTCCGATGAGATTTGGGTTTGCTTTGCCTTTGCTCAATTTCATCACTTGCCCTTTGAGGAAGTTCAAAGCGGCTGGTTTTCCTGCGCGAAAATCTTCCACGCTCTTTGGATTTGCCGCGATGGCGTCCTCGCAAAATTTCTCAATCGCGCCGGTATCGCTGACCTGCGCCAAACCTTTCTTCTCCACGATTTCATTAGGCGCATCGCCGCTGGAAAACATTTCGGAAAAAACATCCTGCGCAATTTTGCTGCTGATTTTCCCGCTGTCCACGAGGGCGGTGAGTTCCAGAATGTTTTCAGGTTTGAATTTTAGATCGTCCAAACTGGTTTGGAATTCCGAGAGTTTCGCGCGCAGATTATTGATGACCAGATTCGCAATCGCTTTGGGATTCTTGGACTGTTTTGCCAGCGTTTCAAAATATTTGCCCAACGGTACGTCGTTCACGAAAGTTTCAGCATCAGCAGGCGGCAATTGGTAATTCGTGATAAAACGCTGCTTTTTAGCGAGTGGAAGTTCGACGACGCGCGCGGAAACTTCCTCCAACCAACGTTCGGTCGGTTCGAACGGCATCAGATCTGGTTCTGGGAAATAGCGATAATCATGCGCCATTTCTTTGCTGCGCATGGTCTCCGTAATTTCCGCAACATCATCCCAACGCCGCGTTTCCTGGGAAAGTTTCCCCCCGCTTTTCAACACTTCGATCTGGCGCGGAATCTCATAATCCAACGCGCGCCGCGCACCGCTAAAACTGTTCATGTTTTTAATCTCAATCTTCGCGCCGAGTTCCTTTTGACCTTTCGGGCGCACGCTGACATTGACGTCGCATCGCACCATTCCTTTTTCCATGTCGCAATCGCTGATGCCGCCGTAGATCAAAATGTCCTTCAGAGCATTGAGATATTCATAAGCCATGTCCGCGCTGGTGATGTCGGGTTCGGAAACGATTTCGAGCAGAGGCACTCCCGCGCGATTGAAATCCACGCCGCTGTTGCGATCGAAATGGATATTCTTCCCAACGTCTTCTTCGAGATGCGCGCGGGTGATGCGCACGCGGGAAATGCCGCCTTGAAATTCAAAATCAACAAAGCCGTGCGCCGTGGATGGTTTGTCGAATTGCGTGACCTGATAATTTTTTGAAGCGTCAGGATAAAAATAATTCTTCCGATCAAACTTCGCGAAACGGGGAATCGAACAGTTCAACAAATATCCGGTCAGTACCGTCAGTCGAAGCGCCTCTTCATTTGCCACGGGCAAAACGCCCGGCATCCCAAGGCAAACCGGGCAGACGTTCGTATTCGGTTCGGAGCCGAATGCATTGGCGCAGCCGCACCAGATTTTCGATTTCGTTTTGAGCTGAACGTGTGTTTCCAGCCCGATGACAGTTTCGTAGTCCATACAACGAAAAATAATTGCCATAGATGAGCGCGAATGAACACTGATTTTCGCAAAGTCTGCTTGTGGGATGCGCTTTGTGCCGATAGTCCTTTCAAAAAAATTACTGTGCTAGCGGTTGTTGAGTTAAATTATGCCGAAGAAAAAACCTAAAGTCCTGTTGATCAATTTTGAAGATCTCGGCGTAGGTTCATCGGGACTGCTGGTGGCGGAAGCGTTGAACGAAATCGAAAATCTCGACGTGCACTGCATTTTTGAAAAGAGCATGGCGGAATCGCCCCTGCAAAAACAAAGGCTGGATAAAATTCGCGGTATGGGCGTCAAGACACGGCGGCGACAGCACTTGCCCTGGGCTTATCTGCAGATTCTATTTTATTGCCTGAAATTTCGCCCCGATGTTGTTCACGATCTTGGCGGTTCCGCCTTTCGAAAAAACCTGCCGTTGTGGCCTTTTTTTTCCATGTTTTCCCGGCTTGTTTTCAGCGAATACAATCCTGAAATCAGCCATTCTTCCTTCAGTGGAAATCTCGCAAGAAAATTGGCCCATCGTTTCGGCAACGCCTTCCTTGTCTTTGGACCGAAGTCGTATGGTGACCTTTCTTGCTCCCACATGGCTCGGGGAAAAATTTTTCAATCGCGTCTCGGCCACAAAGGATTTTATGCCGACGGGCTTGCGCAAAAGCCGATTCGTAACCCGATTGAAGTGTTATTCTTTGGGCAATTTCGCCGTGGAAAAGGATTTGATATTCTGGTCCCCATTGCCGACCTGGTGCATCAACTTTGTCCGCAGATAAAATTTGTTGTCGCAGGATCGAGCGACATGGCGCGTTACTCGACCGCATGGCGGAAACAGGTGGACACGACTTTGCAACAGATGCGGTCCCGGCCTTATTTTGAGGTGCGCGATGAAGTCATTCCTGACGCCGAGGTTGCTGCTTATTTTTTGCGGGCAGGCATGGTTTTGCTTCCGTATTCCGAAGCGAATCAAAGTGGCGTAATGCTGACCGCGATGGCTTTGAATTGTCCGGTGGTGGCAACCGCGGTTGGAGATATTCCATCCATCATCCGCGACGGTGAAAATGGAATTTTATCTTCGATCAAAGTTGAGGCTTTGGCGCAAGCAGTTTTATCGTTGGCAAACGATCCGGAATTTGCCCATGGCCTCGCGCAGCAGGCCAAAGCGGAGAGCGAGGAAATTTACAATTGGTCGAAGATCGTTCGCGAATTTCCCAAGCACGTTTATCGGTTAACTGCCGATGTCTAAAAACGGAGCGCAGGCTTTTCTTTCGACCAACCCGTGCTTTGTTCGTAAGCATGGGCAATTCGCAAAATGGTTTCTTCACCAAAAGGTTTGCCGAGCAGTTGCAAGCCGACGGGCAGTTTTGGATTCGTGGTGAATCCGCACGGAAGACTGATTCCAGGAATACCAGCGAGGTTGCACGAAATGGTGAAAATGTCGGACAAATACATCTGCAACGGATCATCGGATTTTTCGCCAATTTTAAATGCAGGCGTCGGCGTCGTCGGGGTGACGATGGCGTCCACTTTTTCAAATGCTTTGAGAAAATCCTGGCGAATCAACGTGCGAACTTTTTGGGCTCGCAAATAAAACGCGTCATAATAACCACTGCTCAAAACGTAGGTTCCCAAAATGATTCTCCGTTTCACTTCCGCGCCAAAACCTGCGCCGCGCGTCTTGGAATAAAGTTCGTCTGGCGTTACGCCATCGACCCGTGCGCCGTAGCGGATGCCGTCGAACCGCGCGAGGTTCGCGCTGGCTTCCGCGGTGGCGACGATATAGTAAGTGGCGACCGCGTAATCGGTGTGTGGCAACGAAATTTCCACGATCTCCGCGCCGAGTTTTTCGAGTTGTTTGACTGCGGCATCAACGGCCTGTTTCACTTCAGGGTTCATCCCGCCGATCATGTATTCCTTCGGCAAACCGAGTCTCAGTCCTTTGATTTGACCGTTCAGCGCAGCGGCGTAATTCGGAACCGGCTGCGGAATACTGGTGGAATCGCGATGATCAATTCCACTCATGACTTCAAGCAACGTTGCCGAATCGCGGACGTCTTTGGTGAACGGCCCGATTTGATCGAGCGACGATGCAAATGCAACCAAACCGTAGCGCGAAATGCGTCCGTAAGTGGGTTTCAATCCGACACAACCGCAGAGCGCAGCGGGTTGGCGAATCGAGCCGCCAGTGTCCGTGCCGAGCGAAGCCAGACATTCATCCGCCGCTACTGCCGCAGCCGAACCACCTGAAGAACCGCCGGGGATTCGCGTCGTATCCCACGGATTTTTGGTCACGCCAAACGCGGAATTTTCCGTCGAACTGCCCATCGCAAATTCATCCATGTTCAAGCGACCGAAGATGATTGCGCCCGCCGCTTTGAGTTTCTCAATCGCAGTCGCATCATAGGGCGAAATGAAATTGCCAAGAATCTTTGAGCCGCAATTGAGCGGTTGGTTTTTGACGGCGAGAACGTCTTTGACCGCAATGGGAATTCCGAGCAACGGCTTTTGCGCATGGGTCGTTCCAGTCGCGATTTCTTTGTCGGCAGCGTCCGCTTGAGCTAACGCGTCCGTGGCGTCGTGAGAAAGGAACGCGTGAATCGCGCCATCGATGCGCCCGATTTGATCAAGGCACGACTGCATTGCTTCGCGAGACGAGACTTCGCGCTTGGACAACTTTCCGGCAAGTTCAGAAATGGTGAGTTGGTTGAGCATGGGTTTTTAACGGGAAGACGCGAACACGCAAAGACGCGAGAAAGTAGAAATAAATTTTGCGCCTTCGCGCCTTTGGGTCATTGCGTTAAGTTTTTTCATTCCACAATTTTTGGGACGAGAAAAAGACCGTTCGCTTTGGAAGGCGCATTACGCAGAGCCGCATCGTTGGAAATGGACGGACGGATTTCGTCCGCACGAAAAACATTGATCAGCGGAACGGCGTGCGCGGTTGGTTCCACATTGGAGACATCCAGTTCTTTTAACTTTTCGATGTAGCCAAGAATGTTGCCGAGCTGCGCGCCAAGTTTGATTTCCTCAGCCGGGGTGAGTGCGATTCGCGCTAGATTCGCCACATATTTTACGTCGAAATCTGACATGCGGAAAAGCTAAGGAGGAGAGGGGAAAGTTCAAGATTCAAAGTGAAACCGCAGCAACACTCGTGAAAGGAAATTACTCCTCGTCGAACTTGCGCTTGAACAGTGCTTCAAGTTCATCGAGCGCATCATGGCCGTCTTTTCCTTCCACTGAAACGGTGATTTTGCTTCCAGGTCCAGCCGCCAACATCATCAAGCCCATGATGCTTTTTCCGTTCACTTTTTCACCGTCCTTTTCCACGAAAATTTCGCAATCAAACCGGTTCGCTGTCTTCACGAACATCGCTGCGGGACGCGCGTGAATGCCCAACTTATTCTGCACGGTAAGTTCTCGCTCGTGGCCGTTTAATTTTTTTGCGCTCATCTGCTTTAAGTTCAGCCAAACAATATTTTTTGCCAAATATTTTACAAGCGCGGATTGCCTGACATTTGCGCAATCAGGCGTTCGTTTAGCTCTCTCGCCGGATTATAACCCGTGGCTTTAAGTTTTGTTTGAAACGCTGCCACTTCAATCAAGCGCGCCAAATCACGACCCGGCCGCACTGGAATCGTCACGTGCGGAAGATCCACCCCCAAAATCTTCACGAATTCGTCGTCCATTCCGAGGCGATCAACATCGGCAACTTCCGTCCATGTCTTGAGCGTGACGACCAGATCGACTCTTTTTTCCTGGCGAATGGCTTTTACGCCAAACATGGCTGCGACATTGATAATGCCGATGCCGCGAACTTCCATGTGGTTGCGCGTCAACTCCGAGCTGGTGCCGACAACTTCATTGCCGTCAATCAACGTCACACGTGTGATGTCATCGGAAACCAAACTGTAGCCGCGATCAATGAGCGCGAGAACGGTTTCACTTTTTCCGATGCCGCTCTCACCGCGGATAATCACGCCGACGCCGAGAATATCGACCATGCTGCCGATGTCCGTTCCGCGCGGCGCGAAGAGCATTTCAAGCGCGAGCGTGGCAAGATTGATGAACTTCATCGTGATCAGCGGACATTTGAAAACCGGCACATCGGCTTTCTCCGCAGCTTGCAGCAGCAATTTGTCGGGCTGAATATCGCGGGAGAAAACCACGCACGGAATTTTGTAGGAAAACAAAACGGCGTAACGTTGCTGGCGCACTTCTGCAGGCAACGAGTGGAGAAATGTCGCCTCGGCATGGCCGATGACCTGCACGCGTTTGTTGGCGAAATAACGGGTGAACCCGGCGAGAACAAGGCCTGGCCGGTTGACCGTGGGTTCGCGAATGATGCGTTTCAAACCGTTCGCGCCGGCAATGAGTTTTAATTCCAATGCACCCGCTTGCTCAGTATAGAACCGTTCGACTGTGATGACATCGCGTTTCATGCCGCCGAGAGCCTAAGAGGTGGAATATAAAACGTGAAGATTTGTTTTTCACAGGATAACGCTGTCAAAAACCAAGGCCGCGCAACAAAGCGGAAAACTTGCCTGTCACCAGGGGTGCGATTAAAAGTGGGTGAGGTTTTTTTCTAAAAGCCGGGTTTCAACGCAGAGGACGCAAAGGTTTTCGCAGAGGGGCGCAGAGAAGATAAACCTTGGCGTCCTTTGCGAAAACCTCCGCGTCCTCTGCGTTTGTCCGAAATCTCCTGCTTCGGGATTGACCACTCGAAGTTTTTAAACGAAATCTCACCCACTTTTAATCACACCCTGTCACCAGTTCTGGTGACTTTCGGGATTGCAGAGAGTGGGTAATCTAACCACGTTCTCAATTTTAATTCGTGTGTGAAAAGCCGGGAGTTGTTCCCCGGCTTTTTGTTGTACGGATCGGATTGTTGAATTTGGCCAGGCGAGAGTTGCTAACGAAGGTTGTTTGCCGTGCGATCTACCAGGCCAAGCTTTTCGTATTCGGCCGGTCGTCGGCACAAAGCGAGACTTCCCGTCCGCTCGGCTCAATTCCCTGGGATTGATGGACTGGTCGCGAGGCCAGAACACAAAGAGAATGAGCGCAGCCAAGCCGATGACAGGAAAGATAAACCAGAGCCGGATGGATGGCCGCTTCTGCGAAACATTTTCAGGCATCGGCAAATTCATAGCTCAACGGTTTGCACACGGCCACATTGAATGATTCTGAGAAGAATATTTCGCGAACGCTAACCCACAAAATTCAGATATTGAACTCCGGCCCGAGATAAATTTCGCGCGACTTCGCGTCGTTGGCCAGAAACTCGGCGGAACCCTCTCGCAGCACTTCGCCTTTGACAATGATGTAGCCGCGATCAATCAGCTTCAACATCTCGCGCACACTATGGTCCGTGATGAAAATTCCCAATCCACGATCGCGCAGACGGCGAATGATTTTCTGCACTTCATACACCGCGATCGGATCAATTCCGGCGAACGGTTCGTCGAGCAGCAGCATTTTTGGACTGGTGACGAGCGCGCGCGTGATTTCGAGACGGCGCTTTTCGCCGCCGCTCAAGGTGTACGCTTTGCTTTTGGCAAGGCGCGCGAGATCCAGTTCATCCAACAAATATTTCAGGCGCACTTTTCTTTCCTGCGCATCCATCTCGCAGGTTTCCAGAATGGCGAGGATGTTTTGTTCGACGGTCAGCTTGCGGAACACGGAAGGTTCCTGGGTTAAATATCCAATGCCGAGCCGGGCGCGTTTGTGCATTGGTAACCCTGTGATTTCATGACCCTGAAATTGGACGACGCCTTCGTCTGGCTTCACGATTCCGACGACCATGTTGAAGGTCGTGGTTTTTCCCGCGCCATTTGGCCCGAGCAAGCCGACAATTTCCCCCGCATTGACGTGAATTG
Source organism: Verrucomicrobiota bacterium (assembly GCA_038316905.1). Classification (GTDB taxonomy): domain Bacteria; phylum Verrucomicrobiota; class Verrucomicrobiia; order Limisphaerales; family CANJXF01; genus CANJXF01. The sequence continues at coordinate 10,610 of JBBQAX010000038.1, read as the reverse complement.
AAACGCCGTCCACGACGCGGCGTTGCCCGTATTGCTTCGCCAGTTTTTCGGTGGTGAGGAGACTCATGGTTGCAAATCCCGGATTAAGATTCTCAAATCGTTGGTGGAGGCGGTCGGCGTGCCTCGATACGGATTGGCGCTGATGTGGCCGGTCTTCATGTTCCAACGGAAAACTCGCGCATCGTAAAAGAATATTTTTTCAATCTTCGCCGTCGGTGTGCCGGTCAATTCGACGGTCTCGGTTAAGGAATCGTAAGTCGCGCGTTCACCGTGGGCCTGGGACAGTTTCTGGTTTTCGGGAAGGAACTCAATTTTTTCGGCAAAGACATTTCGTTCGGCCACCACCATATCGATCTGATTGGTGTTGGGCAAAAAGTGGATGGTCACCGCTTCAGCGGAAATTCGTTGCGCCACGTCACCTTTGGCAACGTGCTTTATTTGTTGCCCGACCACATTCGTTTCGGCGTGGATGCTTTCGAGCCAGCCAGTTGGCGAGCGCGTCAGAATCAACGATTCGCAAGCCACGGAGTTTTTCAGAACGTCAGTGGCGATTGATGGAGAGGGAAACTGTTGGAGGATGACCGATTGCTTTGCCGTCACGGTTTTCACCTGGTTGCTCTGGCCAAAGCCAATTTGTAACAGCCCGGCGTCCAAAGATGTTTTGGAAAGATTGGCGTCCAGGGCCATGGCGCGAACGTTTCCTCGAAAGGTGGCGACATTTGTTGTGTAAGAGAAGTCGTCGGAGAAAATCTGCACCGGCCCATTCGTCTGCTGCACTGCCGCTTTCTCTGCACCCAACGCTTTGCCGAACAAGGAGGCGGGAATTTTCATTTGAACATTCGTGCGCGCCCCGAAAAAGCGGTTCGTCCGATCAATCGTCAGAATGTCCGCCGCGATTTCGCTCTCCTTAATCTTCCAGACAGGTTTCCCGGTGAGTTCGATTTTGCCGGTGGCGTCGGTGTAAATCGCTTTGTCAGCGGTGGCGCGGCTTTGATCATCGTCACTCGTGATCACGACGTTGCGCTCCGCAATCATCTGGCGAATTGGACGATTCGTTTGAGGCAATGTGAAGGAAATGATGTCGGCAGATATTTCGACTGGTTTTCCAGTGGGTTCAGGAGTTGTGGAACTTGCACTTGCGCCGAGAAATTCCGGCCCGCCAATTTTGTTGCGAGGCACTTTGAACAGCGCGTTTTTCTCAGCACGAAAAATCCCGAGCTTCCGATCAAACGTAAAAATGTCCGCTTTACCTTCCTGCTGTCCGTCGGTCCAAAACGGGTTGCCGGTAAGCGCGACAGTTTCATTCTCGCCGACGATCGTGTAGGTGGCGCGCGTGCCGGTAGCGCGACTGTTGTCGCTTTTATTCACGATCACGACGCGGTTCTCAGCCGTAATCTTTTCGAGCGTTTTGTTCGTGCTGAAATAGATGTTCAACACATCGCAGGTTAAATCCATTTGCGCATCTTCCACGCGCACATTTCCGGTGTAGGTGACGAGATTTGATTCGTAAAAGAATTGAAAATGATCCGAGAAAATGTGGAGGTTCTCGTTCGTGCCGCCAGAAACAAACGGGGTGGGGGAACCCGATTTCCCGCCAGCGCTTTTGGACGCGAGAAAATCCTTGCGAATGATCGTCTGCACTTTGTTGGAGATGATCAAAACAGCATTGCTTTGCTGGCAGAAAAAACCTTCGCCTTCGATGTAGATGTTCGTGCTGGCGGTGTAGGCCTTGATTTTTCCTGCCGATGACGCTGAGGAATTGCTGCGGTCGATAAAACATTCAGGCGCTTCGGCAATTAATTCCACCTGGTTCGTGTTCCCATTGCGGAACATTTGGATACCGAAATCCGAAACCAGGACTTGCGACCCACTGATTTGTTTCGCGTTTTGCCCGGTCAGGATGGCTTTCAATTCCGATGTTTTTCGATCCTGCCATGGCAAAGAAAACTTCTTTCCGCTGAACCCTTGCGGCAATTGCGCGCTCAGCCATGCGCTCCCGGCCAAAAGGGAGAGCACGAACAAAACTAATAATGGAGCGCTAAATTTTTTCATGGGTGCCCGCCGAATATTCGTTGATCAATCGAGTCCACTTTTTCTGCGATTTCAAAATCATTTCCACCACTTCGCGCACGGCTCCGTGGCCGCCCGCAGCTTTAGTGACAAAATGCGCGGCTTTCTTCGCTTCCGAAATTCCGTTGGGAACCGAGATCGCGAGACCGGCGCGAGTCAACAAACAGAGATCGACAATATCGTCGCCCATGTAACAGGTCTCCGCCCAACTGAATCCCGTTTTTGCCAGAATGGTTTCGGCGGCGGCGACCTTGCTGCCTTTATCCTGGCTCAAAAAATCGACTTTCAATTCTTCGGCGCGACGCAGCGTGACCGGAGAAGGGCGTGCAGAAATCCAACCGACTTTAATTCCTTCTCGTTGCAGCAGTTTCAGCCCGAGTCCGTCCTGAATGGAAAACTGTTTCGTCTCGCCGTTTTCGCCGATGTAAATCGAGCCATCCGTGAGAATCCCGTCTACATCGCAGAGGAAAAGTTTTACGCGCGCCAGTTTTGCGGTGAGAGATTGGGTGGCCATTCCGGTTTAAATTCCTGTTACGGCGGCGTGAATTTTCAGCAAACCCGCGAGAATCTTCGGCATTTGCGCGAGCGGAATCATATTGGGCCCATCGCTCAAACCTTTGTCGGGGTCAGGATGTGTTTCCATGAAAATTCCGTTTGCGCCCACGGCTAACGCGGCTCGCGCCAAAACCGGGGCGAATTCGCGTTGTCCGCCGGAACGATCGCCTCCGCCACCCGGCAATTGCACGGAATGCGTTGCGTCGAACACGACTGGAAATCCTAAAGCCCGCATGATGGGAATCGATCGCATATCCGCAACGAGATTGTTGTAGCCGAACGTTGTCCCGCGCTCGGTTAGCACGATTTTTTTCCCGCCCGCTGCGACGGCTTTTCTGGAGACCGGCCCCATTTCCTGCGGAGAAAGGAATTGTCCTTTCTTGATGTTCACAATTTTGCCGGTGCGGACGGCGGCATTGATGAGATCGGTTTGACGGCAAAGAAATGCTGGGATCTGCAAAATATCAGCGACTTCTGCCGCCGCCGCGACTTGTTCCTCGGTATGAACATCGGTGAGAATTGGCAGACCGAATTCTGCGCGCACTTTTCGGAGGATATTTAATCCCGCTTCGATCCCTGGTCCGCGAAACGATTTGTCCGACGAACGATTCGCTTTGTCGTAACTCGCTTTGAAAATGTAATTCACACCCAGTTTGGCGCACGTCTTCTGCATGGCTGCGGCGACTTGGAAACAGAGTTTCTCACTCTCGATCACGCAAGGGCCAGCGATGAGGAACAGGCGTTGGGTTTGATTGATGGATTTCCAAATGGCGTTGTCGTTCAGCACGGCGGAGGTTTTAGCAGTGGAAGGTGGGAAAGTAAATGCGTGGAAAAGAGTTGGGCCATCCGGGGGTGCGATTAAAAGTGGGTGAGATTTCGTTTAGATATCGAGTTCAGTCCGAAGCAGGGGATTTCGGACAAACGCAGAGGACGCAAAGGTTTTCGCAAAGGACGCCAAGGTTTATCTTCTCTGCGCTCCTCTGCGAAAACCTTTGCGTCCTCTGCGTTGAAAACCGGCTTTCAGAAAAAAAAGAAAGAAATCTCACCCGCTTTTAATCACACCCGACCGGGGAGAGGAGGTGCCTTTTTATTTGCAAACCCCTCTCCTCGATCCTCTCCCCATTCGTTTCTCATGGGCGAGGAAGAAGGCCGAGGTTTTGCGACAATCTCACACCCCCGATCCTACCGCTACCACGTTCCGCGGAATGGGCGAAACTCGCAGGGAAAGTTCAGTCGTGTGCCAGTGGCATTTTGGGGCGACTCGGATATATTCAAGAAGCGACAATCTATGAAACACTTGTTTACAGTTTTGCTTGTCGAAGATGATCTCAACGACATTTTCCTCGTTAAACGCGCTTTCAATCGCGCCGAAGTATCCAACCCGTTACAAATCGTGACCGACGGGGAGAAGGCGATTGATTATCTGATGGGGAAGGGAATCTATGGTGATCGCAACCTTTATCCATTGCCCAAACTCATCGTCATGGACATCAAAATGCCGGGGAAAACGGGTTTCGAAGTATTGGAATGGTTGAAGAATGGCAGCCAGCCTTTGCGCAAGATTCCCATTGTAATTGTTTCTTCATCGGACGATCCAAATGATGTCAACCGCGCCTATGATTTGGGCGCCAACGCCTACATGGTCAAGCCCATGGAATTCCGCGCGGTGGAACATTTATTCCAATCCATCACGCATTATTGGGGACTTGAATGCGCCAAGCCGGAATTGGAACCGGCTTGAGAGCTGGGTTGTCCCCCCGAGACATCAGGAATAAGGTAGCGGTCAATTGGTTCGGAGTTCCGTCTTTAGGCGGTTCCGGGCCGCGTAAACGCGGAACTCCAAACCTGAAATCAAATTAAGCAACTATCGGAATAAGAATTATTGTAGAAAAGTGGCATTACTCTAATCTGGGGCTGCTAAATGAAGAACGCGACTTTCACAATCCTTGTCGTTGATGACGACGAAAACGATCGATTTATGGTAAAGAGATCGTTTGAGAAAATGAGTGTCGTCGCTACGGTTCAGGTGGCGTGTAATGGCCAGGAAGCAATTGCTTACATGATGGGCGAGGGGAAATTTGCTGACCGGAATACATACCGCTATCCCTCTTTCATCATGACCGATTTAAAAATGCCGAATGGGGATGGGTTCGCGGTCCTGGAGTTCCTGAAATCTAATCCGATGTGGCGGATCATTCCGGCCGTTATTCTCTCCGCATCGGCGGATTTGGATGACATAAAAAAAGCCTACATGCTGGGCGCGAGTTCGTATCATGTGAAGCCAAGTCAACCCGAGGCGTTGCGGCATATGTTGAAACTTCTCTACGACTATTGGATGAGCTGTGAAGTGCCGCAGGTCGATTCGACGGGAAAGCAAATTCCTACAGACAGTGTAGGTAAACTTGGCGAAAGATTTAAGCAACCCACGTAACAGCTCCTGTTGGATTCTGGGTGCAATTAAAAGTGGGTGAGATTTCGTTTAGAGATTGGCGAGCAGTCCGAAGCAGGGGATTACGGACAAACGCAGAGGACGCCAAGGTGTTCGCAGAGGAGCGCAGAGAAGATAAACCTTCGCGTCCTTAGCGAAAACCTTTGCACCCTCTGCGTTGAAAACCGGCTTTCAGAAAAAAATCTCACCCATTTTTAATCACACCCTTGGATTCTAGTAATGGGCCGCGTCGCGTCGTCCCGCCGCATAAGCGCCAAACACACGGGCGATTTCATCACGAACGCGCCGGAAAACTTTTAACTTTTCTTCATCTGTTCCTTCGGCATGGGCCGGATCATCGAAACCCCAGTGATAACGGTTCACCTGGCCGGGAAACATGGGGCACGCCTGGTCCGCATTGCCGCAGACGGTAATGACCGTCTCGACATTTTGCCGCAGAAATTCATCCATGTGCTTGGAACGATGCTGCGAAATATCAACGTCAATTTCCTTCATGACTTCGATGGCAAGCGGATGGACGTATCCAGCGGGTTTGCTTCCGGCGCTTTGGACATGGAGAAGATCGCCTGCTTTGGAGCGGAGAATCCCTTCCGCCAAATGGCTGCGGCAAGAGTTTCCCGTGCAAAGAATGAGAACAGTTGGTTTTGCAGCTTTCATAAAATCGAAATCACCGCATCAACAGCATTTGACAGGAGCGAACGAAGGAATTGTTTTGAACTCAGGTTTCTTGCTTGCAGGAGGCAAACAACGGTCCTCGGCTAAACAAGCAGTGTGTTTGATTCCCAAGCGCACCACTAATGCCTGATCTTCCGCTGCCACCGCCGTAATCGGAAATTGTGAAATGAAAGGCGCTTCATATTCAACGTCCACGTCCAGATCATCCGATTCGAGGAATGACGCCGATTTTTCGAGGACTTTGAGGAGCATTCTGGCGCTGATGCGATGGTCCGTGTCATCAGCGAACCAAACTTGAAGGCGGCACAACACCTCCGTTCGGAACGTGGCGCCGCAATCGATGAAACGTTTCTCAATCCGCGCGACGTCTGTGACATGCGAGTGCAAAGGAATCTTTGTTCCAGTCGGTAGAATGAAATGGATGTTTTTATCGGAATGTTCCGCCAACAATTTTTTCAGTTCGTTTAATTTCATATCGTTGATTATTTCTGCCCGGTTGCCTTCGCCACCTTCGCGCTCACATCACAAACGCTACTGCCAATCCCGTTTTCACCCGCACCTGGGTGTGATTAAAAGTGGGTGACGCCTGGCCATTTGGACTGCGGAGACATGTCTCCGCTTTGGCTGCACGGTGAAAAAGCGCAGTGCGTCTCTTAGTTCGAACTGACTTTGCGGTTGCCAGCGTGCAGGAAAAGCGACGTCCTGCCGTCGCACTCCAAAGGTTTCCCACTCTCACCCACTTTTAATCGCACCCCCCGCAACTTCACCCGCGAAGAACCGCTTTTTCATCCAGAGAGCGACATGTACTAATCCGATCAAAACCGGGACTTCAATCAAGGGGCCAACCACCGCTGCGAAGGCGACGCCTGATCCAATCCCAAAGACCGAAATCGCCACCGCAATGGCGAGTTCAAAATTGTTTCCCGCAGCCGTAAACGCGAGCGTGCTGGAGCGGCTGTAATCTGCGCCCATTTTCCTGCCCATGAAGAAGCTGACGAAAAACATGATCACGAAATAGATGGCAAGCGGCAGCGCAATCCGCAGCACGTCCATCGGTAGCTGAACGATCGTTTCACCTTTGAACATGAACATCGCCACAATCGTAAACAGCAGGGCGATCAACGTCATCGGAGCAATGCGTGGAATAAATCTGCGTTCATACCATTCAGCTCCCTTCATCGGCACCAGGACGAGTCGGCTCACAATTCCAGCGGCGAAGGGAACCCCCAGGTAGAGCATGACGCTCCAGAAAATGTCCTTCATGCCGATCTCGACCACTGCGCCTTTCAATCCGAAATACGGGGGAAGGACGGTCACAAACAGCCATGCGTAAAAGCTGTAGAAAACAATCTGCGCCATGCTGTTGAGCGCCACCAAACCGGCGGCGTATTCGTTGTTCCCTTTAGCCAGTTCATTCCAGACCAGCACCATCGCGATGCACCGCGCAATGCCCACCAGAATCAGGCCCACCATGTATTCGGGATAATCTCGCAGAAAGAGAATGGCCAAAAAAAACATCAGTGTCGGCCCGACCAACCAATTTTGAATCAGGGAGAGCCCCAATATTTTCTTGTTCGCGAAGACTTTCCCCATTTGCTCATACTTCACCTTGGCGAGGGGTGGATACATCATCAGGATCAAGCCAATCGCGATCGGAATGTTGGTGGTGCCCACCGTCATCGGTGCGAAGAACGCCTCTGGATCCCGAATGAGAAGTGTTCCCAAAAGGATGCCAAGTCCCATGGCGGCGAAAATCCAGACCGTCAGGTAACGATCCAGAAATGACATCTTCTTTGCGACAGAGTCAGACATGAGTGTGGGTTCGGTTTTGGGACGAGTGCATGGCCGTTTTCATATTTGCTTACGCGTATGCAATCTAGAACTTGTGAACAAATGCGTCAAGGCGTATATGTCTTCCATGCGTCACGTCGCCACATTCTTTGCCGCCCTGTCCGACTTAACCCGCCTGCGACTTTTGCATTTGATGAAGGATGGCGAGATCTGTGTTTGCTTCCTGCAAGGCGTGCTGCGCACAAACCAGCCAAAAATTTCCAGGCACCTTGCTTACTTGAGAAATGCGGGCCTCGTCGAAGCGCGTCAGGATGGAAAATGGATGCACTACTCCTTGAAAAAGCAGGATGGCGACTTGCAGCAAATTCTTTTGCAAACATTGAAGTGCGTGGAAAAAAATCAGCAGGGAATCAAAGATCTTAAGCGTTTGAAAGAGATACGATGCTGCCCAACCCGCTATGGGTTTTCATCTCCGAATCTTGGCCACGAAGAACGTTTGGGACGACGGGAAGTCGCGACGGCTTAAAGGTGTTTTCTACCCAGATGATTTTCAGGCAAAAGCTGATAGCGACCGAAAGCCCGGTTCCTCAAAGCTTGGTCATGAACATATTCTACATCATCGGAGTGATCGTCGTGATCGTGATTGTCTTGAAATTACTTGGCCTTTACTAGTCAGTCGCCGCGCAAGTGCGGTAAATGCGATCCCCTGATTTGTCCAAGGTTTATATGACAGTTCCGTTGGGGATTGCTCCCTTAGCCGGAACGATGCAGTTGGAATGAATGGGGAGCGCAGCCGCCCCGGCTGTTATTCGGCGCGCCCTCGCGCCGAATCCGAACGCGCCCGACACACCAAAAGGTTTGGAGATTTCAGACGCGAAAAGTGGGTTGCGAGGGCGCAACCCACAGCGCCCGGGGCGGGCGCGGTCCCCATTTCAACTGCATCGTTCCGGCTTAGTCCTACGACCAAAACAAGAAACCCAAAGCACGATTGCTCGTTACTTTGGGTTTTCGTTTCGGCAGGGCGGGCGTTCCGCGTTCCGCGTTCCGAGTTCCACGTTGGAATCACATCGCCATGTGGGAAACCGGATCACTCCAATCACTGTAACCCGTGCTGCCACCGATGGCGCGGGCCTGGAGGGTGTAGGTTGTTCCCGGAGTCAGGTTAGGGACGATCACCCGGGATTGTGTAAAAATGCCGACCATCTTCCATTCTCCAGCGACGTAGCTCATGCGGACTTCATAGGCTCGGGCCGTATAGACCGGCTTCAAGCGCAAACCGAGTTGCGTGCTCATGGGATTGTCCACCTGTTCCACCAACGGTTTGGACAAGGGCACTTGGGTGCGGTTTGCGCTCATGTTCTCGAAGCCGGACGAGAGCAATAACGGCAGGTCTTCACCCGAGATGCTCTGCACATAAGCTGCTTCCTGTCGCAACAAAGAAATCAACGCTTCGCGCGCTGCATTCTTGGTGGCCGTAGCTTGTTTGCCACCTTGTTGCGCGGCGACGATGGCTTGCGCAAACGCCGTTTGTGCGGCGGTCAATGTCGCCATACTGATCAGCGGTGTGGTGAATCCAGGATTGCTCGTCATCTTGGTGACGACATTTTCCCCGAATGTATTGAGAGGCGAGTCCGATAGACGGGCGAACGCCAGTGAGGTGCGATATGTACTCATAGGATTTACTTTCATCTGCTTGTCCGATCGCCGCGCAGGGCGCGCATACACTGCGACACCTGAAAAAGAGTTGCTCATGCCGCTGCATCATCCGATGCAGTTTATTTCGGTGAAGAAACAACCCACTGCACAACCATCCAGACACAGGTAACCGCAATGTGCTGCCAGCGACCGCCGACAGAAGCTCTGCGGTGAAGAAAACCCGGTAGGCCTTGCCCGCACCCAGCGTCCTTTCCCGAACCCGCCACACCTTTCGCATAACCCTTGCCACACCTGTTTCAAGCGCCTTGCGACAAAGGAAAGAGAAGCCGCTAAAAAATGCTAACCTGTTGTCAACTATAAAATTACACTGCAATTCAACAGAAGAAACGGCCTGATCTGTTCTATCAAACGTGTCCCAACCGCAGACAACGCGCTTCCCGACTGTATGATTAAACAAAGCGGCGAAGAGATTTTGCAGATAAGCATCAAGGTTTTGCTCGTCAGCAAAATGATTTCGCTTACCTGCGAAGCGTCTTTGCGGATAAGCGGAATGAGTTTGCTTACCAACCAAGAGCCTCCGCTTATAAGCAAAACGATTTTATTTACTAACAATAAGACCTGGTTTGTCAGCGGAAGGAGTTTTCCTACAAGCGGAACGATTCCGCTTACCCGCAAAATGTCTCTGCTCATAAGCGGAAGGATTTTGTTCACCAACGCAAAGGCTTTGCCAGTGAGCGGAATCATTTAATTGGTATGGATGAGTTCCACCTCGTCCCTAATATTTCCCGTCTCACGACAAACGAAATGGAGGAGACGCGAAACCGGGAAACCCAACGCGTCTGGATGTTCCTTCTGACGGTTGCGGTTTTGCCAACGCAATGAGGATTAGTCAGGGACGCGGTGGAACGCATCCCTACCGCGCGATTAAATAAATCACGGTAGGGACGAAGTTCCACCTCGTGCTAAATATTCGATCGAAGAAACTTCAACCGCGAAACACACGAAAGACGCGAACGAAGATTCGAATAAGCAGGGTCAAAAAGTCGGCACAGCAAAGCGGTGCCAAGTCCCCTCGCTTCCCATCTGAAACCCTTTCGCGTATTTGGCGTATTTCGCGGCTTCGTTGGTTCCCTCACTTTCGCGTCATGAAGGATGGCGAGAAAAGATCATTCAAAAAGCTTCTCTAAAATTGGAAGAACGGTATCGTCGCGACATAACTCAAAAGAAAAAACCGGCGAACGAGTCGCCGGTTTAATTTTTAAAAACGCTTTTTGGGACTGGTGTAACCGCTTGGCGATTAGTGACACAGTTTGCGTTATCTAACTTTGTCTTGATTCCGGGAAAAAACTAACGGGCTGAATTATGAAAGCAAATCAAAAGAACGAAAACACAACTCCCAACCTCCATCTTTCAT
>JBBQAX010000037.1:0-20625 GCA_038316905.1 Verrucomicrobiota bacterium | reverse complement strand
TTGCACAATGTCGGCAACGTGCTGAACAGCGTGAATATTTCCGGTTCGTTGATCCGCGAAAAAGTTCAAAAATCCCGAGGCGCAAATCTCAGCAAAGTGGTGGCGCTCTTGCAGGAAAACGGCGGCGATTTGCCCGGATTTTTTGCCAACGATCCGAAGGGCAAAAAGGTGCCGGATTATTTGTCGCAACTCGCCACTCATTTGACCTGTGAACGCGAAGATGTCTTGCGGGAAGTTGGTTCGCTCGTGACCAACATCGAACACATCAAGGAAATCGTCACGATGCAGCAAAGTTACGCCAAAGTTTCCGGGCTGTCTGAGTCCATCGAAATCGTTGATTTAGTCGAAGATGCGTTGCGCATGAATGAAGGCGCGCTGGCCCGGCATCAAGTTCAGGTCGTCCGCGAATATTCCAGCGTTCCGCCGATTACGACGGAGAAACACAAGGTGTTGCAAATCCTGGTCAACCTCGTGCGCAACGCCAAATATGCTTGCGGCGACGCGGAACGAACCGACAAACGCATCACCATGCGCATTACCGCCGGCGACGACAAAATCTGCATCGCCGTCATTGATAATGGCATCGGCATTCCCGAAGAAAACCTCACCCGCATTTTCGCGCATGGCTTCACGACACGAAAAACTGGCCACGGCTTCGGCCTGCACAGCGGCGCGCTGGCGGCGAAGGAAATCGGAGGTTCATTGAACGTGCAGAGCGGCGGCCTGGGCCAAGGCGCGACGTTTACGCTGGAACTGCCCGCAGCGGCACAACAATCCGTGCCGGCCATCAATGAGACTCGCCTTACAACTATATGAAATCACGACGCGCCACATTTAAACTCGTCGTCGCCTTCACAATGTTGATCGGCATTTTCCTGGGATTCGGCTGGCTGGCCTTGAACCGGATGGCCTTGATGAATGCCAACATTCAAGAGATGTCCGATCGGCGGTGGCCAAAAGTCCAGTTGTCACGCGAAGCACTTCGTTATTCTGCAATCAACAGCCGGATCACCATGCAAATTTTCCTCCTCGATGATCGCAAGGAAATTGATTCGCTGCTCGAACAGCGGGCCAGCAACAGCGAGAAAATTTCTGAATTGCTGAAAAAGATTGAAACGAAGTCGGCACCGGATACGGAGAAACCGCTCGTGGCTGCAATCTGGGCCAGCCGCAATACTTATATGGAAAGTTATAAGCAGGCTTTGGGTCTGCTTTTGAAGGACGGTCAGCCTGCGGCCGGTCGCGAGATGATGGCGAAAGTAGTGACGCCAAACCTCATCGCCTACCACAAAGCCTGGGATAATTTTGTCACCTTTCAGGGCGAGCGCATGGACGAGGCGGGCGACGTTGCGGAAAATTATTACGTCACGGCGCATCGACTGGTTCTGCTTCTTCTCCTGTTAGCCTCTATTCTGGCCTGCATCATCGCCGTCATCGTGACGCGAGGGACGGCGAGTGAAATATTGAACAGGCTCCGGGCAGAGAAAGGATTGCGTGAAGCTCATGAGGCGCTGGAAAGGCGAGTCGAGCAACGGACAATGGAACTCAGCACGGCCAACGCCGAGTTGACGACCACGCACCGGGATCTTCAGGCCAGCGAAAAAAATCAACGCCAGTTTGCCCTGCAACTTGGGTCGGAAAAACAACGACTCGTCGCCGCCCAAGCTGTTGCCAAAGTGGGGAGTTGGGAAACTGATCTTGTTTCCCTGGCAGTGAATTGGTCGGAGGAGACAAATCGCATCTTTGAAACCAACCCGACCACCTTTCAACCAACCCACGAAAGATTTCTTGAATCTGTGCATCCCGATGACCGTGCGAGGGTAAACGAACGCTTTCTCCAGTCCACCACGGAACCGGGTATCTACGCGATGGAGCACCGACTGTTGATGCAAGACGGACGCATCAAGTTTGTCGAGGAGCGTTGGCAAACGGTTTTTGAACAGGAACGCCCGGTCCGCGCCATCGGAACCTGTCATGATATTACGGAGCGTGAGCTGGCAAAATCCGCATTGCTGGACTCAAAACATTTTCTCCAATCCACGCTTGATGCGCTTTCCTCACACATCGCAATTCTCGATGAGCATGGAACGATAATCGAGGTCAACGCCGCTTGGAATCGTTTTGCCAGTGAAAATAATTTGAAGGGTCGCCACCGTGGTGTGGGCGATAATTATTTGCAACTTTGCGATGCAGCTTTCGGTAATTTTTCAGAAGAAGCCTCAGTAGTCGCCAAGGGCATCCGAACCGTTATGGCGGGGGAAAGCGTCGAATTTCACTTGGAATATCCGTGCCACAGCCCCAAGGACCAGAGGTGGTTTATCGTGCGAGTGACCCGATTTGCGGGATCTGGGCCGGTGCGGGTGGTCGTGGCACACGAAAACATTACCAAACGCAAGCAAGCGGAGGCATTGCTCCTGGAAAGCCAGCAACGCCTTGCTCTGGCCAAGGAATCGGCGCACATGGGGATCTGGGATTGGGACGTGGTGACGAACACGATGGTCTGGGACCCGCAGATGTATGAACTTTATGGCATTCGCGAGGAGGACTTCTGCGGGGCTTATGAAGCGTGGCAAAAGGGTTTGCACCCGGCAGACCGTGATCAGAGCGAGGCCGACCTCCGCGCAGCGCTCGAAGGGCGCAAAGATTTCCACACCGAATTTCGTGTCGTATGGCCCAACGGCGACGTGCGCGACATTGAAGCTCACGCATTGTTGCGACGAGCGAGCGACGGTTCCGTCACGCGCATGATCGGTGTCAATTGGGATATTACCGCGCGAAAGCGGGCGGAAGCCGAGTTGGAAAAAACCAATAAAAATTTGCTGGAAACTTCCCGTCAAGCTGGCATGGCGGAAGTAGCGACCGGAGTTTTGCACAATGTTGGAAATGTGCTCAACAGCGTCAATGTCGCCTCCTCATGTTTGATTAACACTCTCCGTAAGTCCAAGGCGACCAACCTGTCGAAAGTCGTCAAGCTCCTGCACGACCATGAAAATGATCTGGGCGCTTTCTTCACCGAAAATCCTAAAGGCAAACAAATTCCCGGTTACCTCGCGCAACTAACCGAGCATCTCGCCATCGAACAAGCCGGTGCGCTCAAAGAATTGGCCGGATTGCAAAGTGACATCGAACACATTAAGGACATTGTCAGCATGCAACAGAGCTTTGCCAAAGTATCCGGGACGAAGGAGACTCTCTCCATTACCGACCTCGTGGAAGACGCTTTGAAAATGAACTCCAGCTCACTGGCGCGCCACGACATCATCGTCACCAAAGAATTTCAAAAAGTTCCGCCTATCTCTGTGGAAAAACACAAAATTTTACAAATCCTCGTCAATCTCGTTCGCAACGCCAAGCAGGCCTGCGATGCATCGGGTTCAATGGAGAAGCGATTGACTCTCCGCGTCACAAACGGAAACGATCGCGTCCGCATTGCCGTGACCGACAACGGAATTGGGATCCCGTCCGAGAATTTCACCCGCATCTTTGCGCATGGATTCACCACCAAAAAATCGGGACACGGCTTTGGCCTGCACAGCGGCGCTCTGGCGGCAAAGGAGATGGGCGGGTCCTTGACCGCCTACAGCGATGGCCTTGATCTCGGTTCCACCTTCACTCTCGAATTACCTACTTTAAACCAAGTCTATAAAAATTAATGATGAACAACGAAACCCAACGCCAACGCATTCTGATCATCGATGACAATCAAGCCATCCATGATGATTTTCGGAAAATTTTTTGCTCCACCACGGAAAGTGAGGATGCTCTTTCCAAAACCGAAGCGGCGTTGTTCAGCGAGCCATCCGAAACCTCCGCGCGCCGTGAATTTCAACTTGATTCCGCATTTCAAGGACAGGAAGGTCTGGCGCTCGTCCAGAAAGCGCGCGCCGAAAATAATCCTTACGCGATGGCTTTCGTTGATGTGCGAATGCCCCCCGGCTGGGACGGCATCGAAACGACCGCCAAAATCTGGGAGCAAGATCCCGACGTGCAAGTCGTTATCTGCACAGCGTATTCCGATTATTCCTGGGACGAGATGGTGGCCAAGCTGGCCAAGCCCGATCAGTTGCTCATCTTGAAAAAACCCTTCGACACGGTAGAAGTTTTGCAAATGGGTCACGCATTGACCGAGAAATGGCGTCTGCAACAAGCGGTCAAATTCAAACTGGATTTTCTCCAGATGAACGTGGATTCGCGAACCAATGTTCTCGAAGCAGAGAACGCAAAACTCAAAGCTGAAATCAAACGGTTGACGGAAGCCTCGAAAAAATAATCGTCGCGATTCCGAGGCGACGCGGAAAAGTTTTTAACTGGCAGCGGTTTTCTTGGTTTCCGGCGGAGATTTCGTCAGTGCCGACAATGCCGCTGATGCCGCTGCGCTTTCCGCCAGTTTTTTACTTTTCCCGATGCCGCGACCCAGCTCAATTCCGCCGTGGCGAACGATGCACTCAAAATCGCGGTCATGATCGGGGCCTTGCGCAGAAACGACTTCATATTCCGGCGCATCCGGCGAATTTGCCTGGAGCAATTCCTGCAATTCACCTTTCGGATTGTCCAAGTTTGGAATGACGTTCAGCTCGCCAAACGCGTCACGGAAACAGCGCAGGACAAATTCTTTCGCGGCGTCGTAACCGCCATCGAGGAAAATCGCGCCGATCACCGATTCAAAAGCGTCTGCCGAAGCGGAACTTCGCCCGCGACCGATGTTCGCCTTCTCGCCACGACTCAGAATCAGATGTTGGTCCAGGCTGATGCTGCGCGCTTGCTGCGCCAACGTCTTGCGGTTGACCAATTGCGCGCGCGCTTTGGACAGCGGCCCTTCGCTAAATTGCGGGAACTTTTCGTAAAGCTCTTTCGTCAGGATCAAACCCAGCACGGAATCACCCAAAAATTCGAGTCGTTGATTGGTTTGAACAGATGGACCAAATTCGTGGGCCACGGATGGATGCGTCAAGGCGAGACGCAGCAATTCTGAATTCTGAAAAACGTAACCCAATTCAGCCTGAAGTTTTTTGAAATCAGCCACAGGTTGATAAACGTTCGATCTATTTTTCGGTGACAATTTCAGCGGCAGCTTCAGAAGTTCCCGCGATCTCCACAACGTCTGGCGCGACAGGCTCACTTGAAGCTGGCGTGGCCGGTGGAGTCAAGCCATGTTCCAAAAGTTGTGCCACGTCGTGTTGCACTTGTTCGAGCTGGTTCAACTGGAGGTCGGGATCGGTGATAGTGAAGATATCGCCCGTTTTCGGTTGTTCATAAATGAAGACGCGCTGGCCATCGCGCTTGAATTGCTCTTTCACTTTGAGCAAACGTTTCCGCTCCAACATCACAGCCAGGATATAACAAACCGCGCCGTGTTTCGGATCCCCTAACTCGATCAGTTTTCGCAAGAGCGTTTCGGCATTCTCCTTTTCAATTGCTTCCGGAGGCGTAGCAGGTGGCGTCTCATAATTCCCCTGCCAACGTGAAATAACGTCCTTCTTATCCGTTCCACCTTCGGAAAACTGCGATTGCCAACAGGTATCACAGACATCGAGGCGGCGAAGTTCGCTTTTCTCGGAAAAGAGGAGCGTGTGATACGTCTGTTTGTCGGCAAAAGGTTGCGTGCAGGATTGGCAAACGTGGGCGCGGGACTGAATATTCCACTCGTTCATCTTTTTGGGGCGTTATTCTAAATCTGGGTCTTAATCCTTAATCTTAATCCCGATTTTCACTGGGGAAACGGAGAAAAGATTACGATTAAGAGTAAGAACAAAAAAGAGGTTGGGAAGAATATTTCTGCATTGTCTCAGTTTTTGGTTGAAGGTTTTGCGAAAATAGCACGTTATATCGCCCCGATGAAATTGAAACGTTGTTTGCAAATCGCCGCTTTGGCCGTTGTTTTGCCATATTGCCTGCGTGCGGCTGACACGTTGCCCAACGTAAAAACCCAGGTTGTTTATCCCGCGCTCAAGTTGAACCGGCCCCTCTGGCTTTGCGAAACACCTGATGGAACCAAACGAATTTTTGTCGCGCAACAAGATGGGAAAGTTTTGATTTTACCAAAAAATCGGACCGGAACTGAAACTAATATTTTCCTGGATCTGACGGATCGCAAGCCGTGGGAGAAAAATGAGGAAGGATTGCTGGGTTTTGCGTTTCATCCAAAGTTCAAGAAGAACGGTAAATTCTACGTTTATTACACGCAGCAGAAGCCAAAGCGCAGTGTAATGAGCGAATTTGTCGTTTCAAAAGCGAACCCGAATCAGGCCGACAGATCCAGCGAGCGCATTCTTTTGGAAATCCCCCAACCGGATTGGAATCATAATGGCGGACAAATCTCGTTCGGGCCGGATGGTTTTCTTTACATCGGTTTAGGAGATGGCGGTGGAGCCAATGACTTGTATCGCAATGGTCAACGGAAGAACACGTTACTCGCGAAGATTCTGCGAATTGATGTCGATTCCCGCACCGGAGACCTCGCTTACGGAATTCCAAAAGATAATCCGTTTTTGAAGCAGAAAGACTTTCCACCCGAGACGTTTGCCTGGGGTTTGCGCAATCCGTGGCGGTTCAGTTTCGATCGGAAAACGGGCGAGATTTATTGCGCCGATGTGGGGCAGGCCAAGTGGGAAGAAATTGATATCATTAAAAAAGGCGGCAATTACGGTTGGAGTTTTCGCGAGGGTTTCCATGAATTCGGAACTAATCCTCCGCCGGCGAACACCAAGTTCATTGACCCCATTCTCGAATATCCGCACAGCCCAAACTTGACCACGAATCACACGCCCGGCCTCTCGGTGACCGGCGGGTATGTTTATCGCGGGAAAAAGGTGCCATCGCTGAATGGCGTCTATTTATATGCCGATTTTGTGACTGGAACGCTGTGGGGCTTGCGCGCTAAAGATGGGAAAGTGACGACCCACGGTGTTTTGGAGCCTCAGCCGAAAGGCGTTCCGCCGCGTCAAATCGCCAGTTTTGGCGAAGACGGCGATGGCGAGGTTTATATTCTCGGTTACGACGGAAACATTTACGAATTAGTGGACGCTAAATTGGCATCAAACTGATTTTACCGCGCCCATCGCATTGTTCGGAATTGGGTCGCCCAACGACCTCAGGGAATTCCTTAAGCAAAAATTTGTGCAAAATGCGGAATGATGTATTGTTGGGCGCGTTAGTCTTCTGAGAACACGGATTATCGCCTTGCTCTATAGTTGAGACACGAGAATTCCCGAAGATAATGGCGGAAAAGCTGCTTTGCACAAACACGCTAATTCGCCTGAGCCTAGATTGAATAAATTATGTTGAAAAGGACGACCAAAAAGTCATTGAACCCGAAGGATGCCAAACTTTCTGCCCGCGCAGACGTTGCACCCAAAACTTCTCTAACCGAAAGTGCGACGGCGTCGAATGGCGGCGGACGGTTGCACGCCGATGCCGAAGTTGCCGCCAAACTTCAGGAATTAATCCATCTGGCGCAGGAACAAGGTTATCTCACCTACGACGATATCAATGACGCTCTGCCGGATGAAATGATCGCGCCCGAAGATCTGGACGCGATTTATTCCAAGCTGCGCGAACGAGATGTCGAGATCGTTGAAAGCGCCGAAGCGCGCCGTACGAAAGTGCAGCCTGCCGAAGCCGAAGAACCCGAGGAAGAAAGCAACGTGCGCCTCGATATTCTGGATGACCCCGTCCAGATGTATATGAATCAGATGGGCAAAACTCCCCTGCTCACTCGCGAGCAGGAAGTGGAAATCTGCCAACGCATCGAACGCGCGGAACTGGAAGCGCGTAAATTCATTTTCCGATTTGGTTTCACCGCGAAAGAACACATCACGCTCGCTGAAAAACTTCTTTGTGATCCCCCCCAGGAACGTTTTGACCGCGTGGTCGCTGACAAGAAATTGGGATTCCGCGACAGCCATCTCAAGACGCTAAAACGGCTGATCAAAAAAGTGAGACTGCTCGACCGCACCCTCGACGCAAAATATGCGGAGTGGGAAAAGGCCAATGCCAAGGGCAAAGGCCACTTGATGACGGCTAAGCTCGAGGCGTTTAACAAGAAAATGGAGGCCGTTTTTCCGCAATTTGAATATCGCCCAAAATTCATGGAAGAGCTGACCGGTGTCGCAGCTAACATTCATGAACAGATGCATGTTGCATTGCGCCATTTGGAAATTCTCAAGAAGCAGCGCAAATCAGCCCAGCAACAAGCCGCCATTGACACTGAAGAAACCAAAATTCACGCCTTGGAAAAACTGGTCCGCATGCCTTGCGCTGATTTTTTCAAAGCGTTTGAATTGCTCAAACGCGCACAGACCGCCGCGCACAAAGCCAAGACCCACATGGCGGAAGCCAACTTGCGCCTCGTGGTTTCCGTAGCGAAGAAATACATGAACCGCGGACAGTCCCTCCTCGATTTGATTCAGGAAGGCAACATCGGTTTGATGAAAGGCGTTGAGAAGTTCGAATATCAACGCGGCTACAAATTCTCCACTTACGCCATCTGGTGGATTCGTCAGGCTATCACGCGCTCGATCGCCGACCAGGCGCGCACCATTCGTATCCCGGTGCATATGATCGAAATCCTGAACAAGCTTTGGCGCGTCGAAAAACAATTGCTCCAGGAGTTCGGACGCGAAGCCACGACAGATGAAGTCGCCGACGAAATGAACATGTCGGTCACGCGCATTCATGCGTTGCAGAAAATGGCGCAGCAACCGATCTCCCTGCAAACTCCCGTCGGCGAAGAAGGCGATGTGAGTTTTGGCGATTTGATCGAAGATAAATCCGCCGAAAATCCCTGGGAAACCACCAGCGCACATTTGCTCAAGGAAAAATTGACGGACGTTTTGGCTACGTTAACCGAACGCGAACGCACCATTGTTGAAATGCGTTTCGGCCTGACTGACGGTAATGAGCGCACGCTCGAAGAAATCGGGCAGCAATATAAAGTGACCCGCGAACGTATCCGCCAGATCGAAGCGAAAGCGCTGCGCAAATTGCGTCACCCGACTCGTATCCGCCGCTTGCAGGGATTCCTCGCGCAGGAAGCCGCTTAAGACTTCCTTTAAAAATTCAACGCCGGACTGGCAACAGTCCGGCTTTTTTTGTGTGCGAGTTGCAAGGCAGGCGTTGACCCGTTCGCCGCAACTCTCTTACGCTCCCGTGGATGAATTCAGCAAATTATCGTGTGCGCCGTGCTACGACCGATGACTTGGCCCAATTAATTTCTCTCTGGCAATCCGCGCACTTGTCCGCACAAGAACTCGATAAACGTTTTACTGAATTTCAAGTCGTCGAAAATTCCGAAGGGAAATTGCTCGGCGCAATCGCCCTGCAACTCAGTGGTTCCGATGGAAAAATCCACAGCGAAGCGTACACGGATTTCGGCCTGACGGATCAACTGCGTCCCCTGCTCTGGGACCGTCTTCGCAGTGTTGCGAACAATCACGGCTTATTCCGCCTTTGGACCGATGAACCTGCCCCGTTTTGGAAAAAAGAATGCGGCTTCACTGAAGCGTCACCGGAGATTCGCGGACGAATCCCCGCTCATCTTGCAACAGGCAAATCCACCCCGCTCGTTTTGCAACTCAAGGAAGATCGCGCAGATCCCACCTCGTTGGATGCGGAATTCGCGCTCTTCAAAGCCGAAGAAAAAGAGCGCACGGAAAAAATGTTTCAACAAGCACGCATGTTCAAAGGAATTGCTTGGGTCCTTGCGATCACCTTGTTCGTCTTCGTCGCGATCGGCGTTATTTATTTATTGCGCTATCGCTCAAGTCTTCCACCGCATTGATCACGTCCTAAACCGCAGCAAAGCAGCTCGGGCTGACAGAATAATTCACGAAATAGGCACCGAGATCGCAAACTCGCTTGATTTCAATTCGTGATAACGACATCGTCCCACCATGGGAATACCAAAGAATCCTGTGACGTTAAGTTCACAACAGATTGAAGAGCTGAATCAAAAGCTTGCGAAGATGCGCCACGACATCAACAACCATCTTTCCCTGATCGTCTTCGCGGTCGAGGTGTTGCGTTCCAAACCCGAGATGATTGAACGAATGACCGCCACCTTGTCAGACCAAACGCCTAAGATCACGAGTGATCTCGCAAAGTTCTCCGCAGAATTTGAGCAGACATTGGAAATCACTCGCGATTGACCGACACCGAACTGTAACTTTCCATAGTGGGTAGCCGTCTCTTTTATGAAATCTGAAACGAATCTTATCAAAGCAATCTCATGAAAATCCTGAAAATCGTCTATGTGATCGCCGGAATACTTGCGATGTCCACGCCACAGCTCATCCAAGCGGATGACAAGAAGCCCGAAACGAAACCATCCGCCGAAGGTCGGGAGAAAGCGCCCACGGTTACCTCCGAAGAACGGGAGGCGAAGAGAAAAGAGTTTTTAGAAAAGCGGGTTGAGGAACGGAAAAAGTCGGCCAAAGAACTGGGACTGAACCCCGAGGAATTGGAACAGCTTCCTCCCAAAGAACGCTTCGCCAAAGTTAAGGAAGCTTCCGAGAAAAAGCTCGCTGAGCTGAAGAAGAAAACGGCGGACGGCACCATCACTGACGCTGAAAAAGAAACGCTTAAAACTTTGGAAGAACGCCAACAGTTGATTGAGAAATATCGAAACCGAGGAGCGACCGGTCTCGGAAAACCGCCGGTCGTAAAGCCTTCTGATAAATAAGGATTTCAGTTGAAGTAATGAAAGCCACTGCCGTAACGCGGTGGCTTTCCTTTTTTGACAGAATGGATTCCTTACCCTAATTGGACGCGATGGAACCAACTGACTCCGAGCTGATTGCCGCCGTGCTGAAAGGCGACGCCGCCAGCTTTGAGCCGTTGATAAAAAAATATCAACCTCGCGTCTTTTCCACGGCCCGCCGTTATGCCCGACGCGAAAGCGAGATCGAGGACATCGTTCAAGAGATTTTTTTGAAGGCATTCACAAAGCTGAAAAGCTTTCGAGGCGACGCTCCATTTGAACATTGGCTCATGCGGCTGGCAGTTCGGACGTGCTACGATTTTTTGAGGGGCCATCAACGCAATCGTGAAACTGCTTTCACAGAACTGACTGAGCCTGAATCTCAATGGTTGGATCGGTTTGTGGTTCAGCCTGACGCCGCAGATGAGAACGCAAGCGCTGCCCGCGACCTGGTAAATAAAATATTGGAACACCTTTCACCCGCCGGGCGTTTGATTATTACGCTGCTGGAAATTGAAGAGCGTTCGGTGAAAGAAATTTCGGCGCTGACGGGATGGTCCGTCCCGCTGGTCAAAGTGCGGGCGTTTCGCGCTCGCGCTGAGATGAGAAAAATCGTCGCAAAAATCAATCGGGATAAATATTTGTGACTTGTAACCGCGAAATGAAACGGCCCGTCCAAAGAAATGTGATTGTTATGAACCCAGACCAACTTCAGGAAAAATTACTCGCCGTGGCTCGGCAAAATCAACCGAGCGACCATGTTCCCTACGCTTTTGAAAAACGGATTATGGCGCTTCTGACACGGCCGATGGTGGATGCCTGGTCGCTTTGGGGACGCGCACTTTGGCGCGGAGCGGCGGCTTGCGTTTTAGCGATGGCTTTGTTGGGTGGTTGGTCCCTGCAAGTTGAATCCAATGATTCGACCGACCTGCAGCAGGAGTTTGAACAAACCGTTTTGGCTGCTCTGGACGAACCATCCGCAATCGCTTTTGGTGAGGATTCCTGGTGAGCCCCTGGAAAGTCATTCTAGCAACTTTGGTAATTTTTTGCTCCGGCCTGGTGGTAGGTGCTTTGATCATCAAGAAAAGTCTGGTGAGGTCTCAAACGCCGCCGTCGTTTCAGCGTGCGGGTCAAAGCAACGTGGTGCTCTCCGCATGGCACCTGCAACAAAGGGAATTCATTCGTCGGATCGATAAAGAGCTGATTCTCAGTTCAGAACAGCGAGAGCGAATTGAAAAAATTCTCAAGGAGAGCCAGGAACGCACCAAACAGATTCGCGAGACAATTGCCCCGGAAATGCGCGAGGAACTAAAGAAAGTTCGCGAACAAATCCGAACGGAACTCGAACCGGAACAGCAGGAGAAATTCGAAAAAGCGATGAAGGTCAGGTTGCCCCGCAAACCAGATGACCCAAACGAAGAGATTCGTCGCAAAAAAGATGGCCCTCGGCGTTCTCACACGAATGCTCCTTCTACGAATGTCGTTCAGCCGATCGCCCCATAAATCTTTAGTTCGGATCAAAACTTCCGTTAGACTTCGCCTGTGCAAAACATGGTTGAGGATTTCCTTGTTTATCTTCGCAACGAGCGAGGCCAATCCGAGCACACCCAGAAAACCTACGCGGGGTTGCTGAATCATTTTATCGATTGGGCACGCACACAAAGTTTGACGGATTGGAATTCTGTTCAGCTTCCGCACTTGATGGCGTTCATCGAACAGGAGCGGCAACGTGCGTTGCAAAACCAACCTGAGGAATCCACTCGTAAGTTAAGCTCCGAAAGTGTTTATCTGGAAATTGCGGCATTGAGGGCTTTTTATCGCTATGCAGAACAAGAAAAACTTTTGCCGTCCAATGTCGCTGAAAATCTTTCTTTGCCTCGACGCTGGAAACGGTTGCCGAAAGCTTTAACGAGCGAAGAAATTCAGAAGCTCCTCACGCCGCGCTCGACCGAGAACAAATCCGATTTGTGCGATCAGGCGATTCTCGAGCTGGCTTACGCGTCCGGTTTGCGGCTTGCGGAATTGAAGAATATTCGACTCGAACAACTTCACCTCGAAGCTGGATTTATCAATGTGATTGGCAAAGGGAACAAGGAACGTGTTGTGCCGGTTGGAAAAAAAGCGATTGAAGCAATCGAAAGATATTTGAAATCAGCTCGGCCGGGATTGGTAAATAAAAAATCCCCGGCCAACGTTTTTCTCTCCATGCGGGGGACGCCGTTTGCTTCGGTCACTCTTTGGCTACGAATCAAGAATTGTGTGAAGCGTGCTGGCATCGGCCGCAACATCACGCCGCACATGTTGCGACACAGTTTCGCGACGCATTTGCTGGAGCGTGGCGCTGATTTGCGGGTGATTCAGGAATTGCTTGGGCATGCCACCATCAATACGACCGAAGTTTACACGCATGTCGCTGGATCACGGCTCCGTGAAGTTCATCAGAAATTTCATCCGCGTTCGTAACGATAATTCTGCCCACTTCTTGCGGCTGAAACACCCGCGTGGAGAGGTTTAACGTCCGATGACCCTGTAGAAACGATGGTTGAAATTTCCAGCTTCGGTGTCGGTAAAGATCACAGCTCCAGCCCCACCAGAATTGGTACAAATGGGGGTCCAATCTTTCAAGTTTGGCGAAGCCTCAATAACGTAAGCAAACTGGGAGTTCACAGAAAGCTGAAGGCAAAAACCTTCAGAAGTTGTTGTGACAGGGCTTACGTTCAAAGTGGGTATATCCAAAACGGAAATCTTCACTGTGGCCTCCGTGCTGGTTGAAAATCCATCGTCCGCTCTATAAGTAAAAGTGTCCTCGCCAACGTAGTCGCCACTTGGGGTGTAGGTGAAGGAACCTGCTGAATTCAAAGAAAGAGTTCCGTGAGAAACACCGCTGACCAGAACCGCTGTCAATGAGTCGCTCTCAATGTCCAGGTCGTTGGTGAGAACCCCGGGTGCTGAAATGGTCAATGGCAGATTTTTCTGAATGCGATACGAATCGTCGCTGGCCAATGGGGGATCATTGATGGGAGTAACGTTTATGTTCACAGTCGCGACATCAGAATGCGTGATTCCGTATATTTGGAATCTGATGTCTTTGTTTTCGTTGGAGCCGTCTTTGTAATAAGTTCCATTGGGGTAAGCACTGCTGGACGAGGACTCGAGATAAAGTTTTTCGCCGTTCGACCCGTAGTTAAAATTCAAATAGTAAGGTGTCCCAGCGACCAGCGGGCCGACGGGTGTGGCAAAGGAGATAACGTAATCCTGGAATGAAGAACCCTCGCTCAAATTAGTGATGCTGGCTCTCGTAACGGTAAAGCTGCTCCCTGGAATTGGGCCGGAATTGATTCCTGTTCCAATAGAAAAGTTCAAGTGGACATTGGGAGTATCCGAATTTCTGGAAAGGCGCAGAACTACATTCGTAATGCTATAGGAAAAATCTCCGGAAACGCCGTGCCGGAACGACTGTGCGCCGGGTTCAACATCTTTTAGTTCTCTTTTATCTCCGCCAGAAATATTTTGTTGCAACATCATTATTACAGGATCGAATCCATCAGTGATGCGGTAGGTGAAGGAGTCGCTCCCGTAATAATTGGGACGCGGTGAGTAGATGAAAGAGCCATCTGCGTTGAAATTCAATTCTCCGTTGCTGACGTTATTCACTAACGCAGCACTGAGTTCATTGTCGTCTTCGTCAGTATCGTTAGACAAAACTCCGGGAACTGACTGAACTAGCACAACGTCTTCCTGGGTAACATAGGTGTCATTGAAAGCCACTGGGGCGGCGTCATTTACTGGTGCCACGTTTATGGCAACAGTGGCAACGTTCCCCGTTGACCATCCGTCCCGAGGCCGATACGCAAAGGTGTCAGTGCCGTAAAAATTCGCCCTAGGTTTGTAAGTGAAGCCGCCATTGGAATTAAAAGTTAACGTGCCTTGGCTGACATTTGTGAGGAGCAGCGCGAAAATGGCGTCTCCATCAACGTCAGTGTCATTAGCCAAAATGCCATCAGGTGAAACCATCAACGTAGCATCTTCAGAAATGGTGTAGAAATCGTTGTTCGCAACTGGCGGAGCGTCATTCACGGAGATCACAGTCACTGTGACCGTCGCGGATGCGGAATTAGTCCCGTCGGACACCGTGTAATTCAGAACCGATAATCCGTTAAAATCCTGGGCAGGTGTGAAAATAACATTTGTGCCGCTGATCACAGCGGTTCCGTTCGTCGCCGACACGCTTGTGATCGTCAGAACCGTGCTATCAACATCAGTATCGTTGCCGAGGACATTAATTGTGACACTTACATCCTCCAGCGTGTTGGTGCTGTCGTTGACCGCTATCGGCGCATCATTAACAGGAAGGACGCTGATCGAGACGGTGGCGGGATTGGACATGATCGTCTTATAAATCTGAAACCGGATATCTTTGCTTCGATTGACGCCGTCTTCATAAAAGGTTCCGTTTGCGTAGGTGTTCGCATTGGCATATTCGAAGTAAACGCGCTTGTTCTTCGGATTGTCAAAATTTAGGTAGTACGTGGTGCCCGCAATAAATGGCCCCACCGGTACGCTGTAATCAATTCCATACGTCTGAAAGGAAGCGCCTAAACTTATGTTGGTAATGCTGGCGCCGGAAATGGCAACCGCGCTTCCCGCAATACTGCCGGAATTGACGCCGGTGCCGATGCTGAAGGCTAAATTTTCATTTCCGAACGATGATTCGCGAGAGAGGTAAACCACTGCCCGTTTGATCATGTAACTCGCATCACCTGCAGTCCCATGCTTAAACGACTGTGCACCCTTCTCGTTTAGAATCTCGATTGATCCTCCACCGAAACTGTTCTGTTCGGAAAGCACCTCGTATCTATCAGAGACCCGATAGGTAAACGAAGCATTGCCAAAATAATCGGCTGGAGGCGTATAGATGAAGGCACCGTTGCTGTTTAAAATCAAGCTGCCCGGCGTCACGTTGGTCATCAGTACAGACGTTAAAGTCTGGCCGTCGATATCTGTGTCATTGGCAAGAATACCTGTGGCGGGAATCACCAGAGGAACATCTTCCGGCGTGGAATAATTGTCATTTCGAGCCACCGGCGGGGTGTTTACGGTGACGTTGAGCGCTGCGGAACGGCTGGTTACGGTGCCACCCCCATTTATTACTTTCACATAATAATGGCCTGAATCAGTTACGCCGCTGAGGACAAGGTTGCTGGATATCTGGCCGGTGAGCTTGCGATCCAAAAACAACAGGCCGTTTTCATACCATTGATACGAGAGAGTTGTCGAACTGGTGGCGGAGACGCTGAAAGTCACAGTGCCTCCCGATGGGACAGTCTGATCAGCAGGTTGGACAGTAATTACTGGAGGTGGCCCCGCAGCTTGAGCAACGTTGGACAGCGTCAAGTAAAAAGCCAGCGTCAAAGCCGCGCTTTTTCCCGCCCTGCTCCAAAATGGTGCTGCCCGATTTCTCATCAGCGCCCACTTAGCTAACCATGTGCCATCTCATCCCTGAGAGACTTTCTGGAGAGCGCGGTGAAGCAAATAGGATGCAAAGAAAGATTGTAGTCCGCTCTGAAAGGGAGACGGCTGCCAGCGAGAGCCGCACGGTTTCACAAATATTCCCGAAGGCACAAAACGAACAATAGGGCTTCGCCCCGGCCGTTACTCAAAATCGTAAACAACGACCCGTTTGCATACTTTTTTGAAGACGGTTTCGATAAATTCGACGTGCATTGGGTGCGCCTGATAGGCGTCCTGCGCTTGCTTGTTCGGAAAAATCAAATTCAGCGCCACCTGATAAGTTTGATCCACAACCGGACGCTGACTTCCTACCATTTTGCCAGCGTGAAACTGCAGAACACCGGGAATCGGTTTTAAAAACTTTTCCATGCCCGCGAGTAATTCGTCCGCGGCTTTAGGGTTTTCTGGATCGGTCCAAAAAATTACAACGTGGGAGAAACAAGTTTCTGAGATATTCGACACTCGGGCAACCTGCTGGAAACGCTGAATAAAAACAACGGAAAATCTCTGAATGTAGGTACTTCGACGTGTGTCACGGCAGCAACAACAGATTCTTCTTCCATTCGCCACTCCTCAGATGGCTCGCCGTTTGCTAAGTCGTTTCAGATAACGGGGTTGAGTGTTCCGTGCAGCTGGAAAGTTTTAACAGGAACACCCAATCGTCAGGGCTTGGTGAATTTTTATGGATAGATGCAGTGAATGCTATTGCCGTCAATTGGACCGAACAAAACGACGATTTTCCTTCTGGAAAACCGCGTTTTTGCTGGTCATGGCACTCACCTGCTTCTGCCGCTCGTGGGGTGCCACCTTCGTTTGGAGCGGGTCGGTTGCGGATGGTAACTGGAGCACAGCCACCAATTGGATCGGCGGAATAGCGCCGGCCAACAATGGAACAGCTTCGATCGTTCTCACCGGCACCAATCAACTTTCTGTCAGTGTGGATATGCCTTGGGACATCAACGGATTGATCTTCAGCAACAGCGCGGGTGCATTTGTTCTCAGTGGGAATTCTCTGACGATACGATCCGGTGGCGTGACGAACAGCAGCACGACGGGCCAGCTCATTAACAACGCCATCGTTCTTGGAACCAACCAAACGTGGTCTGCGACTTCGGGGACAATTACCTTCGCGGGGAACATCAACAACGTGACGAATCTTCTGACGCTCGGCGGCACTTCTAACGTTTTGGTCAATGGTTCAATCAATGGCACCGGCGGGGTTACGAAGATCGGCACCGGCACAAGTTTTTTAAGCGGGACGAATGCATACGCTGGCCTGACGACGGTGAGTGCGGGTGTTCTCAACATTCAAAACAACCTGGCGCTTGGCGGCACCAACGCGGGAACGGTGGTGGTCAGTGGCGCTGCGTTGCAATTGCAAAACGGCATCGTGATCAGCAATGAAAGCCTGACGCTCAGTGGAACGGGCATCTCCTCTTCGGGTGCCTTGCGCAGTCGCACGAACGATAATGCCTGGAACGGGCCGATGACTCTCGCCGCGGCTTCGTCCATTGCTTGCGACACCAATACTTTGACCCTCGGCGCCAACATTCTTAATTCAACATTTCTCATCACCATGACCGGTACGGGCAATATTATTGCGAACGGGTCCATTGGAAATGGCACCGGTGGATTGACCAAAAGCGGCGTGGGTGTCCTGAGTTTGACTGCGAGCAATTCCTATGGAGGCGTAACGACGGTCAGCGCGGGTGTTCTTTCCATACAAAACGGATTCGCGCTGGGTAATTCGACTGCGGGTACGACCGTGGCGAGCGGAGCAGCGTTGCATGTGCAAGGTGGCCTGGAAATTCTCGGAGAATCACTCAGTCTTTCTGGGACCGGCATCAGCGCGCGCGGCGCTTTGAGGAATCTTGGCGGCAGTAATTCGTGGACGGGAACGATCACACTGACCGCATCATCTGCGATCAACGCAGAGGCAGGCACACTTTACGTCGGTGGAAATCTAGTTAATTCCAGTTACACAACGACCTTCACCAACAACGAAACCTTGATCGTGTCAGGAACGATTGGGAGCGGATCAGGCGGCGTGGTTAAAACTGGAAGCGGACTGCTCCTCCTCACCGCTTCGAACAATTATACCGGCGTGACCACGATCAGCGGCGGGGTCGTGAGGCTGAATTCGACCGGACAGCTTCCGCTCGTATCCGCAGTGACGGTGAATACCAATTCCACTCTCGATCTGGACGGCTTCTCCAAAACCATTCGGTCGCTGGCGGGAGCGGGCAATGTCACTTTAGGCAACGGCACTTTGACAGCGGGCGGCACTGCCGCGACGACCTTTTCCGGCTCGATCAGTGGATCAGGCGGATTGATCAAGATCGGCACGTCCGCCTGGACTCTGAGCGGGACAAATTTTTACGAGGGTGGCACGGTTGTGAATGCGGGGAGCGTCAGCATCAAAGCGGATAACAATCTGGGCCACACGAATAGCACTCTGACGTTGAATAGCGGCACCCTGACCACGACGGTTTCGCTGACTTCGGTTCGTCCCATATTCTTCGGCCTCCACGGTGGGATCATCAACCCGGGTGGCACCACTTTGACCCTCGCCGGTAATATCACCGGACCGGGATCTCTGACAAAAATCGGGACCAAAGGGCTGACTTTGACGGGTGAAAATTCTTATCTGGGCGGAACCACGAACAGCGCGGGAACGATTACCATCAATTCAGATTCGCGACTGGGGGAATTCAGCGGACCGATCACTTTTTCGGCGAGCGCCACGTTAGCCACCACCGCTTCATTCTCATCACTACGCGATATTTTTTTAAGAGCGGGCACCGCCACCTTCAGCGCAGGCACTGGGTTTACCAACACATGGGGCGGGAGCATCAGCGGCACAGGCGCATTTACGAAAACAGGTTCGGGCGTTTTGTTGTTAACCGGAGAAAATACTTCGACGAACCTTTGGACGATCAGCGCAGGCACTTTGCGGCTCGGGGGCAACCAGCGTATTCCCGATCTCGCTCCGGTTAACCTCACCGGATCATCGGCGATTTTTGATTTAAACGGTTATAGCGAAACCATCGGTTCTCTGAGCAGCACGGCCGGCAATGTTATTCTTGGGAACGGTTTGCTCATCGCGGGCGGCAACGATCGCTCCACGACGAATGCGGCAGTCATCAGTGGAACTGGCGGGTTCACCAAGACGGGCGCGGGCACGCTGATTCTAACCGGGGCCAACACTTACACAAACACCACCACGGTCGCGGCTGGCTCGTTGCAACTCGGCGCCAGCGAGCGCATCGCCAATACCTCGCCGCTGGTCATCAGCAACGGGGCAACCTTCCGGATGAGTTGGAACTCCACTAATTATAGCGAAACTATCGCGACGCTGGGCGGCGCAGGCTCGGTGATTCTGGGAACAACCTTGACGGCCGGAAATTCCAGCACCGCCAATTTTACGGGAGAGATCAGCGGTGCGGGCGCCTTCACAAAAATTGGGACGGGAACGCAAATCTTCAGCGGCACTAACTCCTACAGCGGGGCAACGACCGTCAGCGTTGGAACTTTGCGGGTCAACGGTAATTCAACCAGCAGCGCGGTGACAATTGCGTCTGCCGCAACGTTGTCAGGAACAGGCGTGGTTGGAACTGTCGCGGTGAACTCCGGCGGGACGAATTCTCCTGGCACCAACGCGCCGGGCACGCTGAGCAGCGGTTCGGAAACCTGGAAGTCCGGAGGAAATTACCTTTGGGAAATCAACAATGCCACCGGCACCAAAGGAACGAACTGGGATTGGCTCAACATCTCCGGCGCACTGACGATCACGGCGACTTCCGGGAACAAGTTTAACCTAAGAATTGTTTCCCTCACCCCGCAAAACTCTTCGGGGCAAGTGACGAATTTCGACAATACGGTTACCTACATTTGGACCATTGCGACAGCCACAGGCGGCATCGTCGGATTCGACGCATCGAAATTCAATCTGGTCACGTCTGCCTTCGAAAACGTGCCGGGAGCCGGCGGTTTTACGTTGAGCCAGGCAGGCAATGATTTGAATTTAATTTTTACGACCGCTCCATTGGCAGCGCTCCGCAACGTGCAAAGAGGATTACTCTCAATTTCGGGAGGCGGAACGAACCTCGTCACACTCGACGCAGGCGTGAATCCGACGAATGCCTTCCTGATCTTTAACACGCGCCACAACAGCAGCACTGCGGGAGGCTCAATGATTCGTGGCCGTCTCGTTGATTCCAACAGGGTGGAGTTCGTGCGTGCCACGACAGAAACTTCCACGATGGATATCCAATGGTCGGTCGTGGAATATTCGGCGGGCGTTCGGGTGCAACGCGGCGAGATCAACCAGACCAACACCCTCCTCGATGTTCCGTTGACGCCACTTTCAGCGATCAATCAAGCCTTCGTGCTATGGTCAAAAACGCCGGATGAGATCG
>JBBQAX010000036.1:0-20693 GCA_038316905.1 Verrucomicrobiota bacterium | reverse complement strand
GAAACGGACGAATCTAATAACACTCTTTCGATCCCGATCTCGGTTATCGTTCCCGACATCCAACACGGTAATTTCCTATCTGCGTCCGTCGGAATCGGCGGCCGGACCTACCAGTTCTCATACAACACGACGAACAACGGGCCAGTGGAAATCATCGGTGGTGGAAGATGGCTCTGGACGGACCAACTGTTTCTTTCCACGAACGCGGTTTGGGATTCCAATGATCTTCCGGTCAGCCAGGTGAATCAACTTCCGCAAACCATCTTGCCCGGAGAATTCTTTGGAAGAACGAACTCCTTTACGATGCCCGTGCGCCCAAGCGGAAATTACTATCTCATTCTCCGCGCGGATTATTACGGATTTGCCGACCATGGCGATCTCTACGAGACGGACGAGTCCAATAACCAGATTGTTATTCCTATTCAACTCACCTCGCCGGATCTGGTTCCAGTTGCTCTAACCGCGCCTGCCGAAGCCAGCACCCGCCAGCCGATTCAGGTCCAATGGTCAATTCAAAATGTTGGCGATACGCTTGCTCAAAAGAAACAAACGTTCCATCCAAGTGAATGGGATGATCGGATTTACCTCTCTACTAATTCCAGAGTGAATTCGACTTCAATTCGGTTAGGCCAACTTTCCGGCACGTTCTATCAAGGTTTGGATTTTGCGTGGCAAACGCCGCTTCCCGCCGGGCAAACCATGACCAACACACAGACTGTGAACATTCCAAATGTGGCCGAGGGAGATTATTTCCTCGTGCTTACCAATGACGTGGACAATTACGTCACGGAATTCAACGAGACGAACAATTCGTTTTCCATTCCCATCCGAGTGGCCAATCCTGACCTCGTCGTGACGAACGTGATGGTGCCCGCCACTGCGGATTCGCAAAGCGTGATTCCCGTGATCTGGGAAGTTAGCAATCAAGGATTGGGAACGGCTTATCCAACCTGGCGAGACCACGTTTTCCTTTCCACCAATAATACGTATGAGACGAACGATATTTTTCTGGGCGAATTGCAACGAACTCAAGCCGTCGGTGCCGGAACAAATTATCTCGCGACAAACTCCGTGACAGTGCCGGGAGTTGCGCCGGGAAATTATTTTATCATCGTGCGAACGGACACGAGCAAGATTCTGTTTGAGTCAAATACGAACAACAATTTCCGCGCTGCACCGATCAATATTGCTTCGCCAGATTTTGCGGTGACGAAGGTCAACACGTTGACCAATCTTTCCAGCCAACAAGCAATCAATGTCACGTTTGTGGTTACGAATGTAGGCGCCATCACTGCCCTGCCCCCTTGGTCTGACCGCTTTTATTTCTCCACCAACTCCACTCTCGACGTGGGAGATACGGCTCTGGGTCGCATTTCAGGTGGAAGCATTAATTTCACAATTAACGCTCCTTTACCGGCGAGCGGGAGCTACACACAGGAAGTCGATGTGCGAATTCCTTCTGTGAGCGCAGGGAATTATTATCTGCTCGCGCAAGCGGATGGCGCGAATGCCTTCAGTGAGATCAATGAGGCCAACAATGTGTTTGCGACGGCCATTCGCGTTGAGAATCCGGATCTCACGGTGACCAATTTCATTGCGCCCACTTCCGTCACCATTACGCAAATCAATCAACGCATCGAAGTGGGCTGGAATATTTTGAACCAGGGAGCTGGCACCGCTCACGTCAACTGGAGTGATTATCTTTACATTTCCAGGACGAATGTCTTCGACACAAACGCGGTCTATATCGGTCAGGAACAGCCCGTGTTACCCCTGAATCCCGGCCAATCTTATTTGGCATTCAACAACCCAAGTTTGCCGAACGGCATTCAGGGAAATTATTTCCTCATTCTGAACGCCGACGGACCCAATCAATTGTTTGAATCCGCTGAAACCAACAACCGGTTTGTCAGCCCGTTGCAAATCATCATTCCACCCCTGGCTGATCTTTCGGTCACCCAAATCGGCGCGCCGACCGAAGCGTGGTCGGGCCAGGAAATCGAAGTGTCATGGATACTGACCAACAGCGGAACGGCCACCGTCACGCAACCCTTCCGCGAACGCCTTTATCTAGCCACGTCGGCTGAGGGTGCAGGGCTCGTCAATTTTGGGACGTTTGATTTCACGGGCACGCTTGCGCCGGGAGAAGCCGTGGAACGCAAACAGCGAATTATTTTACCGATCAGCATGAGCGGATTGCGTTGGCCAGTAGTCACGACCGATATCAGCAATGACATCTTTGAATTCAATCGTGAGAACAACAATACGCTTGTGGCCACGCAATCCATAAACGTGAATTTGTCGCCATTCCCGAATCTCACGGTGACAAATATCCTTACGCCGACGAATGTTTTCTCCAGTCAGCAAACCGTTGTGAGTTGGGCGGTCACCAACCAGGGAACTGGCCCAACCAGTTCGCCCTATTGGTATGATTCCGTTTATCTCTCCTCCGACGCGGCCGTTGGAAATGACACGCATCTCGCAAACGTGGCGAACGTTTCTTATCTCAACCCGGGCGAAAGTTACGTCAGTAGCGCGAATGTCACGATACCTCGCGGAATTCAAGGAACTTATTATTTCATCATTCGTTCTGACACTGCGAATTACGTTTTTGAAAGCACGTTTGAGAATGACAACGTGTCGGTCAGCCCGCCCTTCTTCATTGACCTGACACCACCGCCCGATTTGAAAGTTTCCTCCGTGTTTGCTCCGCTAAATGCATTTTCGGGCCAGTCGATTTCGGTCAGTTGGGGTGTCACGAATGCTGGCCAGGGCCAGACGTTGGAAACGAGTTGGTCGGATCGGGTTTATCTTTCCGCCAATACGAATCTCGATGCCGGCGATATTACGCTGAAATCATTTTCTCATCAGGGCGGACTTGAGCCGGGACAAAGTTATCGTGTCACAAACAGCGTCGCGATTCCCGTGGGTTTAACGGGCGATTGGTATGTGCTCGTGCTGGCGGACAGCTCGGGGAACGTCTTTGAGGTTCCATTTGAAAACAACAATTTCCTCGCGGCCAACAGCGTAACAGCCATCGCGCTCACCCCGCCGCCGGATCTGGAAACAAAGATTGAATTCTCACCCACCAACGCGACTTCCAGCCGAATCATCTCGGTCCGATATAGCGTGGTCAACAACGGCGCAACGACTCCGCCGGACGGAAGTTGGTATGATCGATTGTTCATCTCAACTAATCCGGTTCCGTCGGCTGGCGATCTGCAATTGCAACTCCAGAGACACAACAACCAAAACTATTACGGACTGACCAACTATTTTGGCGCGCCTTACCTCAGCAACATGGCTCCCGGAGCCTCTTATACCAACACGCTTTCGGCCATTCTGCCGAATACCATCACGGGAGTTTATTACGTGTTCGTCACTGCTGATTCCAACGACACCGTTTTCGAATTGGACAATACCAACAACACTGCGGTCGCTTCCAACACCGTTGAGATTGTTTCCAAACCTGCCGATCTCGCAGTTCGCGCGTTGCAGGCGCCGGGCGCGGCTGAGGCTGGCAGTGCGATGCTCGTTTCGTGGGCGGTGACAAATCTCGGGATTGGCGATTCCGCCGTGGCGCGCTGGTATGATCGGCTCGTTTTATCCGCCGACGATTTTCTGGGAGATGGCGATGACATCGTTTTGAAAGATCGAATTCAACAATCCCTGCTGGGAGTCGCCGGCGAATATGCCGTCAGCAATGAAGTCGTCACCATTCCGATCTCAGTTTCGCCCGGCGAATACCGCTTGTTCCTCCTCACGGACCGATACAACGACGTTTATGAAAGCAACGAAACCAACAACGTTTTCGGACCAGTGACCGTTGTAATCACTCGTGACACCGCGGACTTGCAGATTACGAATATGATTGTCCCGACGAGTGGCATTTCCGGCACCAGGTTTAACGTGCAATGGATTGTGCAAAACTTTGGAACGCGCTCGCCAAATTACGGCGCGTGGGCGGACGGAGTTTATCTCTCCAGTGACGCAGTTCTCAGCCCGAGTGATTTGCTGCTGGGTCGCCGACAAAATGTTTCGCAGCTCGCGCCGGGGCAAACCTACACGAACGGCTTGTCGGCAATATTGCCGCCGAATCTGCAAGGCGATTTCTTCGTCATCATTGTTACCGATGAACACAATCAAGTTGTTGAAGCGGGGTTGGATGGCAACAATCTCCTCGTTTCCTCATCCGCCATTCCGATCACGCTGAGTCCGGTGCCCGATCTTGCAGTGACAGTTAACGCGCCGGACGAAGCCTTCAGCGGCCAAATCTTTGACATGAGTTGGACTGTTCAAAACATTGGAACAGCGCCCGCAATCGGCAGTTGGTATGAGGCGGTATATCTTTCACTGGATCATTTTCTCGATCCGTACACGGATTTTTATCTCGGCTACCGCTATTATTTCCAAGGCGCGGGGACAAATGTT
Organism: Verrucomicrobiota bacterium; assembly: GCA_038316905.1. Classification (GTDB taxonomy): domain Bacteria; phylum Verrucomicrobiota; class Verrucomicrobiia; order Limisphaerales; family CANJXF01; genus CANJXF01. Next base: position 16,262 of record JBBQAX010000036.1, on the reverse strand, counting down.
GCACCAGGCGAAAGCTACGTGGTGAGCAACAGCTTTGAAGTTCCGCAAGGTTTGGCTGGACCCTATTACGTTTTCGTTTCCACCGACACCAGTGGACACGTCTTTGAACGTGGGAACAAAAACAACAACATCGCGTTCGATCCCGTTGCGATGCTCATCCAACTCACGCCGCCGGTCGATCTCGTCGCCGGGCCAATTACCATTCCGGCGAACGCGGTTCCCGGTGTCAACGCAACGATCACTTACATCGTTTCCAACTTTGGCTCCAACACGGCGCGAGGTTCGTGGGAAGACGCGATCTATATTTCCAGCGACACCAATTTTGACGCAGGCGATTCGCTCCTTGGCCGCGTGCGTCAGCGGGGCGATGTGTTGCCAAATGCCAGCTACACGAACAGCGTGACGGCTCCATTGCCCGGCGTCTTGCCCGGTGATTACCACGTCATTGTCCGCAGCGATATTCTCAATCACATGCCGGAATCCGATGAAACGAATAACCTCGGCGCGTCGCTCAATTCGGTGTCCATCGACGCAGAAGTTCTAGTTCTAGGCACGCCGGACGATGGTGAAATTGATCAGGGCCAATCGGTCTTTTACAAATTCCATGCGACGGCGGGCACCACGGTGCGAATCCGTTTCAATACCGGTGTGGCACTGGCGGGCAACGAAATATTCGTTCGCTACAATCAGATGCCAACGCGCGGCCAGTTTGATTTCGCGATCAACGAACCGTTCCTTTCCGATCCTGACATCTTTATTCCCATCGACCACACTGGGATGCATTACCTGCTGGTTTATTCCAGCGCGATGCCGCTGTCCGATCCTGCTCCCTACACGATTCTCGCGGAAGTTCTGCCGTTTTCCGTACTGACAATTTTCCCGAATGTGGCGGGCGATCAGGGTGAAACGACTTTCAAAGTCAAAGGCGCGCTGTTTGATGGGGAAACGGTTTTTCAACTCATTCAGGACACCAACACAGTTCCTGCTGCGCGATTCCTGCTGGAAGATTCTTCGACGGCCTACGTCACGTTCAACCTGGTTGCCGCTCCAAACGGCCTGTGGAATCTGAAAGCGTTTATGAACTCGACATCGATTGTCAGTTCCACATTGAGCAACGCCGTCACCGTAACTTCCGGCGGCGGAGGCGTGGTTAGTTTTGCGATCAATGGCCCGCTTTCAGTCTGGGCAGTCTTCACGCAACGCATTTTGGCGTTCTATGGCAACGAAGGAAATTCCGACGTCACCGCGCCACTGATTCTTTTGAGCGGTCGCGACGGAACACGAGTTGGAACTCAAGTTGACAGCCTGCGAACGAATGTTTTGCAATTGCTTGGCCGCAGTCTTGATGGTCCGCCGCAAACTCTTCGTCCGCAAAGTTCGCATAGCCACACGGCGTATTATCGCGGCGGCGGATTGCACGTCCAGGGCCGAACCGTTTCTACGTCTGATCTTCACCCCATCACCGACGACGAATGGCTTGAGATCGAAAGCTCGGTTCGTCCAACCGGAATTGAAAATGCCGATTGGTTCGGATTCTGGTCCAACATTCGCCCGCGTGTCGGCGTGACTTGGGGAGATTATGTGAAATTCCTCAACAAATTTGCCGAACAGTTTCCGGCCGAACAACGCGATGTGCGTGCGATGTTTGCGTTCGTCGTCACCAACCAGCCGAACTTCCGCGCCTCCTCCGCTTTTTCAGGCGTGTTGCTGAATTCGACCAACAATGCGCCCCTTCCAAATTTGGAAGTCGCCTTTTTCGGCGTCAGCCCCAACGGATCGGTCTCGTTGGGCGGCAGCGCGATCTCTGACAACAACGGACAATTCTCTGTTCCTTACATGCCAGCAGGAAAGTTTATCGCTTCAATTGTGACCGAATCCGATCTGGAATTCGATATGGATCAAGACGGGAAAGAAGATGAAAGAGCACCGACGTTCATCGTGCTCAACGAGTCGGACCTATTGAATCAAACCCTTTATCTCACGGAACCACCCCCTCCGATTGTGGTCACGAACGACGCTGATGCCACGCTCGTGCTGGACAGTCAAAATGTGTTGCACTCATTTTGGTTCCGAAACGATCTGTTGTGGCATTCCCGAAATGACAATGGCAACTGGGTGGACGCCGCGCCGATTACGACGAACCGGGTCGATGCTTTTTCGGTAAGCAAGAGCGCCAATTTGATCGATGGATCGTCACCGGGTTTGATCGTGGTCTGGACGCAGAAAGAGACCAATCGGGTGGATCTCCATTATTCCGTCGGTCAAGCGGGAGGTGGTTCCTACACGTGGTCTCAGCCGATTCAATTGACTGACGATCTTGTCCAGAATGCCAACCCGTCCGTGGTAGTCCGTGAGAGTGGGCTTGCATTGGTGACTTACCTCAAACGCGGCGTGGGATTCCGGGACGACACTGATGTTTATTTTTCCGTAATCAATGTTGTTTCAGGAGAATTGCTTCGAAACGAGTTGGCTCCTGCGTCATTCACGCGCGGTGCCGACATTGGTACCAAACAATCTTTCGGCTGGTCTAAAGATTTCAAAATGAAGCCATTGGGACTGGAACTTAAAGCGGTCATCGAAGCCTCCGGGGAACTCACTACTCTCGGATGCGAAGCGGGAGCCAGCTTCAAAATCGAAGGGTCGGCGGAAATTGCAAACGATGATTATTCCTTCAACCTCAAAGGAACGGGCGAAGGCAGTTTCGGATTCAATGTCGATCCCGATCAATGCGAATGGATTTATAAGGAGGATTCTGCGTCGGCAAACGTTGGTCTCACCGCCACATTCGGTGCCAAGAACATTGTGTTCAAAGTCCTGAGAGCGTATCCGCCCACGACAGCATTTTCCGGTGCGTTGGAAGAGTTCGTTACGGGCTTTGGCGAGTATCTCGGGTTTGAATTTGAGAACACGCTCGAACTCAAAATATCTGGCGGTCTTCAAGGTCTGCATTGGGACAGTCCGCCAGCCGCCAGCTTTGGAATTCCCAAGGCGACCAAAGCCGAAATCGGCATTGGTGGAGCGCTCAAATTCGGTGCCAGCTATAAAAATGAGATCCTTGTGGTGGACGATACTCCTTTGGAAGACGGTCTTAATTTTGGCGGTGAAACATCCGTCGAGCTTGCTTTGAAAGCGCAGATTTATCCGTCCTGGGATTTTCTGGGCGGCACCCTTACACCCGCATTCAGCGTGAAGGTGGGTTCCTACAAATGGGCGGTTCCATTTCCAGAACTGGTGCTGGCGGATGAAGATGCGCCGGTGGCTCGTTCGAAACGTGATTCATCGAGTTTCACACTGGATGGAGTTTTGACCTGGGATCCTGCTTCCGTATTTGGAACGGCAAATGTGTATGGAACCAACTCAGTGGTTGGAAATGTAAACGCCGACCTTTTGAACGAGGGTGCGCCTGCGTTGGCGACCGATGCTGAGGACAATCCTTACCAGATCTGGTATCACGACATTGATCCTTATGACGTGCGATTCGGCAGCGAGTTACTCATGGCGACCTTCAACGGGGTCGATTGGACGGCTCCCAGAGTGATTCCAAATACCGATGGATTCAACAGCCAGGTTTCGGCAGCTACCGATGTCATTGGCAATCGAATGGCAATCTGGGTGCATGGCGACGGAAGCAATGTTTCAACGAACATGACCTTCCAGGAATTCTTCTCCGAACGTCGCGCTGTGGATGTTCATTATGCCGTCTTCAACGGAACAACTTGGAGCGCACCACAGCCAATTACACTCACAGACGGTGCAGATTCCGACCTTCAACTCAGTTACCTTGCAAATGGCGATGTCCTGGCGGTCTGGACATATTCTGAAACCAACTCGTTCAAGCACCTCGTTTCCTCGCGATGGAATGGAACGACTTGGAGCGCCGTGGAGGAGATCGCGTCGGGCAACATCAGGACGCCCCATGCTCAGCAAAGCGGAGCTGGCATCTATTTGCTGTGGACGCATGTAGATCGCGAGAATCCGGATAGCCCTTCGGTCAGCCTTTATCAAACCATCCACAATGGCGGCGGCTGGGGAACGCCCACGCTTTTTGCGCCAGAACCTGGAACCTCATCTCCATTGCTCAAGCCGTCGCCAAAATTCAAATTCGCTCAATCCCGATCGCTGGGTGGATTCGTGTTTGGTGAAATTCCCGACAAATGTTGCAAATGCAAAGGCCGCCAAATCGGCTCTGAAACGAATAAACCGCCGACCGAATGCGGTGTTTCCTTCGTGGGATACGACTACAAGGATTGCAAAAAAATCTACGAATACAAAGCCTGCGCCATTGTTTCCATGGACCCAAACGACATCGTAGGGCCGGTGGGCTTCGGTCCTGAGCGCTGGGTTGGAGTCAATCCACTAAATTACGTCATTCGTTTTGAGAACGATGCACTCCTGGCCAGTGCGCCTGCGAAGGAAGTCATCATCACATTGCCGATGGACACGGATTTCGATGCCCGAACATTCCGGCTCGGCAATTTTGGTTTCGGCGACATCAGTGTGGAAGTGCCCGCAAATCAGGCCTTCTATTCAACGCGTCTTGATTTCACGGCCACCAAGGGTTTCTACGTCGATTTCTTTGCCGGAGTTGACGTTGCAAAACGGGAGGCGTTCTGGCGCTTGACGACCATTGATCCCGCGAGCGGCGCGCTACCAATCAATCCGTTGCTCGGATTTTTGCCTCCGAACACGACATCACCGGAAGGCGAAGGATTTGTTTCCTTCAGCTTGAGGCCGAATGCGAATACGCCCAATGGCGCGCGCGTGGATGCCAAAGCCACGATTGTTTTCGACACGCAACCGCCGATTGATACGCCGCCTATCTTCAACTCAATTGAAACAGGAATTCCGGTCAGCTCAGTTTCGGCGTTGCCGACGGTGACACACGTTCAGGAGTTCAGCGTCTCCTGGACTGGAGACGACGGCGTGAACGGTTCGGGCGTTGCCTTCTACGATATCTACGCTTCCGAAAATGGCGGTAGCTTTTACCTGTTTGCCGAAGCCACCACCTTGAGTTCGATTCCGTTCGTTGGAGACTTCGGCAGCAGTTATGCCTTTTACAGCATTGCTCATGACAACGCTGGAAATGTAGAAGCTCCTCCGCTCCTGGCTGATGCGGAAATCCTGGTCGCAGCATCCAACACACCGCCGGTGTTGTTGAGCTTCACGAATGCGCAAGTAACGGAGCTGACGTTGTTCACACGGCTGGTTGAAGCGACGGATGCCGATCTTCCCGTGAACGTTCTAAGCTTCGAGCTGTTGGACGCGCCGACTGGCATGTCCATCAATGCGACGAATGGTTTCCTCTCCTGGACGCCAACTGAAGCGCAAGGTCCCGGCACAAACGTTGTCGTGGTTAAAGTCAGCGATGACGGCACCCCTGCCCTGAGCGCCACGAACAACTTCACTCTGGTGGTCCTCGAAACGAACGCGCCTCCAGCATTCGTCAGCGCGGCTGAATACACTGTGAGTGAGCAAAGCACGCTTACATTTACGAATGTCGTGTTTGATTCAGACATCCCAACCAACGCCGTCACGTTGCAATTAGTTTCTGCTCCCGAAGACGCGACATTTGATGCCGCGACGGGCGTCGCCACCTGGACTCCAGGGGAAGATAAAGGCGGAACAACGAACCGGATAATCGTTAGCGCCACGGACAATGGGACGCCATCCGCCAGCGCATTCCACACCAATACGATTGTTGTGACGGAGACAAACAGCGCGCCGGTGTTTGATACCATTACCAATCGCGTTAGCTTGCCGCTTTCATTGGTGAAAATTGAATTCAGCGCCACGGATTCTGATGTGCCGACCAATAGCTTAACGTTCAGCCTGGGCGCAGGAAGTCCGGGAATTGTTCATCCTGAAACGGGAGTGTTCCAGTGGAAACCGGCTTTGGAATTCGCCGGCACCAGCAATGTCATCACTGCCATTGTTACGGATGACGGCGTGCCGTCACTCAGCGCCACGCAACAGTTCGTGATTGTGATAGAAGATTTCGTTCGAATTGAAATCGGCTCGACGGCGCTGTTCGTGAATGAAACGGGAAGCGTTCCGATCACTTCGGTGTCGTCAGCGCCGTGGCAGACAATGAAGTTCACGTTGCAATTGCCAACTAATCTTCTCGGAAACGTGATGCTGGAGAATGTTGTTGATCCGACGGTCTCCGCCTCCCTCACCCAACTCGACGCAAATTATGCGCAAATCATCTTCAGCAATGCCGTTAGCCAAACCCCAGCAGGCACGAACCAACTGGCGCAAATCGGGTTTAAGGCAATTGTTACGAATTCCGCCGTGTTGCATCTGGTTCCTGAAAATACGCAAACCATTGGAACAAACGGCCAGAGCATCGCGCATCTTCTTGATGGTTCAGGCCGGATCACGATCGTTGGTGAGCAACCGGTGCTCGATGCCTTCTTGTTGCCGGGGAATCAGCACGTGCTCAGGTTGTTCGGAAACCCGGGACAAACGTATCAGGTAGAGACCACGACAAATCTGGCGCCGCTCATTTCGTGGGACTTCTTTACCAATGTCACGATGACGAATCTCGTTCAACCGGTCGAGGGTCGGACGAATGCGCCAGGGTTGTTGTTCTATCGCGCGCGGCAGGATTGAACCGACCGCTAAACGGAAGTTCAAAACACGGAACGCCACGCGATTGCGTGGCGTTCTTCTTGGAAGATTTGAGAATTGTTGGTTCCAATTTGAAAGCGGTGCTAAAGCAACCGGCGCTTTCCCTCCGGGTAGTTATTCCATTCAATTCAGAAACAAACTAACTCCCACCCGCCCACTTTGGCTGGGTCGTCAGGTGATACAACATTTCACCTGCTTTGCGCACGAGGAGGATTCCCTCATCTTCACGGTTCGCAAATTCCTCGATGTTAATGGTCGCTGGATCGCGATAGCCCATGTTGATGGATTCACAAACCGGTTCAGGAATTTGAGTCGCCAGCGTCACCTTCGCGCGACATTTCTCGACGCCATTCTCAAAAGTGCCGATACCGCGAACGTGTGTTGAATGAGCGATAACCCCCCATTGATAATCTTTAAACTTGTCCCATTGCTTCAGAAAATAATCGCGGCAGTGATAACCAATTTCCATGATGGTTTCATTGTGGGTGACACAAACTTCCGAAACGTGCGGGGCGTAAATAATCAGTTCGCCTCCATCCGCCAGAACCGGTTCGAGTTTATACATACACTTTCCCGCCGTCCAAATCTCGTCATACATTTTCGGCGCGCAGGAAAGAATCGTGTGAAACGGTTTGTCTTTGTAAGTGATGTGGCGTTGGCGCGAAAGTTCGCTGGCCTGGTCCCACGCGGACTCAGGCGAACCGGCGAAAACGCCCGCGAGTTCTTTTCCATCGACAACCAGCGCGAAGCAAAGTTTGGGAACGCTGACCATGGATCCAGCCTTGTCCACGACAGCGCGAACCGGCGTCCATTTATTCCCAATGATCATTGGGTTCGTTCCGACCGCGCCGAGCCAATGGAAAAAATTCAAAATTTCCGGCCCGCTGATTCCGGGAAACAAATACTTATTGCCGCCGGAAAACCCGACGACTTCGTGCGGAAACACCGGGCCAATGATGATGAGTTGATCGTAATCGTAAACGAGTTTGTTGATTTCCACGGGAACATCCATCGCGAATAAACCGCCGGACAGCTTGGAAATTTCAGCGGCGGAAATCGTACCAATATTTCGCAACGCGTCCGGATTGTCCCATGCATGATTAAAGAAGCGCACCTTGCGATATTTGTCGCGGCGTTCGATTTCAGAAATTTCCAGGCGTTCGCAGATCGCGGATTCACTCATCGCCTGATGCGTTCCGAGCGCGATCAACACATCCAAATTTTTTGTCACGTCACCGATCTGCTCGAACAACGTTTGAAACATCAAACCAATCGGCGCGGTGCGCGTGCCGTCGGGAATAATCAGCAGAATTTTCTTGTCGCGATAATCTTTGGCGGGGCAAGTGGAGGCGACGATCTCGGAAACTTTTTCGGGAGAAACAATGTTCACAAACTAATTAAGCATTAACGTTCGAAGATATAAAGTTAGAATCGGCTGTTTAGATCGTCTGGCTCAGGAATCCACCATCGACGCGTATATCGGTTCCAGTGACAAACCCGCTCGCCTTGGCGCTGGCGAGAAAAATGGCCGCACCGATTAATTCTTCTGACGTTCCGAAACGGTTCATCGGTGTGTGTCCGAGAATTTGTTGGGCGCGCGCGGTCGGTGATCCGTCCTCATTGAAAAGGAGTTTTCGGTTTTGTTCCGCAGGAAAAAATCCGGGAGTGATTGAATTCACTCGAACATTTTTTGTCGCCCATTCCCGCGATAAAAACTGGGTGAGATTCAACACAGCGGCTTTCGAAGCCGAATAAGCCACCACGCGAGAAAGCGGCGTGTGGGCTGAGACGCTGGCAATATTGATGATGCTTCCCTTCCCGCGCGACACCATGCCGGGGCCAAATTCCTGGCAGGGCAATAAAACACCGCCGACGAGATTCATTTCGAAGTTCGCGCGCCAATCGTCGAGAGCGATAGATTCGAATTTCTTTTCGCCGACGACAGTGACTTTTGGATCATTGCCGCCAGCCGCGTTGACGAGAATGGTCGTCGGTCCAAATGATTTTTCAATCTGCTCACGAGCCACTTTTAAACTATTGCGCGACATCGCATCGGCTGAAATAAATTCCGCTTTGCCATTGGTCTCGCGGATTTTTTTCACGCGTTCCAGGCCGCGTTCGGCATTTCGTCCCAGCAGAATCACGTTTGCTCCCGCGCTGGCGAGACCTTCGGCCAACGCGCCGCCGAGAACGCCAGTTCCGCCAATCACGACGGCGATTTCGTTTTTCAGATCAAATAAGTTCATGGTGTTACTTTTTATTAGAAACTCAGGAACTTAGGAAAAAAGCAACAGCTTCCTTGTTTTCCCCGGGTAGCACCCGCCGGAGGCAGGTGCTATCCGGGGAGTTTCGCTCATCGCAGAAATCCCTGCTGGATACAGATGCGTGCGTGTTCTAGCGTTTGGAAATGGATGTTTTGCCCAGGCCGGAAATTATTTTTACGCACGAAAGCGATTTGGACGGATTTGTTTCAGGAATTCTTCTGCAACGCCTCTCCCACAAGTTGTTCGATTTCACTCCGCGCCTGGAAGCGCATCACTACAACAGTTGGAAAGTTCGTGAGCTTCGCGAGAAAGCGGCCTGGGTTTGCGACTTCACTTTTGAACTGCGCACGGACAAGTCGAACTGGCTCGTCATCGATCACCACTCGACCGAGGTTACGGCGAAAAGCGCGCGGCTGATTCACGATGCCGAAAAATCGGCGAGCTTGCTTTGCTATGAACTGTGCAAAGAGCACGGGCTTGGTTCGCCCGAATTGGATCGACTCGTCCATTTCAGCAATGTCGCCGATCTGTTTTTGGAAGATGAACCGGATTTCGTCATCGCCAATGACTACGCGAATCTTGTTAAGACGTACGGTTTCTGGAATCTGCATGCGCTGATCAACGGCAAATTGGAAAGTTTGCTCGATCATCAATTGCTCGAGGTCATGGCGATCAAGCGTCGCATTGAAGATCCCCTCGGGTTGGCCTGGAGCAGAAACAACGTGCAGGAAATAACTCCTGGATTGGGATTTGTTGAGACGGTGGTAGGAAATACCAATTTGATTGTTCACCAAATGCTGGACCAAAAGGCGACCTCGTTTCCGGTGTTGATGACTTTGTTTCGCAAGGCGAATGGAACTGTCGTGGCCAGTTTCAGGAGCAAAAATGATGAAGCGTTGCCGATCGCGGTGAAGCTCCAGGGCGGAGGCCATGCCAACGCTTGCGGCGCAACGTTGCCGCGATCGGTGCGATCAATTCCCGATGCAATTGATTATTTAAAACAGACCCTCAATCCAGCGCCGAAGAAAGACGCGCCTCTGAATAATCTGGAAAGTTTGTTCGCCGGCATTGATGGCGACAAAAAATAATCTGTTTAGAAAATGTCCTTTCTGGAATGAAGAAAAGGGAAATAGAAGTTTTCATTTCATGAAAATCTTTGACATCACCCGCTAAATTTTGTGCCATTCGCGCCGGTCTCGGTTACGCAAACATATCAAAAAATACAGGAGTCATCGTGAAAAAATATAATGTCGGAATCATCGGTTACGGTTGGGTTGCTACAGCGCACATCGCAGCGATTAACGCCACGAACCAAGGCCAGGTCACTGCGATTTTTTCTTCCCGCAAACTCGATGATGCAGAACTCAGTGCGAAGTGGGGTTCGCCGATCAAGAGCTACACAAACCTGGCAGAAATGTTGAAACACCCGGGACTCGATACCGTTTCCATTTGCAGCTATCCCTACCAACACAAAGACCACGCCATCGCTGCCGCCAACGCTGGAAAGAATTTGATCATCGAGAAACCGCTCGCGCTTTCCTGGAAAGATTGTCTGGCAATCGAAGCCGCAGTGAAGAAGAACAAAGTCAAAACCTGCGTCTGTTTTGAGTGCCGCTATTCGAATCAAATTACCGTCACGAAGTCAGTCATCGACGAAGGATTGCTCGGCGAATTGCATTACGGTGAAGTCGATTATTATCACGGCATCGGGCCGTGGTACGGTCAGTTCCGCTGGAACACGCGCAAGGATGCGGGCGGCAGTTCGTTGCTCACGGCTGGATGTCACGCGCTCGATGCATTGCTCATGTGCATGGGCAATGAAGTCGAGGAAGTAACCAGTTACGACACGAAATCGAAGAGCAAAATTTTCAAGCCTTACGAATATACCACGAGCAGCGTGACGATTTTCAAATTCAAAGGCGGAAAAATCGGCAAATGCGCTGCGATCGTCGATTGTTTGCAGCCTTACTATTTCCACACTCATTTCTGTGGCAGCGAAGGCAGCTTGCTCGACAACAAGTTTCACTCGATGAAACTCAGCACGAACAAAAATGCCTGGAGTACTCTATCCATGAAGACACTTGATTCGGGCGATGTTTCCGACCATCCCTACACCGCGCAATTCCAGGCGTTCTTCGATTCGGTTGATGCTGGAAAAGAAATGCCGCTGACGAGCCTCGCCGACGCGATGAAAACGCATGAGGTCATGTTTGCGGCAGATAAATCGGCAGCGACGGGGAAAACGGTGCGTTTGTAAAACGGCTTTCGCTATGTCGGAACATAAGGCAATTATCCGTTGGAAATGCACGAGTTCGGAATTTCTCTCTGGCAAATATTCTCGAGAGCATCTTTGGACGTTTGATGGCGGAATGACGATTCTGGCATCTCCGTCTCCGAGCGTTGTGCCGATTCCTTATTCGAATCCGGCGCATGTTGATCCAGAGGAAGCGTTCGTCGCGTCGGTTTCCAGTTGTCACATGCTCACCTATCTTTATCTGGCTGGCCGAAAAGGTTTTCAGGTTGACGCCTACGACGACGAGGCAATTGGAACGATGACGAAAAACGAAAAAGGCGTTCCCTGGATTAGTTCCATCCTGCTCCGTCCGCAAATTGTTTATGGCGGTGTCAAAACTCCAACGCGCGAAGAGGAAGAACATTTGCACCACGCCGCGCATGAACAATGTTTCATCGCTAATTCCATCAAAACTGAGGTTAGGGTCGAATCCAACGCGCAATGAGTTCATCCAAATCGAAAGTCGCTTTGGCCATTGCTGCGCATCCCGACGACATCGAGTTCATGATGGCGGGAACGTTGTTGTTGCTGAAAAACTCTGGCTACAAGATTCACTACATGAATCTCTCGCGCGGAAACTGCGGGAGCATTGAGACAGATTCGGCGGCGACAGCGAAAATTCGTTTGAAAGAGGGAAAGCGCGCGGCGGATATTTTAGGCGCCTATTTTCACACTCCCATCTGCAACGATCTGGAAATTCTCTATGAATTGAAGACGCTGCGCCGACTCACCGCGGTAGTTCGAGAAGTAAAACCAACCATCGTCCTGACGCATTCACCGGCCGATTACATGGAAGATCACATGAACACGTGCCGCCTCGCGGTTTCGGCGGTCTTCGCGCGTGGGATGCCGAACTTCAAATCCATTCCTTCACGGGCGACCGAGAGTTACGACTGCACCATTTATCACGGGTTGCCGCACAGCCTGACCGATAATTTGCGCCGAAAGATTGTTGCCGGCTCCTTCGTGAACACCACATCAGTTCAGGAAACAAAAATCCATGCGTTGCAGGCGCACGAAAGCCAGCAGAGTTGGTTGGATGCGAGCCAGAAATTGAATTCCTATTTGCAGACGTGTGAGGACATTTCGCTACGGGTGGGAAAACTTTCCAAGAAGTTTAAGCACGCCGAAGGTTGGAGGCGCCATTTACATTACGGTTTTTGTGGAGAGGAAACAGATCCGCTCCAGGATTTGGGAGCCAATTATTTCGTGAACGCAGATTACGAGCGAACGCTTTCCTAAACGGAATCGCACGTCAGCCAGCAATTTTGTAGGCGATGGCGACACTCACCATGAGTGCGACCAGGTTAATGATTGCGAAAATGCCGAACAACAGCAGAAACGTTCCACCTGTTGCAATTAACGTGACCACCCCGGCGGCAACACCCAACGGCACGTCCGTTCCTTTATACAACAATCGAGCGCCAAAGCCCGACAGACCACCGATCACCAGTCCCATGAACGGGAAAATAATCCCGACCAGCATGGCAAACGCAAACATCAATGCCACTCCGATGGTCGCGCCGATTATTGCCCCGAGAATTCCCAGGCCCAGACTGTGAACGACGGTCATGTCCGCTTTTTCCCAGGCTCGCTGCGCGGGACTGAATTTAACGTCTGGAGCAATGGGACGAGGAGGAGGCGCGCTTGGCTGAATGACTATGGTTGGTTGTGTCGTCGGTTGCGAGAAGGCGACGCGCAGAGGGCCGCCGGACAATTTTGGTTCAATGGTTGGTATTTCAGGGGTTTGAGCCAAAACCGAATTAGCTGTGGCGGTGCCGTCTTTTCCGCAGCTCGGACAATTGATGAAACACGGCATCTGACCGGCAACGGGTTCCACATCGAACGCGTAATTCTGCCCGCAATCGCACAATATCTTTAATTCCATATGGGTTGGTGAGGTGGGCCGAGTCTTGGCTTTCCGGGAAAAAACACAAATAAAATTTCAATATGATGGGAAATTATCTGAAATCGTTTTGATTTTTCGATCCATCTTCGGACAATCCATTCATGCCACGCAAAATAAGTTCCATCGCGCCAGACTGGTGGGATTACACCACGCTCGACAACGACATCATCGAAGAAGCCGCCAGGCTCACACCGGAAAGACTCCTCAAGCTTTCGCGTCCGGGATTCAAAGTTATTTTCTACGACACGCTTGAAGATTTTTATTGTGCCGAAGCGTTGGAATATATTTCTGCATGGAAACAGTCCACGGCGGACAATCCCGTCGGCATTTGTGGACCCATTGGACCAACGGAACAACTGCCGTTGGTCGCGCGGATGGTGAACACGCTCGGTTTAAAATTACATTCCGCACATTTCTGGGGGATGGATGAATGGTTTCTCGATGGCAAAGAAGCGGCGCCGACTCATCCGCTCTCGTTTGAAAAAGCTGATCGCGAAATGTGTTTCAATCACATCGACAAAAAACTCGTGATGCCGGATGCCAACCTCCATTTCCCGAAAGCGAATACCGCCGCGTACCGCAAGAGTTGGGACGGCGTGCGTTGCGCCGTGATGCAAGGTGGTCAAGGCGACATCAAACATTGGGCGTTCAACGATCCGTTGAAGCGAGAGGGAAAATGGAAGAACTCCCCTCCTCCACCGGAGGAATATCGCAAGTTGGCAACGCGCATCGTTGATTTGCATCCAATCACCATCGCTCAAAATGCGCGCACTTCAGGTGGAGGAAATATCAGTCTCGTTCCGACGAAAGCGATCACGGTTGGGCCGGTCGAAACATGGAAGGCAGATAAAGTTTCCATCTGGCAAGCTGGCACGCATGACAATCCGTTCGGCCAACGGCTCACGGCGTTGATGATTTCCAAAAAGATTCCAGATTCCTCCGTGCCAATGTCGTTGCTCGCTGATCATCCGAACGTGCAATTCAATTACTATCGCGGCGGGCTTGGCTCGTGCGCGGTTGAAATGCACTGACCACCTTGATTACCGGTAAAAGATCGCGACGCTGATTCTGCAGATGAATACATTTCGGCGTTACGCTGGCTTTTGAATTCGTTGCCGGAGTGTGGAAATATTTTCTTCGATCCGTGCGATGTAGTCATTTCTCCAATGGGTATCGGGATCATTCAAGAACCGATAGACGGCTTGAAAATCGTTTTCAATTTTGATGCGCACATATTTCTCCCAGAAGGCTGGAGTTTTCTGAATTAAATCCGCCGCGCTCGCGAACATCGTTCTGCTGGTACCACCTTTACCCGAATTGTAGGCGGCGGCTTCAGCGAATTCAGCATAAAGCGCAGGCAGTTTCTCGATGTAGTCGCTGGCCGCCATTTGGCCCAGGAAATCGGAAGTGCCGAGTGCAAACCCAGCGAGTCGTTCCATCTCGGTCTGAAACGGAATGGAAGCCAGATCGTCGTTGACGCCCGTGCAGGCAATCATGTTTTGCACTGACTTGATATCGGGTGCGGAGAAACCTTTCTCCTCCATCAGCTCGGCCGCGAACTGCCGGCTGCGATCGACATGAATCAAGGTATATTTCGCACCAGTGCCGGCGTTGTCGCCGCTCTTTTTCAAATACCCGGTGTCGTGGAGAAGAATCGCAAAAATGCCTAATTCAAACCCCTTTTGCGTTAACGCAGGCGTCATATTCGTCAAACGCCAACCTCGCATCAGTCGCGCCATGCAGAGAGTGACTTGCAAGGTGTGTTCAAAGTCATGATAAGGAGCGTCGATCGGCTGGTAATCACGGTGTTTCCCGGTGAAACAATCATTGATCCAATTGAAAACCCGGGAAAAGAATGCAGCGTCGCCTTGAGGAAAAATGGCACTATAGACCAATTGAACTTCCCGTTGCACTTCGGCGATTTCCTTAGGGTCAGTCTCCGCATTCATTCACATCTTACCCTAGTGAGTCCGCGAGGAATTGCACGTCGAATCTGCAATCCACCCACTCATGGGGTGTGATTAAAAGTGGGTGAGGCTTGGCCATTTGGACTGCGGGGACATGTCCCCGCTTTGGCTGCACGGTGATAAAGCGTAGTGGGTCTTTTAGTTCAAAACGATTTTGCGGTTCCCACCGTGCAGGAAAAGCGACGTCCTGCCGTCGCACTCCAAAGGTTTTCCAATCTCTCCCACTTTTAATCACACCCCCCACTCACGGAGAAACAAGCCCGAACTTATACTCGGGGTGTGATTTGAAGTGGCGGTCGCAGCCGCGCTCGCCAGAGCGTGGCGTGGGCATTTAATCGACACCACGCTCTGGCGAGCGCGGCTACACGGTTCGCTGACCGCCACTTCAAATCACACCCGTTTCTCGGCCGCCATTGAATCTTCCAGAGAGCTGAGTTACAGATTGCGAGCTAATTTTAAAATCATGGCACGACACCCGACTCTTTCCACCAGCACTGACCCTTCATTCAAATCAAAATCGCGTTCGACCTGGGAAATCATCCGGCGCGTCTCGGTCTATCTGAAGCCCTACAAATGGATGGCGTTCGGCACGATCTTCTGCGCGCTGATGTCATTGGGGTTTTCGTTCGCGTATCCGTGGCTCACGCGAATTGTTATCGATGACGTGATTGGCAGGAAACAAGCCGACCTGCTCGCTCCGACCATGCTGGCATTGATCGGCGCTTTTGTGCTGCGCGAATTTTTCAACAGCATTCGCATCCGCATCAACAACACCTTCGAGCAAAATGTCATCTACGACATGCGCCGCGAGGTTTACGGAAAATTGCAACGTCTGCCCGTCAATTACTTCGATCAACGCGCGTCCGGTGATTTGATGACCCGCGTGATCGAAGACGTGAATTCTGTCGAACGTTTTCTGATTGATGGAACTGAACAAGGAACGGTCGCCGTCATCAGCATCGTTGGCGTGCTGATTATTCTTTTTGCGACGAATCCGATTCTTGCGGGCGTTGCGCTCACACCGCTTCCACTCCTTGCCGGCGGCGCGCTTTGGTACACGACGACCGCGCATCGCCGCTATCGCGCCCAACGTGAAGCTTCCAGCGCGATGAACGCGTTGCTCATGGATAATTTGCAAGGCGTTCGCCAGATCAAATCATTCGCGCGCGAATCGCACGAAGACACCCGGTTCGCGAACC
>JBBQAX010000035.1:0-21365 GCA_038316905.1 Verrucomicrobiota bacterium | reverse complement strand
GCGGCGTCGTAGCGTTTGACCGGCAGCGACGTTGCCCCATTGACTCTCTCGATTGATTGGCTTTGCTTGCTTTTGTTCATTGGCGCTTTCTTTTTAGCGCCCCATCCCCCAAGGTGTCCACTAAACCGGGTCAAGCCCAATCAGAACGAAGGCAGGACCCTATGTTACCAGCATGACAATGTCGGCGACGAAAAGAATTCCACCAACTGCCGAAACCAGGAGTTTGCGGACCGTTGGCGACATCTTATCGAGTCGTAAGAAATGACGCATTTTGCCCATTCCTCCGCTTGTTGATTTAACATAGTCTATTTTCCTATCAATGCTTGGTCAGCGCAACCACGTGATTTTCAGAATAAGGAGGAGCTAAAAACCTGTCAGTGATTGTTGACGCATCACACAAATTGAAAAAACAATTTGCCCATGAATAGCGATGAGAGCATAGTTAAACATCGTTCGTAATCCCCACCCTTTGATGAAAGAAAACAAAATTTTGCGGTTTTCGTCCGGGTTCACGTTAATCGAACTTCTCGTGGTCATCGCCATCATTGCTATTTTGGCGGGTCTGCTTTTGCCTGCATTATCCAAAGCGAAGGCCAAGGCGTTGCGCACGGCGTGTCTTAGCAATGGAAAACAAATGGCAATTGGCAGTCAGCTTTATGCCGATGAAGACGTGAACAAATCCTTGACTGGAGTCGCAAACTTCGGGGATGACGATCTCAATTGGTTGTATCCTCAATATATCTCGAATCTCAAATCTTTTGTCTGCCCCTCAACTCGAAATAAAGTCACGCCTTCCTCCTTTCTGGTAATCGGCAGTGTCCCCATTGGAGTTGGAGCGGTAGCGCCGGGTGTTCCGTTTTCGTATGAGGATCGCTTGCATGGAAATACCCGCTACGTCTCCGAATTAGTGAACAATGCCGCGGGCAAGAATGGCACCAACCGCCATAGTTATGAGGTTTCCGGTTTTTTTGCGAGCGGTGCCAAAGCATCTGATCGTAAAACACAAAATTCAGTGGGATCTCACACGTATGCAACCCTTCAAGGAGGTGGGGCTAAATATGATTTTAGAGGGCAACGCAGCACGCCATCGAATGTCTGGATCATCTATGATGCCGACGACACTTTTGCTCAACAGGGAGGCGGTCCCAACGGAGATTACCCAGACGACGGAGATAATCATGATGATGATGGCGCTAATATTATTTTTGCAGATGGGCACGCTGAGTGGGTATCGCAAAAAAAATATATCAAAAGTTTCATTCTGGGCACCGATGAAAGTCATGGTTTGAGCAGCACCAAATAGAGATTTATCCATAGCGGCTTATCTTTCTCAGATGAGAAGGCGAAGTTAGTTTCGGTTATATTTCCTGAACGATGTGATTCTTGATCAAGCGAGACTCACGTTTTTTAGGATAACAAAAACGGTTATTGAATATGAAAACACATCCCAACCTCCGGTCGGTTCTACGAGCCTTTGCGGTTTCCGCATTCGCGTTTATGGCCTGCAACACCCAGGCGCAAACTCAGGTTTACTTCGAGAACTTCGATGTCGATAATACGCCTAACTGGATTATCAATCCCACCCCGAGCGGCTCGAATGTCGCTAATATTTTCTTTGATTACAGTTCAGTGGGTATCCCTCCAGCGCCAAACTCCATTGGAGGAACAACTCGCGGCCTCAAGTTGCAGGCGCAGCTGGATGCAGCCACGGCATTCTTCCCCTCCGGCATCACCGTGTCGCCGAGCGGTTTCAACATTACCGATAATTTTGAAATGCGTTTTGATTTTTGGCTGAATTACAACGGTCCTTTGAATGGGGGCGGAAGCGGCTCGACGCAAATCGGGGGCGCAGGATACGGAACTGCGGGCGACAGCGCGGAAGTAGCAGGTGTCGGAGTTGATTCCGTTTTCGTGGGTGCAAGTGGAGACGGGTCTGGAACGACTGCGGATTATCGCGTTTATTCCCCCAGTCGCGCAACAAGTTATCTGGATGCAGCTCTGATCAACCCGGCGGATCCATCGAGTCCAACAGTTTACTTTGCTGGCTCGCGCAACAATTCCGCGACTTATTACGCCACGAATTTCTTGTCGCAAACCGCACCCGCTGCCCAGCTTGCTCTTTTTCCGCAGCAAACGGGATCGACTCAGCCCGGCTCCGCCGGTTTCAAATGGCATGATGTTTCCCTCAGGAAAATTGCAAACACAATAACCTACAGCATCAACGGAGTTTTGATTGCAACGGTGGACGCGAGAGAAGCGGGCACGTTAGGTGGCGGCAATATTTTGTTCACCCATTTTGACATCAATGCCACAGCGTCCACTGATCCCAACGCAAAATTCCTTGCGTTCACTTTGTTCGACAACGTTCGTATTACGAATTTCCCGAACGTGGTGGGTGTGGATGCCACGGTTGCTGCAGCCAGCGAACAGGGACCGACTCCCGGGACCTTCACGATCACGCGCACCGCAGCCGGAGCGCCTCTTACAGTTAACTACACGGTCAGCGGCAGTGCTTCCAACGGAGTTGATTATGTGAGTCTCCCCGGCTCAGTCACGTTTCTTTCCACGGAGACTACGACGAATATCACTCTTACGCCTATCGATGATTCGATTCCTGAAGAAACAGAACGGGTTGTCGTGACCATCAATGAAAGCGTCGAATACACCGGCGCCGGAAGTGCCACGGTAACGATCGCGGATAATGAACCTTCACAGCTCGTTATCACGAATATCTTCGCACAGATGTATGAGCATCCCAACGACTATGCGACCTTCAAAATTACGCGTCGTGGCGATCTTACTACCTTCGTTAGCGCCAATCTGACCTTTACCGGCAGTGCAGTTCAGGGAGTTGATTATTCCCCGGAATCTTTTGTTGCGACATTCAATCCGGGAGATGTCTCCGTAACCAACAGAATCTTAGCTCTGAAAGATGAACTGGTCGAAGGAAGCGAAACGGTCATCGTCGGATTTGAGCCTGCCGGATCAGGTGAATACACCATCGGGACGCCGGGTTCGGCAACTGCCACGATAATCGATGCAAACCTCCCGCCGGAAACGGTTCTTTTTTCCGATGACTTCAGCGCAGACACGAGCGCTAACTATATTATTCGGTACGGTGACACGAATACTGCAGCAACCGATTACGTTGCAGCTTTCCAGTACGATTATAGTGGGTTGGGGCTTCCTCCGGCACCCAACTCGACAAATTCCGATACGCTCGGTGTTTATTTGACCGTTAATAAAAACGATCAAGTTGCGTCCGCTGCCGCCCTGAACCTTTATCCTGCTGGCCAGACGTTTACTGGAAGTTATGCGCTCCGTTTTGATATGTATTTGATCAATGGCGGAGGCGCTGCTGCCACCGAATATGCAATCTTCGGGATCAATCATTCGGGCACAAAAACCAATTGGTTTCGCAATACCGCAGGAGGAGTTGGGGCGGGCGCAACCTTTGATGGCTTATTCGTAGGGGTTGAATCCGATGGCGCAGGTTTGGGCGATTATGCGCTTTATAGTGCGCCGACCACTGCTGGAAATAATCCAACCTCCTTGACCAGCCGTGCTGCCTCAACCCTGACCGGCATCTTCAAAGCGCCTCCTTACGTGGTGGCTGGTGTCGCCGCTAACAGTTCGACAAATCCGACCCCAACCTGGGCTGAAGTCGAATTAAGCCAGGTTGGCGGTTTCGTCACCCTGAAAATCAATCAGACAATTATTTTCACTCGAGAAAACACCACTCCTTTTGCAAGTGGAAATATCATGATCGGTTACAACGACGCTTATGATTCCACCGGACCAAGTGGTGCAGCAGTCATTTTTGACAACATTCGTGTGGTGCGTCTGACCGAATTCAAAATCACGACCGTGCAGAGCATAGGGAACAATATCCAGATCGATTTCACTTACGAAGCTGGCAAAGCCGAGTCGCTAAAAGTGAAAAGCGCTGGGGAAGTGACACAACCGTTCCTAGACACAGCAGCCACAATCACAGAGGTTACTCCAGGCTCGTACCGCGCAATTGTCGCCAAGAATGGCTCGATGCGCTTTTATCGAATCGGACTCTAAACCTCTACAGCTCAAATCTCACGGCACCCGTCACTCGGGTGCCTTTTTTTGCTCGGAAAACTTGAGTCAACACTGAATCTGTTTGCGGAACGCAACTCCATCGCCTAATTTTTTTCCGCGAATGCGCGTGTAGCTCAATTGGATAGAGTGGCGCCCTCCGAAGGCGAAGGTTGTGGGTTCAACTCCCGCCACGCGCACCATCTTTTTTTAGATGCATTCTCAACTTCTTTCGCTCGTTGCGCGCGTGACAGCGCAACGACCTCAACGCACAGAAACAATCTTGTAGTTGTGGCGTGTTGGACCAATCGCCATCTGCAAGCGATCTCCCGCTTTCTTGCCGACCAGTTGTTGGCCAAGCGGGGATTGCGGAGTGATAATCAACACTTCCTTTTTCTCATGCACCACTTCGGTTCCGCCGGCTTGCGGGCCGATAAAATAAAAGGACCGTTCACTCTTCGATTCCAACTCCACCAACGCGCCGACTTCGATGGCGTCGCCTTCTGCAAAATCGCGAATGGGAAGGTTCTCAAAGCGTTCGATGGCTTGCGCGATTTCTGCCGCTTGTTTGGATTGTCCTCGGGCGAGATACGATGCTTCCAAGCCGCGTGTGTCGTATTTGTTTTCGGCTTTGCTTTGTTCGTGGGTGGCTTCGGCGTGAGTGGCGCGCGCTGCTTTGTGATAGACCGCTAGTTCTTCGATAAGTCGCTCCACGATTTTTTTGACGAGCGTTCGTTTGTTCATTTAATTCGACTGAGAAAGAATTTTGTAAACTTGCAGGAAAAGCCAAATGAGACCTGCCGCCGCAGCAATCAGAATGGCAATGACAACCAGAAAGGCAAAGGCAATGCCGAGCACAATGTTTCGCAACGGACGTTCCGGTTGGGTGGGGCGATGATGCAATTCGGCGAGGCGCGTGTTGCGGATGTTGGCTTTCCAGAATGCGTCGAAGATGTCGCCGAGTATTGGAATCTCACCAATCAGCGCTTCGAAAAGAACATTGCTGCACATGCGCAGCAAAATTCGCTTGGGCAAACCGAGACGCGCCGCCTGGTAAATGACGTAGAAAGAAAATGCCACCGCGACCACATCGCCGACGCCGGGAATCAATCCGATCAAGGGATCGAGTCCGATGCGAAAACCGCCGGGGAGCACAATGGATTCGTCGAGCAACCGGGAAGCGGCACGCATCCGCCGCAAGCGTGGCGATTCTTCGTATTGAATTGGAACAGCTCGATCGTTCATCTCCGCAAACGATAAAAGCGCGTGTCGAAGTTTGGCGACTGAATATCGATGAAGATATTAGTGCCACCGGTTGCGGTGTTGGTTTGAAGCCGTGTCCAATTGATCAAATCGGTCGAGGCTTCAATGACGTAAATTCCCGGCGACGCGACAAAAGTCAGGTGCGCTTGATTATTAGTAATTGCGACTGATTTGAATGCAAATTGTGACGGCGCATTTGATCCCGTGATCGAAATATCATCAATGAGCCAGCCGGGATGGTTCCCGCCTTCAAAAGAAAAGAAGGCGTACATAAATCCAATGCGAATGACCTTTCCGATGTACGGCGTCAGATCGATGGTCGCCTCTTCCCATCCGAATGAGCTGTCCACGAATTCCGCAGCGGGCGGATCAATCCATGCGTTTCCATTGTTGGTGGAGATGAGCAAAACGCCGAATTCATAAATATCCAACTCGGATCGTTCCGTGAAATCGTAGCTGTGCCAGAAACGAAGCGTGGCTTGCTCGCCGGTCACTTCGATGGCGGGACTGGCCAAAATGGTTTCGCCGGAATCAATGTTGTTCCCGTTCAAATTGCTGCCCCACGCCTTGGTCGGTGAATGCGCTTCGCTTTCCATTCCGTTATTCGGAACGCCAAGTTGCCATGTTGTGGCGCTGACTTCGCCGTTCACAACTTCCCAATCGTTGGAGGACGTTTCCAGGTCATCGCTCCACGGCGCGCGATATGGCTTCAATGTGCGAAACGTGTAATAATTTCCATTGTTATTGTCCGTGGTGGCATTTCCCGCGATGTCGCGGCTGGTGACTTGAAAATAATAAACTCGATCAGGCTGCAATCCGGACAGCAGCACTGAATGTTCCGTGTCGAAACTGGAGCTGTAAGCGGTGCGTCCAAGAAAAGCGGATTCGCCGAATTGGACGAGCGCGTCGGTTTGCTTCGAAGTAGTCCATTCAACGATCGCGTCCTCGTAATTCGCCGCAAAAGTAATGTTGTCGATCGTGGCTGGGATCGTGTCGATTTCCGCCGTGACACTGGTGATGTTGTCGGCGGATGCGTCGAAATATTCTGCACGGATCGTGTCGCCACTGTTCGCGCGAAGTTCGCCGATTTTAAAACTGTTCGTTGCCGCCACTGCCGTGATGTAACCGCGAAAAAGTCCAGGACGCGGGGTTTCATTCAACGTGATGACTTGTCCTTCGGTCGCGGTGTCGCTGAAAAACGTGGCGGTGGTTTGGCCACGTCCCTTGAGATCGGAATCCGCCACTTCAACTGTGACAAGCGACGGAATGGTGTAAGCCGAACTGCTGAAAGCAATTTTGCCCAATCCATCAACTCCAGGCGCGAGAAATTCTAAAAAATTGCGCAACAAGTGAACACGATTGTTCGGCGCGTTGCCGGTCATGGGAATGGCATCGAGCGGGAACGAAAGGAAAATAACTCGACCATTGCCATCCTGACCGATGCGCGGATAACGCAATCCAACAACCTCACCGGGAAACGATTCAAACAAAATCGGCGTCGCGTTCGTCGTGGGAATAATAGTGTCGGATAAGTCGCCTGAAATAATTTCCTGAAAGGCAGTGTCGTAAACTTCGTAATCCAACGCCATATCGATTCCGATTGTGATCGGGTCGTTTCCACTGCCGACAATGGAGGGCACCACCACATCTTCGGCGTAACTGGCGACTTGTAGAATGTTGCTGCGAAATGCGCCTCCGCCGGATTCATCGAGGCGGGTCAAGGCTTCCATCGACGCGAGAAGAAACGAACCGCCGCCGTGAACGTAATTGCTGATCGCTCCACGCTCCGCGGCTGAAAGAACACCGAATAATTCAGGTGCGCGCCAGATCACAACGCCAAAGGGTTTCAAATCGTCGAAGGTTGGCGAACCGGCGGATGCAACATCCCAGAACTCATAGGACAAACCGACTTGATCCAACGCATCGGTGTATCCCGAAATCGGCGGAATGGAGAAAAGCGGATCAACGTAGGAATCCACCAACAAAATGACCGCAGGCGGCACGGCGACAAAACTAAAGAGCGCGCCGTTGTTATTGTTCGTCGAAATATTTCCAGCGTCGTCCGCTGAGATCACAATAAATTGATACGTCATTCCACCGACCAAATCCGCGAGTGCGAGTTCGTGAAAGGTTTCAAACGTGGCGTTGGTCGCCGAACGCGAGAGAACAGAGTTGGTGCCGAAACGAACCACGCCATTAGCCGCCTCATCGGTTTGCCAGCGAATGATCATTCGTCCAAAACGATTGGTGACTGAAACGTTGCTGATGGCCGGTGGAAATAAATCCGCGCGTGCAGTCGCAACACGAGTTCCCGCTGGCGCGGTATCCTGATAAATCGCTTCGATGATGTCGCTGTGGGAAATTTGAATTTTGCCATCGGCGTTCGCTGCGCCAGTCGCGGTCGCTACTGATCCAGTGAATGCTCCGCTCGTACCGGACGCATTCAATGTTAGAATTTCGCCACTGAATTCCGTGGAGCTTTTCACCAGCACGTTGACCGAGGATTGTCCGGCCAAATTGAAATCGATCAGCTTGAGATTCATAGTCGCCGGGACGCGATAGGATTTTTTATCGAAGAACAAAATGCCGACGCCGGGGAATGGAATGTCAGCGGAAACGACCAACGCGAAATCCTGATCGACTGCAGCGGTGTCGCGTCGCGCATCTTCCACAACGTTCCTCGCGTGAATGCGAACGATGTATTCACCGGGAACAGGTTCGAAAAGATGAACGGCTTCGACGTTATTGATGTTGTCGAAGGAGGGCGCGTTCGCCACCGATTCGCCATTCTCAAATTGATTACCGCGATAAATTTTTCCTTCGGGTGAAATGACCTCGAGATCGAGATCGTTGACGAGGGCGGGAATCGCAGCGGGAAATCCAGGGACATCGGTGTAAACCAGAGTGATCTTCAGCGGTTCGTCAGCATTCGCCACCAGCACGCTGCGCTGGAAAATCTGGCTGTTCGTCAGCGGGAAAGTTTGATCAACAAACTCATGGCTGCGCGATGAACCAATTATTTCCGTCAGGTCAACGCGGCCCCAACCTTCGTCCTTATTTGGAATCGGCCCGGTACTCGCTCCGTCATCAATATCCACCGCCGAATTGATCAACGCTGCTTTGACGAGGGCGGGCGATGGCATCGTGTTCGTAACCGTCTCGCGATAATATTGCGCGAACACCGCCGCCGCGCCTGAAACGTGCGGCCCCGATTGGCTCGTGCCGCCTTGATACATATAGTTTTGGGAGATGTCCGCCCACGCATTGTCGTCATTGGCGAGCGACGAACGGAGCGCCGCAATCCATGTTCCGGGCGCGACGACATCGGGTTTGATGCGCCCATCTTCACACGGCCCGCGACTGGAAAAATCCGCCATCGTTTCCTGCCCGCTGTCGTAGATAAATAGGTCGAACCGATTATTTTCCACCGCACCGGACGCGATCACGTTCTTCGCGACCGCTGGGCTGCCAATCGTTTGTTCGCCCGGACCGGCGTTGCCCGCAGAAAATTCCAAAATGTATTGTTGATCTCCGATGGTTCCTGCGTCGGCGTCGCGAACGAGTTCATCGAATTCTGCCGCGCTCAAATCATAGCGGCCTTGCGTGTCATCGCCCCAACTATTGGAGCCAATGTCCGCTCCAGCGCGAACGGCATCGTGCGTCATCACTTCAAAACTCGGCGGGGCTTCATACGCGCCATCGGCATCGAAAAGTCGTTGCGCGACGATGTGCGATCCGGGCGCGACGCCGAGGCCGTAGAGATAGCCGCTGTCATCCACTTCGCCCGTCGCACCATCGCCCGCGATAATTCCTGTGACGTGCGTGCCGTGGCTATGTTCGTCCGCTGCGTCCGTGAGTGAACCGTAATGAAAAAATGCGTCCACGCGCCCTGCAAGATCAGGATGCATCGTCTCCGCGTCGCCTTCGTGCAAACCGCTGTCCGCGACGGCAATTGTGATGCCGGTTCCGTCGTAACCAAGTTGTTGCGTGATCGTCGGAGTGCCCGCTTCGCCATCATCGCCGCCCGTGATCTTGGATGCGATTTCATCGAACAATTTCATCTTGGGCGCGGGTTCAATCCAGAGGACGGATGGAGATTCGGCCAATGCGTCGAGTTGTTGTGGCGTGACTGAACCTTGCAAAATATTCCCGAAACGCAGAGCGGTTTCCTTTTCCACTTTGCGCAACGCGCTGCGGACTTTCGCTAAATCCTGCGGGGTGGCGTCGGGAGAAATTAATGCGCTGATCTGCAACTCGTGCGCCGGAATTCCACGCGCAGCATTATTGGGGCGCAACGCAGAATGAACTTTGTATTCAGCACGATACGGCTCGACGAACTGCACAAATGGCAATGCTTCGATTTCGCTGAGGCGAACATTGCTGAACCGCGCGACAAACGCATCGTCAGGAACGAAACGAAGCAAGCGCACGCGTGATTGTTGGAGTTGCGCTTGCAATTCGGACTGAATCCCTGAGGTAAATTGAATCAGGAACAATCCGGAAACTGGTGACCCATCGACTCCAGCGTGTCTCGCGCTGTTACCCTTTTTCTCGGTGGGAATAATGCCATTGCGCAGTCGGATGTTCTTCGATTCGGCGTGAGCTGGGAAACTCGCGGTGATGACAAGAGCCAGCAACAAAAGCGTTGGAACGATTTCGGAAAGGCGTCGTGGATTCACACACGCATTGTAGCTGCAAACGCGGTGGCAACAAGCAGCGGAACGGTGATAAGCGGAATTAAATCACTAGCTCGGTGTGGGACCGAAGCTTTGGTCGCAGCGTCAACTTTTTCTTGACCGTCTGCACGGTCAAACGGGAACGTTGGCTCGCCAAGGCGAGTTGAAATCCACCATCGAGCGCTCGATGGAATTTTGGAAAGATCTCTCTAGCTGTCGATGATAGACAGTTCCGGCCCTCTGCTGGTCGCGAGCGGGTTCTCGCTGAAGTCATTCCCTTCCAGGCGAGCCAGCCAATCCGCAATCACACCAAGTAGAAGCGCAAGATCCAGTTGCTCGTGATGCGTTGGGTATTTTTCCAGATTCGTTCGCGCCAGTTTGAACAGCGCCGCAGACGGACGCAGCCGATTTTTTTGCAAATGCACAAACGCTCCCGCGAGTTGAATTAAACCTTTGTAGAAATCTCCATTCGGCCCTTTACGATCCGCCAGCCAAAGTTCTTCCAGCACGTCATGCGATTCGTAAAAGAGTTGCGCGTTGAATAATTCGAAATAGCCGAGGTAATAGGGACTCAATTTCTGTCCGCGATGCCGATCAATCAATGCCGCTATTTTCGCGCTCTTTTTGCTCACGCACAAATGATGTTCATTGAAAGAGGGAAGTTCAATCTGGATCGAAGCATCAAAAGAATCCGAAAAGGCATCCCGCTATCGAGGCGTGCATCTGGTTTGGAGTTCTGCCTTCAGGCGGTTCTCTAAACACCGGATAAACACGGAATCCCAAAAGCACGCCACCGGCCTCATCCGCTTTGATCGATTCCCGCAGCCAGATCGAAATTTCTCTTGCTGCTCAAGCCATCGCCAAAGCAATTTCTCCGCTCATCAACTCCACACTTATGAAACCAATGCTTTATCTGTTTGCTGGCGCTCTGCTCGTGAATTTAATTTTCATCCCAGCGCACGCAGAGGATTTTAAACCTGAACCGGGTTACATTATTCTCTTCAATGGAAAAGACCTGACCGGCTGGGGTTATCGCACCAATAATTTCGACGGCAAAACCGCCAGCATGGAGGGACGTTTTACCGCCAAGGATGGCATCCTGACGGTGAACCCGAAGGAGCCTCGATTTGAACAAAGGTTGTGGACCACGCAAGAGTTTCCAAAAGATTTTATTCTCAAGCTCGAATTTCGCGCCGCTCCCAATGCCGACAGCGGGATTTATATTCGCAATCCGCAACTGCAATGCCGCGATTATTTCGTCGCCGGTCCTGATAAATATAAAAGTCTCAAAAAATATAAACCGCAGGATTGGAACGAAATCGAAGTGACGGTGAAAAATGGCGTGGCTCATTGCACCTGCAACGGCGAAGTTCTGGAAGAAGCGATGAAGATTCCAGCCACCGGCCCAATCGGTCTCGAAGCTGATCGCGGTCAAATGGAATATCGCCGCCTTCGCCTGAAAGAATTGCCGTAGCGAAACGGTGTTGTTTACATCAAACGGCGAATTACCAACTTCGAAGTTTTTGAATCGAACAAGTTTCTGGGAGAACCCCCGGGTTCGATTAAAAGTGGGTGAGGACCGCGGTTGTGTGGTCGGCGACCAGCCGCAGCGCTTCGCAGTGAGAGAGCGGTGAAGCGTTTCAAGTGTTCTTCCTTGGCAACGCGCTGCGGCTGGTTCTCCGCGAACACAGCCGCGGTCCGTAGGATCGAATTCCTAAATTCTCACCCACTTTTAATCGCACCCATAACCCCCTTCGATTACTTTTTACTTTTTCGCCGCACGCTTTGCCTCCATCCTTTGCGCATGGCAAAACCAGCTTTAGGCCGCGGTCTTGGCGCGTTGCTCGGGGGAAATCCTCCTGCGGGCAAAGCGTCTGTTCCTGCGCCGGTTCCAGCAGAGGCGGTCGTCGATGCGCGCGACCGTGTGCAGCGTGTCGCCGTGAAGCAGGTGCATCCTTGTCCATTCCAACCGCGCAAAGATTTCACGGAAGATTCCCTTCGCGAACTGGCCGATTCCATCAAAGAGCAGGGGATCATTCAACCGCTCATCGTTCGCAAAAATGGCGATGGATTTGAACTGATTGCGGGCGAACGTCGCTGGCGTGCCGCGCAGATTGCAGGTTTGACCGAGATCCCCATCATCGTGCGTGAAGCCGATGACCGCGCGGTTCTCGAACTTGCGCTCATTGAAAATCTTCAACGCGAGAATCTCAATGCCATCGAAGAAGCTCTGGGGTATTCGCAACTCATCGAACAATTTCAACTCAAGCAGGAAGAAGCGGCGGTGAAAGTTGGCAAAAGTCGCGCCGTGGTGGCCAACGCGCTTCGCCTTCTGAAACTCGCGCCGGAAATCCAGACTCTGATTCGCGATGGACGTCTTTCTGTCGGACACGCCAAAGTCATTTTGGGGTTGCCGACTGGCGCGGAACAAAAGCTGGCGGCGGAGTGTGTTCTGGAAAAAGCGTTGAACGTCCGGCAAACGGAAGAACTCGTGGCGCAATGGCAAACCGGGAAAAATGCTTCCAGCAAACCGGCGAGTGCGCCGCAGATTCGTGACGCGAACATTGGCGATCTGGAAAATAAATTACGCGAGCGCTTTGGAACCAAAGTGCAGTTGCGTTATCGGCAGGGAAAAGGCTCGCTGGATATTCGTTTTTTCAACGACGACGATCTGGAACGGGTCTTGAAGATCATCGGTATCTCCGCAGATTGACCGGGAAAACTAAGATTACGATGACGAGCTGAAATGATCTTTTACTCTTACTCTTCATCCTAATCTTAATTCTTAATCCGCTTTGTATTTAAAATGAACTCACCCGAATTGCGCGAGGAATGCGCAGCGAAATTGTTGGCCGCAGAACCTCACGTAAACAACCTCACGGCCTTTGTCGGCGTCGATGGATTTGTGGATGAAATTGTTCACGTCGTGGACAAGCGCGAGAACGCGGAAACATTTGATCGGATCCGCACCATTACGCAGCTCTCCGAACGCATGGCTGCAGCCGCCGGAAAAAGCACCAACATCGAGCTGGTCGTGCAGCAAACCAAGCTCGGCGGGAATGGCCCGATCATGGCGAATGCACTGGCGAGTCTTGGCGTGAACGTGACTTACCTTGGCGCGCTCGGCTACCCGACGTTGCATCCCGTGTTCAGCGATTTTGCGAAACGTGTTGAAGTCGGCAGCATCGCCGAAGCCAGCCACACCGACGCTTTGGAATTCGACGATGGCAAATTGATGGTGGGAAAAATGACGCCACTCAACGAAGTCACCTGGGAAAATATTCAGGCGCGTTATGGCAAAGAAAAATTCGCGGCGAAGTTTGCTCACTCCGATCTGGTCGGCTTCGTGAACTGGACGATGATTCCCTACATGAGCGAATTGTGGGATTCATTGCTCGCTGACCTTTGTCCCGCGTTCAATAGCCCGCGTCGTAAAATATTTTTCGATTTGGCGGATCCGCAGAAACGCACGCCTGCCGACATTTTGCGCGCCCTCGACCTGATCCAAAAATTTGAGAAACATTTCGACGTGATTCTCGGCTTGAACGAAAAGGAGTCTCACGAAATCGGCAAAGTAATGGGGCTGAACACGGAGGCAACATCTCCCAACCAATTGCTGGCGCTGGCGTGCGAAATCAACCGTCAGTTGCGCATCAATACTTTAGTCGTGCATCCCGTCACTTACGCGTTAGCCGTCAGCCGCGATGATGCCGCCATAGTCGAAGGCCCTTTCGTGGGACAACCGTTGATCACAACCGGTGCCGGGGACCATTTCAATTCCGGCTTTTGCCTCGGGAAATTATTGGGATTCGACAATGCCATGAGCGTTTTGACCGGCGTGACCGCGAGCGGTTTTTACGTTCGCACGGCGCAAAGCCCCACCATTCGCCAGCTCGCTGAATCGATGCAAAATTGGCAAAGCCGTTAGGCTTGGATTCCTGTCGCAATTCATTTCCAACTTAGGTTTAAAAATTAAATGATTCTTCCAGTTGTTAAATATGGCGATCCGGTTCTGCGCAAAAAAGGAGCACGCGTTACGGTGATCACGGGCGAAGTCAAACAACTTGTCGAGGACATGTTTGAGACGATGCGTTTCGCGCGCGGGGTCGGTTTGGCTGCGCAGCAAGTCGGTCATGCGTTACAAGTAACCGTGCTGGATGTTCGCGGAATCGAAGATCGCCCTTCGAGTTTGGAATTGGATGGAAAGGAAACGGATGTCGATGCCTTCATGCCGCTGGCTTTGATCAACCCGGAAGTGACACCAGTCGGACAACCGGTGGCGGGGCCGGAAGGTTGTTTGAGCTTTCCGGAAATGTATGCGGATATCACGCGACCGGAATCGGTCGATGTGCGGGCGCTCAATGAAAAAGGAGAGAAAATCGAATTTCGCTGCGGCGGACTTTTGGCGCGCGCGGTTCAACACGAAATCGATCATCTCAACGGAATTCTGTTCATTGACCGAATGAGCAAAGCCGACAAATCCGACCTGAAATTCGAGTTGGAAGATTTACAGGCCGAGACGAAAGCGGCGCTTAAAAAATAGAGGGGGGAAGTTCTGCGACGATTCGCTGGCGAAAAAACCCAAAGGACGATTGCTCGTTACCTTTGGGTTTATCGTAGTGTTCGGCCTGTGGCCGAACACGATCTTGCCGAAAGTTTCGAGGCCCAGCGCTCTAGAACGGAGTGGAAGCGATGCCAGTTTTTAAAATGGTGCTGACGCTTCTCGTTAGTAAACCTTGCGCAGATTGGAAGGGAGAATGTTCAATTCCGCTCGATATTTGGCGACCGTGCGACGGGCGATTGCAATTCCTTTTTGCTCCAGCATTTTGACGATTTCCTGATCGGATAGCGGCTTGGCGGAATCTTCCACACGAAACATTTCTGCGATCATGTCTTTCACGCTCTTGTTCGACATGCCGACGCCATCAGTGGTTTGAATTCCGGAGGTGAAAAAATATTTCATCTCGAAAATCCCCTGTGGCGTATCGATGTATTTCGCAGAAACCGCGCGGCTCACTGTCGTTTCATGGACGCCAACTACTTCTGCGACCTGCACCATGGTCATCGGCTTTAAGTGAGCGACGCCTTTTTCCATAAAATCCCGCTGCCGTTTCACGATTTCTTTCGCAATGTTCAAAATAGTTTGCTGCCGTTGATGCAAACTTTTGATCAGGAATTTTCCCGCGCGAATTTTCTCGCGGATGTATTCGCGCACCTCGCCGGAACTGCTGGCCTGCGCCATTAAATCTTTGTAGGTGTTGCTGATCCGCAGATGGGGAATGTGTTCATTGTTGGTGGAAATATTATATTCATCGCCCACTTTCTGAACGAACACTTCGGGTAAAATATAGCGGTCATCGTTGGGCAGAAAATCTCGACCGGGACGCGGTTCCAGATGCGCGATGTTCGCAGCCAGTTCCTGAGCGTCTTCGACGTCGATTCCAAGCCCGCGAGCGATGTCTGGAAACCGTCGTTTGCCGAGCGCCTCCATGTATTCAGAAATAATTTTGTATTCCTGACTATTCTTCCGACCAGAACGGTCGAGTTGCAGGAGCAAACATTCGCGCAAATCCCGCGCACCAACTCCCGGAGGATGAAAGGTTTGAACGATCAGCAGGACTTCGAGGATTTTATCCTTGGGAGTGTTGGTCGAAAAAGCAAGGGTCTCGACGATTTGGTCGGGGGTGAGTGGCGGTTTGGACGTCGGATTGGGATTCAAATAACCATAATCATCAATATTGCCGATGATCATTTCGGCGATGCCCCATTGGTCCCGGGTAATATTTGAAGTGCGAGATTGTTCCAGTAGAATTTCCTGTAGCGACGTCGCTGCCACAAGCGAATCGAACATGAACTGACGTTTTTCTTCCGCTTCCGGATTGGCGCGACTTGGCAGGTTGGTTTGTGAAAAATGATCACGCCATTCCTGATCCAGTTGGGTCAATTTTTCAAATTCAGCTTGAAAATCATCGACTGGATCGTTGTTCGGCTTTTCCGTTGCGGGATCAAAATTTATGTCGGGCGGAGGTTCGGTCGGGTCGCTGTGATCTATTTGATCAGCGCCTTCCTGTGAAATTTGTTCAGCCTGTTCAACCTCGGAGGGTGCCACTTCTTCGAGCAAAGGATTTTGCTGTAGCTCCTGTTCTACGAGCGCCTTCAATTCCAGCGAGGGCGCTTGCAACAATGCGAGCGACTGCTGTAGCTGCGGCGCGAGCACTTGCGAGAGCGACATCCGCTGCGATAAATGTAGACCTTGTGACATGGCGCAGAATTCTAATCGCAATCGCGCACAGCTCAAGTGTGAACTCCGCAAAAATTGTGCCAGCACAATTTGTATTTGACCTTCAACATGTTACGCAAATATTGCGGTGTTTCGAAGAACGGAAAAGTATCCGGAATTATGAGCGACTGGTTCCTATTCCAACCACCGCTTTGAACTTCTGAACAGGTGAAAAGTTAAAGCCAAAGGATGCTCGAATACTTTTTCTGCAAAGCAGGTTTTAGTTTCGGGTAAGTATTTGTGCGGAACGCGGGCCAGTTGAATGTGGATTCCAGGCGTTTCCCCTCCGGCGAACAGAGCCAGATTTTCACCGGCAATTTTCCTTCGCAAAGATGGGGATGATCCTTGGCGGCGAAACATTCGTGCAGCTTCAATTGCAGTTCCGGCGAATTGGGATCGTCGTCTTCGTCGCGCGGTTCCTCGGGATAAAGGAGTTTTGATTTCTTATCACCCGGCCATGCAATGGCAGTCGGCGCGAGTTCGTTGAGCCATTCGCGTTGTTCGGGTGCGAGTTGCGCCAGGAAAACATCTTTGAGCGGCGTGGCTTGCGCTTCTTTCACGAGGGTTAATCCGTTGAAAGCGAGTGCGAGCGTTTCCACGATTTTATTTTCGTTAAACGCGGGAAAATCGAGTTCTGGCGAAACGGCAGCTACCAGATTGACGCGCGCCATGAATTGTTTCACGTCGTGATTCAACAGCGGCAATTCAAAGAATTGTTTGCGATAAGCCTCAGCCAAACAACGACCGGATGCGGCGGGTTCAACCTCGCGCTGATGTTCGTGATTGATGACGAGATCGTGAAAGCGAACCACCTTCACCGCAGCAACTCGTTTGTGCGTGCGATCAAAAAGGTGTTCGACGCTTGTGGTGATCTGTTCAGGAAACACCTCTTCGATCCACTCGCGTTTTACCATGCTGGCAAGACCCAGAAGCGTAAGATTATCCGCCCCGCGTCCCGGAACTTCGCGAATGCTCGCGGCAACAAACAACTTTGCATTCTGCACCACGCTTTCGCGCATCAAAGTTCCGGTGCGGCCTTCGAGTAAATCGCAATCGAGCGTCCCTTGATCGCGTCGTTGACAAAGCTGATCGACAAATCCTGCGAGAATGCAATGGAGCAGGGCGGAGTCATCCATTTTCTCCTCCGCGGAAAATAATTTCTGTTGCTCCGCCAGACGAACAATTTGATCAAACGTTTGCTCAACTTGTTTGGCCGCTTGCGCATTGATTCCGTAGCGACGGCAGGTCTCGATAGCGAAGTGATTTTGTTTCGCGAATTGATACGCGCGCATCAACGTAAAGAAATCAGAATCCTGGCTGGCTTCAAAAACTTCGCGCGCTTCGGAAATATGTTTCTCATCACGGCGAACTCGCTGGAGCAAATCGCGTCCGCTCACCAGCGCCGCACAAAGAGCCGCAGCGCGAACGCAACCGCGTTTTGAAGCTTCCACCAACATTCGCGAATAACGCGGATGCATCGGTAAGCGCAACATTTGCCGGCCAATGTTGGTTAAATCCGACAACTCGGTAGGGACGCGTTCCACCGCGTCCCTGACTTTTTCAGAAGAAGTTTGGGACGAGGTGGAATTCGTCCCTACCGTCGATTTCAACGCGCCGAGTGTGTGCAAAAGTTTCTCAGCGCGATCGACCGCTTGAAGATCCGGTTTGTCCAGCCAATCAAATTGCCCGGCGCGTTTGATGCCGAGGGAATGCAAAAGTAAAACCACTTCCGCCAAATCGCTGCGCTGAATTTCCGGCGTGTTGCGCTCCGGCCGATTGAGATGGCCGCTCTCCGTCCAGAGCCGATGACACGTTCCCGGCGCGGTTCGTCCAGCGCGACCTTTACGTTGATCAGCGGATGCACGGCTGATTTCCTCAAGAAACAAAGTGCCTATGCCGCGCTCGGAATCGTAACGAGCCACGCGCGCCTGCCCGCTATCGACGACGTGTCGAATGCCATCAATCGTCACGGACGTTTCAGCTACATTTGTCGAAACAACTATTTTGCGGAGCGGATTTGGTTCGAAGGCGAGGTCTTGTTCTTGCGGTTGCAGTTCACCATGCAACGGAATCAGTGCGACACGTTCGCTTAATTTCGCCGCGCGAATCGCATTGATCGTGTGATTGATTTCACCCATTCCGGGCATGAACACGAGGACGTCCCCGGGTTCGCCTGAATTGATAATCCGTTCCACGGTATCAGCCGCTTGCTCGGTAAATGGGCGCTCATCCTGCGAATCGAGAAAGTTGACCTGCACCGGAAAACTTTGCCCTTCGGAAATCAGAATTGGACAACGTCCGTTCGGAGTTCCGCCTTCAGGCGGTTCGGGCGCAGGACCGCCTGAAGGCGGAACTCCCAACGAATTTTCCAAATACTTGGCGACCGGTTCCGCATCGAGCGTTGCAGACATCACGACCATTTTTAAATCAGGCCGTTGCGTTTGTTGAATCTGCTTCACGAGCGCCAGTGAAACATCGCTGAGCAAATTGCGTTCGTGGAATTCATCGAACAAAACCGCGCCGACATCCGCGAGCGTTCGATCATCTTGTAACCAGCGCAGCAAGATTCCCTCAGTTACAAAACAAATGCGCGTTCCCAGACTGGTGTGGTCATCGAAACGAATTTGATAACCGACTTCTCCGCCGAGTTTGCAGTTCCGTTCCCAAGCAACTCGCGCTGCCACCGTCCGCGCGGCGACCCGACGTGGTTGCAGGACAACGATCTTCTTTTCCCCCGCTAATCCCGCGTCGAGCAGCATCTGCGGAACCTGCGTGGTTTTTCCAGAGCCAGTTGGCGCGACGAGCACAAGGCGATTGCCCACATTCAGTTCGCCGAGAATCGACGAATGAATTTGCCAGATAGGAAGAGACTTTTGCACCACGCCGACAACTTAAAATCGGACATTGCGCAAGACAAGCGCGAGAACAGAAAGGACTGTCATCAAACCGTTCGGCATAAATTTCTTCGACTTGGCGAAACGCAGACCGAAGAAAATGAGGAGAAACACGAGCAACCCATCGGCGAGCCACGTCGGCGATTTCAGAATGCCCAGAGCACACAGCGCGAGTGGGATCGCAAACACCACCGACATGATGAGCGACATCTTACTTTTGGCTTTGATAAAGCCCATAAGGCCGCCAAGAACGAGGAGAACGATGTAAATCCAGAGAACAGTAGTGGGGTTCATATATTTATGCGGGGACCAGTTAGCCACAACCGAGCCGAAATGCGCAAAGTATCTTTTAATTCCCGTTCACATTGAGCGAAAGAATTTCTCCCGGTTCACATTCCGCAAACACTTCAAACGGCCGACAACAGACTTCGCAATCCGTCGTGAACTGTTGCGACTCCACGCTCGTGTCGATCACCAGCTCAAAACTTTGGCCGCAAAAGGGGCATTGAACCGTCTCTGAAACTTGCATTCGCACATCGTAAACTATTTGTGTCGAAAACCAAATTTGAAGCGTTTACGGTTTGCGCATTGCAACGCTGGTAGTGGATGAATTTTCTCGCCCCAACCGCATTTTGGTTTGCCGCCACGATTCCTATCGTGGTGCTCTTTTATTTGCTCAAGCGCAAACGCGTCGTAAAACTCGTTTCCAGCACGTTGCTTTGGCAAAAATTTCTCGCTGAAACCCAGGCCAACGCACCATTCCAAAAACTGCGGCACAACTGGCTTTTGCTTCTGCAATTGTTGCTTTTGATTCTGGCTATCTTTGCTTTGAGCCGTCCCTATTTTTCGGGCGATTCAAAAAGCGCCGCGTTACGTGTCGTGATTCTCGATGCGTCGGCGTCGATGCAAAGCACAGATGAAACGCCGTCCCGTTTTGAAAAGGCGCGGAGTGAAGCATTGAAGTGGGTCGATGGTTTGCGCGATCAGGATCAGATGCTCGTGCTGCAAGCGGCGGCGAATACCGAAGTCAAACAATCTGCGACGAGCAACAAAGCGGCGTTGCGTCGCGCGCTCGAAGCATGCGCTGTCACGGATTCAACGACGCATTTGAAGGAAGCGTTGAAACTCGCCGAGACTCTGACGCGTGATCAAGCTGGAGCAGAAATTCATTTGTTCAGCGATGGCGCGGTCGGCGATTTGAGTGAGTTCGAAAATAAAGGAATGCGCGTTGTCTATCATCGCGTTGGCCAGCGCAGTGAGAATCTTGGGGTTGTCGCGCTCGATGTTCGTTCTAACCCAGAGGATCCCAGCGAGAGCGCGATTTACACCAGTGTTCAGAACTTTTCGACAAACGCACATGAAGCTGAATTGGAATTGCGCTTTGAAAACCAAATTCTCGAAGTGCGTCCATTGAAAATTCCAGCGGGTGAAACTTCGCCTCAGGTTTTCTTCGCATCGCAAAACACGAATGGTGTTTTCACCGTGAACCTGAAAGCCAAAGACGATTTGGCCGCTGACAATCAGGCGTCAATGTTCAGCGAATTACCGCAACCGATCAAAGTGCTGCTCGTCAGTCGCGGAAATCGTTTCCTGGAAAAAGCCCTGCGTGCCGCTGCTAACGTTGAGCTTTCCACCGCTTCAGATTTTGTCGATTCCAACACCACCTTCGATCTCGTGGTGCTCGATGATATTTTTCCCGCCGCCTGGCCGAAAGGAAATGTGCTGGCCATTCACGTCGCGAATACAAATTGGTTCGACGGCATTTCGACCGCAGAAAATCCCGCCATCGTCGATTGGAAGAACACGCATCCGCTGTTGCGCTACGTCAATTTTGACAACGTGCAAATCAGTGAAACGCTCGCCGTGAAAACGCCGTCGTGGGGGATCTCGCTCGTCGATGCGCAACAAACGCCGCTCGTTCTCGCCGGAGAGTTGGAGCGCCAGAAAATTGCCTGGATTGGATTCGACACATTGCAAAGTACCTGGCCGTTGCGCATTTCATTTCCCATTTTCATCGCGAACGCCGTCGAGTTTTTGAATCCGGCTTCGGCAAAACACAGCCAGCTTTTTGTGCGTGCTGGAGAGCCGTTTCGTTTCGCTCTCGCGCAAAATGCAACCAGCGCGGAGATCACATTGCCCGATGGAAAGACGAGAGGATTGCAGATCGATTCAACCGCGCGCGAAATC
>JBBQAX010000034.1:0-21401 GCA_038316905.1 Verrucomicrobiota bacterium | reverse complement strand
CTCCAGGGCAGACGCAGCTAAATTCCAAGTAAGCGGAGCAAATAGGCATTATCCCAGCCAGCATTGAGTTGTTTGCCTTTGATTCCGCGTTTTTTAGTTCTCTCGCGCTGCAACATGTTCAAGGCGAGTCGGCGCAGGGTGGCCAGATTCTCCGCCGCGTAACCGGCGCGAGCCCGGCTTTGATCTTCCCGGAAGCAGACATCCATCACCCAATGCACTTTGTTTTCCACTCCCCAATGTTCTCGCACCGCCCGGGCAAACTGCTCCACCTCCAAGGGCAGGCTCGAAAGGTAATAACGGCGTTCCACCGTGGTCTTCCCACCCGTTTCCCTCGACGATTCAACGAATCCGACTGACTTTAACCCTTCCCATTTGGGCTGGTCGGCAAACCAATCCAGCTCGACGCTCTGATCGTAGCGGCGGGTTTCCAAACGCCCGTGATCCTTCTCCACCGTTTCCTTCATCGCCAGAGTGGCGGCCGCCTTGGAAAGTCTGGCTCCCGGCAGGCGCGGCCCGGCTTGCTCGGCCAGCGCCGCGTCCAAAGAAGTTTTCACCTCTTCATGCACCGTTTCCTGATTGCCCTTGAGCGCCAGCACGTAGTCGGCATCCGCCTCGATAATCTCCCGCGCGATCTTCTTCTGACAGCCCATGGCATCAATGGTCACAATGCAGCCGGAAAGTTCCAGCACCCGCAATAATGCGGGCACCGCTGTGATCTCATTGCTTTTGTCGGCCACTTTCAATTGCCCCAACACCAGATGGTTGCTTCCCGCCCAGGCGCTGACGATGTAGGGAATGCCGCCGTCTTTGGTCAAAGCCCGGCGCAACGCCTTGCCATCCACCGCGACGATTTCTCCGGCCACCGCCTGGCGCAGGCTTTGCGTCCAGGACAGGAAGCAATCCAGGAACCTGGCGGGGGCCAGCGCGGCCAGGACCCGGTTGAAGGTATCGTGGCTCGGGATTCCGTGGCGCAGTTTCAGAAAGGTTTTGAACCAGTCCTGCTTGGCGTGGCCAAAATCCTCCATGTCGTTGAACGTTTCGCCGCCACACAGGATGGCGCAAATGGCAATCACCAGAATATCAATCAGTTCGTGCTCGGGAGTCCGCAGAACCCGCGGGTCCGGCAATTCTTTGAAATGTTCCATCAAGCTCAGTTTAGGATGCGTTTGCATCCGGGTGTACCTAAGCAGATTTTTTAAAAGTACAAGTACTAACTCGTACTATTCTCCTAAAAATTAGCTGCGTCTGCCCTGCCGCTTGCTCTTTCGGCTCTTGCGGACTTCGAGACCCAGAGTTACAACCAGCACGTTTCTTGGCGAACGTCATTTCACCTCGGCAAAAATTATCGGTTGATACAACGCGAAACACCTCATGAAAAAAGCAGTCCCTTGGATTTTAGTTTTGATCTGCCTCGTTGCGGCTGGATTCCTTTTCCGTGAAGGGAACACCAAAGATAAAGAGGTAATTCAACTTCGCGCGCAAAACCAGGAACTCGAACAATTGCGCGCTTCCCTTGAAGAAGCGAAAAACGATGAGGCTCGAATCTCCGCTGCTGCGCCGACTGCCAGGGAGCGCGAGGAACTTATTCGCTTGCGGAACGAAGTCGGATTATTGCGCCGCGATAAACAAAAACTGGAGCAGCAATTTCAACAAGCAGAACAGGGACGAGAACGTCTCCAGGAAGCGCAGCAAGCCCAATCCAAACAGGCGCAACAGATTCAGCAACTCCAACAGCAAAACCAACAACTCGTCGTTCAAACTCGGGACGAGGAAATGGCTAAGTCCGCAAGAGTATGCATCAATCATCTCCGGCAAATAGATGGTGCTACCCAGCAGTGGGCGTTGGAGAACAAGCAATCGGCGGATTCTGCGGTAACTCCATTGCACATTGCGCCGTATCTCATCAATTCAACCATGCCGCTGTGTCCAGCGGGTGGGACTTACACTGTGAAATCGGTTGGCTCGGCTCCAACTTGCACGCTTCCTTCCCACGTTCTCCCGCCTTAAGCGACTTTCGCGCTGAAAAACCAAAGATCTATTTCGGCATCTCCAGCTTCAACTTATCCGCCGCCTGCGCCACGTCTTTGTCGCCTCGACCGGAAAGGTTCACGATGATCAATTTATCCTTCGCCATTTTTGGCGCTCGTTGCATAACCGCAGCGACGGCATGTGACGATTCCAACGCAGGAATAATTCCTTCAAGCCGTGCCAGCTTTTGGAAAGCAGCCAGCGCTTTATCGTCGGTTTCGTAAGAATATTCGGCGCGATTCTCATCGCGCAACCAGGCGTGTTCAGGACCGACCGCTGCGTAATCGAGGCCCGCTGAAATGCTGTGAGTCGATTGAATTTGCCCATCTGCATCCTGCAAGATGTAAGAGCGCGTTCCCTGCAGAACGCCGAGCGAACCGCCCTGAAAACGCGCGGCATGTTTTTCAGGAAAAATCCCTTCGCCACCTGCTTCGATCCCGAGCATTTTCACCGATTCATCTTCCAGAAACGGATAGAAAAGTCCGATCGCATTTGAACCACCGCCAACACACGCGATGAGCAGGTCCGGCAAGCGATTCTCCTTTTCCAAAATTTGACGGCGCGCTTCGTCGCCGATGATTCGCTGAAAATTCCGCACCATCACTGGATACGGATGCGCGCCGTAAGCGGTGCCGAGAATGTAATGCGTGCTTCGAACATTCGTCACCCAATCGCGCATCGCTTCGTTGACGGCTTCTTTCAACGTGCGTTGTCCTGCTTTCACGGAGACAACATCCGCGCCGAGCATTTTCATCCGGTAAACATTGAGCGCCTGCCGTTCGCAATCGACTTCGCCCATGTAAATCACGCATTTCAATCCAAACATCGCGCTAACCGTCGCCGTCGCCACACCGTGCTGGCCCGCGCCGGTTTCAGCAATGATGCGCGTCTTGCCCATGCGCTTGGCCAAAAGAATCTGGCCCATCGCGTTGTTGATTTTGTGTGCGCCGGTGTGGAGAAGATCTTCGCGTTTGAGATAAATTTTTGCGCCACCGAGTTCCCGCGTCAGACGTTCAGCGAAATAGAGCGGCGTGGGGCGACCGACAAATTCTTTGAGGTAATAATTCAGCTCCTTTTGAAATTCAGGATCGTGTTGCGCGCGAAAATATTCTTCTTCCAGTTCCTTCAACGGATGCATCAACGTTTCAGGAACATAACGTCCACCGTAGGGGCCGAAGTGACCTTGTGCATCAGGAAGAGATTCAGTCGCAATTACGCTCATGGCAGAATTTTCGCGCAAAGAATCAAAGAGGCAATGGAATATTTAGAGCGTGGGAAAGTCGTGGCAGCCGAGGTGACGAGGCTCTGATCCAAAGGCGATTAACAAAACGGTTTAAGCCTGGTCACAGTAGAAACTGACGGACATGCAGGATGAATTTGAGTTTACCCAACGTCGCTTAATATCCCCGTCGTGCCGCTTCGATGAATTTCCAAATCTTTTGATGATCTTTTTTTCCGGGCGACGCTTCGACGCCGGAGGAAACATCGACACCAAAAGGTTGCACCTCGTGGACCGCTTGCCCGACATTTTCCGCGGTCAGACCGCCAGCGAGAAAAACGGGTTTCCCAATTTTCTTGGCTTCAACTGCGAGGTTCCAATTAAATGTCTCGCCTGTGCCGCCAGGTTTTCCGGGAACATAACTGTCGAGGAGTAAAACATCGGTTCGATACTCCTTCATCGATTCTAGCGAGGCCGCATCTTTCACGCGAAATGCTTTCATGCTCATCACGCCAAAGCTTGTGCAAAAATCCGATGATTCCTCCCCATGAAATTGCAACAGATTCAACCCACAATTTCCCAATGCAGTCATGACTAAATCCGGCGCGGGATTCACGAAGACGCCCGTTTTCAGAATCCACGTCGGAAGTTCTCTCGCGATTTTCGCAACGGTTTCGATGGATACATTGCGCGGGCTGGGTTCGTAGAACATGAAACCAAGCGCATCCGCCCCCGCTTCCACCGCAGCGATGGCATCGTCCAGATTGGTGATTCCGCAGATTTTTACTTTTACGTCCATTGGTCGCGGCGAATCTTCCATGTTTCAGTTTGAATTCCAAATGCAATCACGTCGACGAAGTATATTGCTTCTGATTGCGACATTGGCGTTCTGAATAATATTCTTCCGTGCATCGGATTTTCCTTTTGTCACCCGCTCACTCCGGCGGTCAACGCGCTCAAATGCTTTTCAATGAGCGCGCGCAGTTCGACCTTGCTCGGAGACTGCGCCTTAAGACGGTGCCACTAGGAGAAGTGTTCAGTTTTTTAAGCGGACTTTATTTTCGCGGCAAACTTGTTTACGCAAAGACCTTCGCCAAACCACCGCCGCATCTGCCGGGAATCCTTATTATCACGACGAATCGCGGTCTGTTGGACGCCAACACGCCGGTCAATTTGAAACAGTTGGAAGCCTTTTCCAAAGTGGATATTGACGAGAATGAACCACGTTATCGTCGTCCCCTGCTCCGCGATGCCAAATGCATTTGCGAAAGTTTTACTGTGCCTTGCGAAGTTGTGCTGCTGGGGAGCGTAGCGACTGGCAAATACGTGGACGCGCTCCAGGAAGTTTTCGGCGACCGATTGCGTTTCCCTTCTCAATTTATCGGACGCGGCGACATGAGTCGCGGCGGTTTGATGCTTCGTTGCGCCGCCGATAAAACTGAACTTGATTACATTCCGATCAGCGGCGCAGTCCGACGTGGAAAGCGTCCGGAGAAATTGGTTCCACGTCGTTATAATAAATAAGGTCGAAGGTAAACCAAACAGCTCTATGTTTTTCACCGTGAAAAAACATCGCACAATTTTCCTCATTGCGATGATTCTCATTGGGATCGGGTTTCTCGTTTATTCAGCCAAACGTGAACCGCGTTACAAAGGGAAGTCGCTTCGTGAATGGATCATTCTAAGCAGAGGAATCGATTCGGGGGAACCTGCCTTCGCGATTCGCCAGATGGGAACAAAATCGCTGCCTTTTCTGATAAAAATGTTAAGCGCCGAAGATGGCGCGACGGAGAAACAAATTCAGCGCTGGGCAAAATCGTTCATCCGAATCAACCTTCACGCCGCTGCCTGGGAAAATGAATGCGCAATTGCGGGATTCAAAATCCTGGGCCCGATTGCTCGGCCAGCCATTCCAGCGCTCGTTCAAATATTGAATTCCACGAACATCAACGCGGGGCCGGCTCTGGGCTGGATCGGGCCGGAATCTATTCCCGCATTGACCAATGCACTCAACTCATCCGAACCGATAATTTACATGTCAGCAATAGGAGGGTTGGCGCACGTTCGACCTACCACACCAGCAATTCTTCAGTTGGTGAAAAACTCAATTTCCAATTCAAATCCTGAGATCAAATCTTTTGGCAGCGCCGCTTGGAACTATGCAACCAATCAGCCGGGCGTCAGCACTCTTCTTGGCAAATAGCTGGAAATTCATTCCGCAACGAATCGGTTTCGCAAGAGAAGCAGGAGCAGCACAAACTTCAAACTTCCCAAGGTTGATTCAGCCTGCATAGTTGCGCCGTTGGAATCCCGGCGAATGAGACGTTTCAGGCGCGGGCATCGGATGAACAGATCGCTGAATGAAAACTTTTAAGACCTCGGGATTAATTCTCTTGTTGATGAGCTGGTCGCCTTTCTTCGCGAAGGCCCAACCCTTCAATGACAACTTTGCCAACCGTCAGACGATTGAAACCAACGTTTCAGGATCGTTGGCCGATGCGACGTTCGA
This sequence comes from Verrucomicrobiota bacterium, assembly GCA_038316905.1. Classification (GTDB taxonomy): domain Bacteria; phylum Verrucomicrobiota; class Verrucomicrobiia; order Limisphaerales; family CANJXF01; genus CANJXF01. The sequence goes on along the minus strand of JBBQAX010000034.1, from coordinate 15,645 downwards.
AGTCGGCGAACCGTTAATTGAAGGGGTGTCCACGGGACAAACAGCCTGGTGGACATGGACGGCTCCGTCCAACGGAATTGTGAGTCTGCAAATTCAAGGCACGGCATTCAATCCGCTCCTTTCCATTTACACCGGAAACAGCTTGGAAGCTCTTTCCCTCGTCGCCAGCAATACATTTCTAGCCTGCTACGAAACGACGAATTGCGGATGTCACTGGCGGGTGCGAAATAAAACAGAGTTTCATGTTCAACAGGGCGTGTCCTACCACTTCGCTGTCGATTCCGCTCTTTTCACCGATACGTCTTACGGATGGCAGGTGGGGACCTCTTATCCGCCCTTTAACCATCCCGGTCCTGAACGAACCACAAACGTAGTCTCGGGCGGGAACGTAAATTTACAGTTATCATTCACTGCCGCGCCCCCGAACGATGACTTTGCTAATCGCGTCAAATTGCGCGGGTCACGTTTCCAGATTAGAACCAAAAACTTTGGCGCAACGCCAGAGCCGGGCGAACCAATGCATCCCGGTAACGGAGGCAGTTCAGTTTGGTATTCCTGGATCGCTCCAGCGACCGGTCGAGTCACCTTGTCGATTAATCGGATTCCGCCCTACCCGCAGGGGACTCATGGAATTATTTGGACGGGCACAGGTCCCCGCTGCGGAGATCTCATTGATCAGAATCCGCCTCCCCAATTCTTTCCTTTGTTCGCCGCTTACACCGGTTCATCCGTTGATTCGCTCACGTCGGCCAATGCTTTACCCATGCAACTCGCAGATTATCCCAACGCCGTAGAATTTGACGCTGAAAAAGGTCAGACCTACCAGATCGCTTTCGACGGAAACGGCGCAACCACCGGAGAAGTTCCAATGTTTTTAGCCGTCACCCGACGAGCGACAAATGACGATTTTAAACGCCGGATCAACCTCAAGGGACTTTATGCCGTGGCCGTCGGACACAATGCCGGTGCCACCCGTCAGGCGGGTGAACCGTCTCCTCCGGCAAATTCCAGCGGCAAATCTGTATGGTGGACCTGGCGATCACCGGTCAACGGGACCGCTTCCATCAGCAGTTGGTATAGCGATCATTCTTTCCCGATTAGTATTTTCACCGGCTCAACCCTTTCAAATCTCAACTTGGTGGCAACCGGCCGAACCAACGTGTTGTTTGAAGTGACGGCGGGTCAATCTTATCAAATCGCGGTCACGGATTTGGAGGGACGAACCGGCGCGGTCAAACTGCACGTGCAAGGTCCAGAAGTTGAACTCTCGTTGGTGGAACAAATTGGCTCCAATCCCAAAGCCGCCCTGCTCCGCTACGCATCTCTCCCGCGCCAGACCATCCTCCTGCAACGTTTCACAAATGATGACGGCTGGAAAAATGTCACGAAAGTGACCGCGCGTCGGGACAAGGTGGAATTTCTGGTAAGACCCGCTCCAACCCAGACCCTTCGCTACCGGGCAATCATCATCGGCGATTACCTCCGCTGATCAGTTCAAGCGAGAGCGTCCAAGCTTCAATCAATAAGGATCGAGCGCAGCGCGTTGTGCCGGTTGGCCCAATTAAGTGACCACAAAACGAATCTGGTTTTGTGTTCAACACTTCTTCAATCTGCGCCAATCTCATGAGCTACAAACTTTTCACTTCATTTAGCAAGTTGATGCGACTGAACATTCCCGCCATTGCAATCGCGTTGACGAACGTCTGCGCAACAGCCGAGCCATTCCTCGAAAAGATCGACCTGTTCAGAGCTGGCGAGAACGGATTTGCGCTCTATCGCATTCCCGGAATTGTCGTCACCACGAATGGCACCGTGCTGGCGTATTGCGAAGCGCGCAGGAACAGCAGCAGTGACTGGGCGGAAATCGAAATCTATTTACGCAGCAGCACGGACGGCGGAAAAACCTGGGGCGCACCAAAACAAATCGCGCATTTGGGCGACCGTTTGCCGAGAAGCGCAGTAGCGTTGAAGATCAAGAAGGTGAGCGAAACGGAACAGACCGTGAACAATCCGGTCGCCATCGTGGATCGCGAAACAGGCGCGGTTCATTTCCTGTATTGCATCAATTACGAACGCGCTTTTTACATGCGCAGCGATGATGACGGGGTGACGTTTTCCAAACCGGTCGAGATTTCTTCCACGTTTGAAAAGTTTCGACCCGAATACGATTGCAACGTCATTGCCACCGGCCCAGCCCACGGAATTCAACTGGCGAACGGACGGCTCGTTGTTCCGGTTTGGCTCTCCACGGGCGCAAAAGGTCACGGGCCTTCCGTGACGGCGACAATCTTCAGCGACGATCACGGCAAGACCTGGAAGCGCGGCGACATCGCGATTCCAGACACGGAAAAGTGGGTCACCCCCAATGAAACTATCGTTGTCCAATTGGCGGATGGCCGCGTGATGCTGAATGCGCGAAGTCTGTCCGCAGAGCATCGTCGCATTGTCACGACCAGTCCTGACGGTGCCACCCAATGGAGCGAGCCTCATTTTGATAACGCGTTGCTCGAACCCGTTTGCATGGCAAGCATCGTTCGCCTTTCCAAAAAATCTGAGAGCACTAAAAACCGGATTCTCTTCGCGAACCCCGACAATCTTTCCCGCGCCGATGGCAAAGAAATTCCCGGCGGTAACCGCGATCGAAAAAACCTTTCCATCAAATTGAGTTACGACGAAGGGAAAACCTGGAAAGTAAATAAATCATTGGAGCCGGATCGCAGCGCGTATTCCGATCTCGCCGTGTTGCCGGATGGAACCATCCTCTGTTTTTATGAACGGCCAAAATTGCTGACCGTTGCCCGCTTCAATTTGGAATGGTTGACGGACGGAAAAGATTCGTTGCCGACGAAATGAAAAAACATCGAACGCCCGATGTGGGAAGCTCCGCTCATTCGATGTTCAGGGTTCGATGTGCGGTGTCTTCCTTTTATTGGTTCCACGAATTAACGGAACCGGTGATTGCATGGTTCAACGATTACCTAGAAAACACGCCGAATCCAACTGAACGGTTATTGCTTTCCGACAACAGCATTGGGGGAGGTTCATCGTCCAAATCAATCAAACAACGCCCATAACAAAATCGCTGACGCGGTTCCATCCATGGTCGGTTCGTTGCTGGAATAATCCTTGATGTCGTCGTGATAGACCGCGCGTTCGTCCTGAAACAGCGCAAACGGATCAGGCTCAGTAATGCTCACGCCTTTGAGGCTTTTGAAAATGCGTTCATAAACCGGGCCATCCACCAAACCCCCGCGCACGGTGCGTTTCAAAAGTTTGTTCGGCATTAAATGAACATCGACGGGAAACTCGCCGCCATCGGGAATGTCGGTGAACATGGACGTGCCCCACGGATTTCGGCCGAGCAGCCAGTCGTACTGTTTACTGGCGAATTCACGATACGTGGTATCGCCAGTCATGCGCTCGTAGAGGAGACATTGCGTCGCCAGCGCCGTCATCAAATTGTTCGAGCACCAGATGAACGGCACGCCTGCGCGATAAGGATTCTTCTTCGACATTTCGACACATTGCTCAATGCCTTCGCGATAATACCCCGCCAAGATTTTCTGAAACTTTTTGTCCACCAAATCGTAAAATCGAAAATGCCCCACGTTCATGAATGGATAATATTGGTAGTGACCGGTTTGTTCCTTGCCCATCCAGTTGTCGGTGTTCGCCAGTTCAGCGTAGCGTTTGGCATCCTTGAGAAAGCGCTTTTCACCCGTCGCACGAAAGAGTTCCGCCGCGCCCCACTCCATGTCATCGGCCCAGGTGGTTTCGGCATAACGATACGGCGCGCCGTAGGAATTCCCCTGCTGCACTCCTTCTTTCGCCAGCCCGAGTTCATAGACTTCCCTTCCCGCGAACAAACATTTCTCCGCAAATGCTTTCATCCGCGGATCGTCTTTCCAGGTCTGATAAGCGAGCGCCATCGCAGCCGCGTAACGTCCCGCGAGATTGGCGACTCCAGTCGATTCACTTTTATATTCCTTCAAACCTTGCGGTTTGCCGTCGGCGAAATAAACAACGCGCTCTTTGCCTTTGCCCCAGCCGTAATCGACGGTTTCATTCTGCGGCAAACGCCAACCACTGTGATCGCGATCATCGGCAATTTGATGGAAAAGTTGGTCCGGTGCCGGGTGCAACTTGAGCATCCAATCCAGGCCCCATTTTGCTTCGTCGAGAATGTCGGGAATACCGTTCAAGGTCGCTTGTCCCAGAGCATTGCAACGGTCGGAAAAAACCGATTTATCTTTTTGCAATTGAAACGCAAGGAGCATTTGAGCCGTGGCATTTCCTGAGGTCAGCAAATATTTCAGCAAATCGCCGGCGTCATGCCAGCCACCGTCGCAGTCCAAAAAAGTGCCGTTCGTCATCGGACCAAAAGCGGTGCGTCCATCGAAGGAATGGCAAACCGCGTCGAGCCACGGATTGTAACCGCACCGTTGCTGGCGCATGAATTCGAGCAGTTGATCCGGCAATTGCGCGTAGGCATCAGCAGAGATTGCAAACGCAAAAGATTTAGCGTCGCCGATCTGAACGAAATATTTCCCAGGTTGTTTTACCTTGGAAAAATCAAGTTCGGCGTGGTTATCGAACGCGCCCCATCGCTCGCCTGGCAATGGCTTTATGACGCCACGATGAACGATTTCACCGTCCTCCACCTTGAGGACCCGGAATGATCCAGGCAATTGATTCGACGAAAACGCGACTGCAATTTTTTGGTCGCTGGATCGATAGCCTACCTGATTGACCCGAACGTAAAGAGAGGTTGGCGAGTCTTCAGCGGATGCGCCCGATGCGAAAAGCAGTCCGATCAGCACGACAAAAATTCTCATGCTGAAGAAAATAGGAGCTGACAAAGATTAGGCAAACGCAAAGCGATGTTCAGGGGCGATTAGCGTAGAATAGATTTCGATAGAGGTCGGGAAATCCATTGGGTGGCTTCATCTTTCCCAGCGATCTCGTGAGTTAAGCCTACGAATTACTCGGACGATTCCGTCAGAGATCATTGAGCGAGCCAATGAGTGCTCGAATTGTCCCAAAGCAGTCCCAAAAATGAATGTTTGATAACCATTCCCTAAAACAGCCCTTCAATTTGAGGAGAAACTATTGAAAACAAGGCGTTTTCAAGATGGCTCCAAGGGAAGGGCTCGAACCTTCAACAGCCGCATTAACAGTGCGGAGCTCTACCATTGAGCTACCTTGGATACCAAAGGACGCGTAATTTACAAATGGGTTTTCCATGCGTCAACTGATTTTCCGTTTTTTACGGAAAAGAATATTTCTAAGGCTTCACAATCAACTTGCCCATGACCGCTCGATCGCGAAGTTGTGCAAATGCCTGCGCGGTTTCTGGCAGTGAAAAGCTACGGTCAATCACCGGCTTGATTTTCCCCTGTTGCGCCCATCGCAAAGTGGCGTCGATGTCAGCCCGATTTCGACCGTAACTTCCCACTAGACTTTGCTCTTTAACAAACAATGACCAAAGTTTGATTGCCACATCGCGGCCTTCGGTGGCCCCGCAAGTCACGATTGTTCCGCCTCGCGCCAGACAATCGAACGATTTCAACAAAACATTTCCGCCAACGTGTTCCACCACAAAATTTACGCCTCGCTTTTCCGTTAGTTTACGCACTTCGCCTGGCCAGGATTCGATCGTGGAATCGACGACGTGATCCGCGCCGAGCCTGGTGGCCAGCTCACGTTTAGCCGCGCTTGAACCAGTGCTGATGACGTAAGCGCCCAGCCCTTTTGCAATTTGAATTGCAACGGAACCAACGCCGCTGGCTCCGCCGATCACCAGGACCCAATCGCCAGAACAAACCTTCACACGATTGGTCAACATGTGCATCGCTGTGCTTCCGGCAAGCGTCAAGGCGGCTGACGTTTCAAAACTGACTTTGTCGGGCAGTGGAACAAGTGCCGATGCTGGAACGACTGCCATCTCGGCAAACCCGCCGTCGCGATTAACGCCTAAAATTTCTCCTTTCACGCAAAGCGATTCGCGTCCGCGCGCGCAGAATTCACATTCGCCACAAAATAAATTCGACTGCACCGCGACACGATCGCCATTGCGCCACTCTGAAATATTATTGCCTACGTCCAAAACTTCTCCGGCGATTTCACATCCTGGAATACGAGGCAATTGAAGTTTGATAGGCAAAGCGCCTTCTTCAGTCCAGAGGTCGAGGCGATTCAATCCACAGGCACGGACGCGAACGACCACTTCATCGTCACCGGGTTTTGGATCAGCAATATCGCGGAGTTCAAGTTTACCGGGTATGCCGTGGGCAATGAGTTGAATTGCTTTCACAAAATCAACATGGCGCAGTCGTTCGTGGGATTCCAACCTGATTTTAATTTTGGCAATGGCGAGCGTGGCATACTCTTTATCAGTGAAACATTTACAGATTGCGACGTCGGGCGAACTGCGCGACGGGCAAACGATAAAATTCCAGTTTGTTCGCGATGGAGAAAGGACCGATGGATTTCTGGCACGATTTTCGGGCGAAGTGGTTGCCTACGAAAACAAATGTCAGCACATCGCGATCAATTTGGATTCAGAAGGAGGGAACCTTTTCAGCCGTGACGGCAACCATTTCATCTGTCAATCGCATGGTGCGATTTACGAACCTTTAAACGGACTCTGTGTGCGCGGGCCGTGCGAAGGTGAAACGCTTCGGAAACTGGAGATCGAAATTTGTGACGAAAAAATTTGGCTGACTGAACCTGCGACCCGAATCATTCGATCTGGCTAAACCGCACGCACAGCCTCTGACTAAACCTCGAATCTTGCGCGGTGGCCGTGACGCTCGCCATTTAGAATCAGATGTTGTCGCTTTCGAAAGATTCACCATTGCTCCGAGAGATTCGCCCATCTCCAAATGGTTGGACGTCTTTGGAAGAACGACTAAAAGTGCAACGAGAGTAAAAACTGCAAAGCCTTTGGTCATTCCCGCCATTCGCAAATGAAAAGACCGGGCGCATGATCCATTTAAAAAGCGTTCCTCCAATTTTGCGGTCTGAAGATACTTCAACGCATGATCATTGAAACTGTCGAAGTGAAAACCGGCTTCGTCCTCAAAACCCATCGGAGATTTTCGGATGGATAACAGCACGATAGCCATTCCGGCTGCAATAACCCCTACGAATAAAAACAATGCGCTCATGGTTTTGATTGCTGGTTAAGTTGCACAAAGTTTAGCGACCCGCAGGTTGACGGTCGAGAATTTCTTTATGCGCCGACAAGTTAGAAACGCAATTCTCAGTTGCGATTACAGCTTCTCAATTGCTTTGGCTACGGCTGCGTAGATTTCTTTCAACGGAATGTTTTTAGCGTCCGCTAATTTTTTGCACGATTCAAATTCCGGTGCGGATTGAACGATCTCCCCATTCAACTTCCCAATCTTGATCATGACTTCTCCGCAGCTCGTTTTCACCGTTTGAAATTCGCGCTGGAGTTTTCGCCGTTCCAAAGTGGAACGACGAACACCGAATGCACTTGTGTCGCGCAGGATCATTTCGCTGAATTTGTCGGCGTCGGCCACCGCGCACAAAATTGTGAGCAAAACACCGGGACGATTTTTCTTCATTTGAATCGGCGTGTGAAAAACATCGAGAGCGCCGGATGCCAAAACCTTTTCTGAAAAGTGGCCGAGGATTTCGCCGTTAATGTCGTCCAGATTCGTTTCCAGAACCGAGATCGTATCGGTTTGCCAATCATGCGTTGTGCCTGCGGTTTCCCCGAGAATAGCGCGCAGAACATTCGGACGCGTTTTGTTGTCGCGCGTGCCGAGGCCGAAACCAATTTTGGTGGCCGTCAGATTTTGCATCGGCGCGAAGGTTTCAACGAATTCGGCGAGCAACGCCGCGCCGGTGGGTGTAATGAGTTCCTGCGGTTCGTCGCACTGCGTGAGGGGAATTCCGCGGGCACCGAGGATCGCAAGTGTCGCCGGAGCGGGAATCGGAAACCGGCCGTGCGCGCAACTAATCCAACCCGTTCCTTCGATGACATTGCTGGCGAGAATCCGTGGTTTGCCGAGCATTTCAATCGCAACACAAGTTCCAACAATATCGACGATGGAATCGACTGCGCCGACTTCGTGAAAGTGAACTTCTTCCGGAGGCATCCCGTGAATTTTCCCTTCCGCCACCGCAATGCGATGAAATACCGCAATTGATTTTGCCTTCACCCAATCAGAAAGAGCGCTGTCGGCAATCAAGGTTGTTATCTCTGAAAAATTTCTTCCGTGTTCGTGTTCGTGTTCCTGCGCTTCGTGATGGTGATGCACATCTTCATGTTTGTGTTCCGCTTCGTGGTGATGATGTTCATGCCCATGATCGTGCGAATGTGAATGAGAATGGCTGGTTCCGTCTGCATGAGAATGTTCGTGCGCGTGCTCCTCTTCGTGATGATGTTCGTGGCCGTGATTATGTTCGTGGGCCAAATGAACGTCAAACTTCACGCCTTCGATTTGCGCCTTCTGTTTTCGCGCCGCGTGCAAGTGGTAGCCATCGAGATTCAGCTTGGCGAGTTCATGTTCTAATTCGTGGAAATCAACGCCGAGATCAAGCAGCGCACCAATGAACATATCGCCGCTGATGCCGCTAAAAATATCGAGATAAAGTGTTTTCATATTTTGCTCTTAATCCTATTCCTACTCTTAATCCTAATCTAAATCGCTCGGAAGGATTAAGATTAGGATTAAGAACCCGACACCAACGCGTTGATTTGACTGGCCGCGTAGCCCGCGCCAAATCCGTTGTCAATATTCACCACCGTCACGCCGCTGCCGCAACTGTTCAACATGCCGAGTAACGCAGCCAACCCGCCAAAGCTCGCGCCGTATCCGACGCTGGTTGGGACTGCAATCACTGGCTTTGAGACCAATCCCGCCACGACACTCGGCAGCGCTCCTTCCATTCCCGCGACTACGATGATCACGTTTGCTTGTTGAATCGTTTCCAATCGGCGCAGCAAGCGATGCAATCCGGCGACGCCAACATCGATAATTTTTTCGACTTTGTTACCCATGATCTGCGCCGTAACGGCAGCCTCTTCAGCAACGGGTAAATCACTTGTGCCCGCGCAAACCACGGCGATGGTTCCCGGGTTGGTCTGCGGATTCTCTTTGCTCAACGTGACGCAACGGGCGAGTTCATGATGAACCGCATTTTTAAATTTCCGTTTCAACGCTTTCGCGTGCTCAGGCCCCACCCGCGTGATCAGCAATTGTTTTTCGCGCGAAGTAATTTCTCTCGCAATGGCAACGACTTGCTCTGGAGTTTTTCCAGCGGCAAAAATCACTTCGGGAAACCCTTTGCGTAACGCGCGATGCGTATCGACTTCGGCGAAGCCAAGATCAATGACCGGCGGCGCTTGAAATGCGTGCAGGACTTTCTCACGGGAAATTTTTCCCGCGCGAAATTGATCTAAAAGATTGGCTGCTTCGCTTGTCGTCACGGGCGGACGATGCCACGAAGAGATTTCTCGGTCACGCTGGAAAATCAGAGACGCTTCCTTGTCTTCTCCGACATTCATGTATAATGGGCCGATTGTTTTTATGCTTTTGACACACCAAATTTTTCCAAAGCTTTTCCTGGCCGCAGTTTGCTTTCTCGGGTTTAGCGTACGAGGGCAGCAAGCGCCAATCGTCGTGAACACCAATGTCACGATTCGGGTGATGGCGGCCAACATTTCCAGCGGGAACAATCAACGTTATGAAACGGCTGGGATGAATATTTTGAAAGGGTTGAAACCTGACGTGGTTGCGATTCAGGAATTCAATTATTTGAGCACGAGCAACGGCGTTAACACCGCCGCCGCCCTTCGGGAGATGGTCGATAAAGCGTTTGGCACGAACTTCGTTTACTTTCGCGAGAGCGGAAAAAGCATTCCCAATGGAATCATCAGCCGCTATGCGATTCTTACCAATGGCGTTTGGGATGATCCTCAACTCACTGATCGCGATTTCGCCTGGGCTAAGCTTGATCTCCCCGGCACAAACGATCTCTATGTCGTCAGCGTGCATTTGCACGGCAACGGCGGTTCCAGTTCCCGTTCCATCGAGGCAACGACTTTGACGAACATGATTCGATCCAGTTTTCCAGCGAATGCTTTTATCGTTCTCGCCGGGGATTTTAACACTGATTCCCGAACGGAGGCAGCCATGTTGAAGTTCACCACGATTTTGCGCGATACCCCAATTCCGACTGATGCCGTATCAGGCGGCGATCCAGATACAAATATGAATCGAAACAAACCTTATGATTATGTTTTGCCAAGCTTTTCGCTCGCGAGCAATCAAGTGGCTACCGTGATCGGCACAACCACATTCCCGAATGGTTTGGTTTTTGATTCGGGTGTTTACGAGCCTTTGACTGATGTTTCCCCCGTTGTTGAATCGGACTCGGATGCATTCCAAATGCAGCACATGGCGGTGGTGAAAGATTTCCGCATTAACTACACTGTCACCAATTTCATCACTGTTCCCCCGCCGACGCTGGTGTTGAATTCCACCAACATTGTTCGCTGGCAGGGCTTGAGCAACGTTTCGTATTCCGTGCAGGCCAGCACGAATCTTCCCGTATTTACAACTGTTGGAAGCGTGGTTTCCCAAACGACCAACTTGTCTTTCACAAATCCTGGCAGCGGACCTGAAAAACAATTCTTCCGGGTGGTGATTCCTTGACTCTGGCCTGTCGTTCCCTGAGGAAATTTGGTTTAGCAGCCTCTGTTAAATAGCACAAAAAAGCCGTTCCGCATCGCACGGAACGGCATTGGTCAGCCTTGCAATTCTGTTGCCTAGGCTTCGAAAGATTTCCCACAGCCGCAACTTTGCTTGGCTTGAGGATTGGTAATTTTGAAACCGCCGCCGGTCAGGGCGTCGCTGAAATCAACCACGGAGCCGCGAAGATAATTGGCGCTGAATGGATCGACCAAAACAGAGACTCCGTGGAGTTCGGTCGCGAGGTCGTCGGCACGTTTTTGGTCAAACACCATTCCATACTGCATGCCTGAACATCCGCCACCTTCGACATAAACTCGGAGACCCTTCCCGGCATTCTCCTTCTCACGATCGATCATCGCTTTTATTTCTCTCGCGGCATTTTCCGTAACGATTATTACCGATTCTAACTGTGCAGTCTCATTCATATAGCATGGGTAAGTTAACGGAGTAAAAATTCTGTGTCAAATTGCTCTTAATTTTCGGCGGTGTCCAAATGCGCGCGCGCCGTCGCCATCTTCTTTTCGAAAGCAGAACGCAACGGTGGAAGACGCTTCGCCAAAAGCTCGTAAAGATTAAATGCCTGTTCCCACCGCTCTGAACTTTCGCAAATCCTTGCCGCTGCAATGCCTGCTTCGTAAGTCCATTTGGGATCGAACACTTCGCCATCACGCAATTTACTGTCGGTTACGATGTCGAGATAATGACCCAACGCCTGCTCAATCAAACGATCTCTTTCCACGCCGATCATTTTCTCGGCTTGTTTCAAGCAAACGTTCCCCAAACAAATTTCTGCCTGGCTTCGGGTGGCCACGTCCGCATGGATGGAATAGACAACGTTGCTGTAATATTCAGATGCCTTCGTGTACTGGGGAAGATCCTGCGCGCCTAATTGAAAGTAGCAATCGCCGATGCGGCCCCACGCCAACTGCGCCATGGCATTGGTCGAGAAATCTTTTGTGATGCGGGAAAAAGCGGTGATGGCCTCTGCCAAAATTGCCTTGTTCGTGTTGGATAGAAAATCCTGAAACAACGTGTCACCCAGCGCAAACCACGCTTCATCCGTCAGCTTGGCCGTGGAATTCTTGTTCGTTTGCGTGTCCGGTAACGCAATCAAGTCCGAGATCAACGTCTTGAAATATTTCGCGGCCTCCGCGTAATCCGAACGATCATACGCCGAACGTCCCGCCATCAAACGTGCTTGATACCCCAATTCCGCCGGTGGATTAAATCGCTGATACAATTCCTGATAACTCTTTTCTGCGTTGCGATAATCCTGATGGTTCCAATAAAAATCGGCCACCCAGTTTTGCGCGACCGACGCCAATTCATTCGAGGGAAACCGGGAAACAAAATTCGTCATGAGATTAAACGCATTCGTAATCTGGCCGGACTTATCGAACGCCAAGGCGCGCGCGAATTCTCCCTGTGGCAACAATGGATGGCTCGCAAAGTTCGTCACCCATTGATCCAGCGCTGCCAGTGCATTGGTCCAATTTTTTTCCAGAACATGCGTTTGCGCCAGAGCCAGTTGGATCTCAGCCGAAAGCGGCGAATCAGGAATCCGAGCCAAATATCGGATGAACATATCCCTCGCTGCGGGTGACCTTCCAGCCAGACTGAATTTTTCTCCCACCAACAATAACGTTCGGCCACCGAGCGAGCCGCCCGGAAACCAGTTCCACAATTTTTGCATTGCGTCGCGGGCGATCTCAACGTCCTCCAATTCCAAACCGGCGCGGACGATTTGATGCAAGGCTGGTTCGAATAACTCATTGGTGACTCTCGACACCGCGCTGTGATTTAGGATGAGCAATTGGTAATTCGTAACCGCAGCCGTGTAGTTGGTTTGTTTGAATTGCGCATCGGCCAGCTTGAAACGTGCAATGGCTCTAACCTCAGAAACTGCGAGGCGCGCCACGGCTTCAGCAAAATCCACCTCGGCTGCTGGATAATCGCCACGCAACCAGAAACACCAACCACGATTGAGAAAAGCTTTTCCAAGGTGTGTGCTTTGCGGGAAGTTCGTGATCACAAAACTAAAATTCGTCATCACTTCAGCGAACACATTGCTTGAGTTTGGGTTGCTACCCACGTTTCCGCCCGATGTGGAAACCACGTTTTTCAAACGCAGCTCACCTAAAGTCAACATCGCCAGATCCACAGATGGATCCGCGGGGTGCTGTTCAATAAAGTTTTCCAGACGACGAACGGCGTTGCTCGTCTCACCTTGTGACAAATTCAAATCAACCAATTTGAAAAACGTGCGACGGCGAATGCCGATCGGGACATTGGTACTGCCGGTGCCAAAGTTCTGTTCGTAAACCGCGATGGCTTCCGGCAATCGGTTTAATTTTTGAAGAATGTCGCCACGCAACAAAACGGTCTCCGCAAGCATCCGGCCATTTCCAGTTTTCGTTGCCGCGGAGAGCGAATTGGTGGTGGTTTCCAAGGCGTTCTCTGCGCGACCCGAGGCCAGTTGAATCCGGCAAATCAAATCAAGTTTCCGCCAATTTGCTTCAGGGGCCAGACTCGCGGCGTTGAGCTGCGCCACAACTTTTTCCGCTTCCCCAAAACGGTTTTGTCGGAGCAACGCATCGGCCAGCAACAAGGCTCCGTCAATTGTAGAAGGGCTGTTGGGCTGAGCGCGGGTGGCAAGCTCGAATCTTCCAGCAGGTGCCCCAAGCAATTCAATGACGCGCGGCCAATTACCCATTTTCGATTCCGCGAAGGCCTCGAAATAACAACCCTCCAGCTCATGCGAAGAGTTCGGAAAATTTTTACCGAGTGCAGCAAAAGCATCTGCTGCCGCGCGAAAATCTTTCTTCTGAAAAAATGTCTGTGCGATCCAATACTGAAATTCGTCCGCTTGCGGGCCAGCTTGCGGAAGTTGTTTTTGCAAAAGATCGAGTGCGCCGGCGTAATCTTCCTGAAAAAATCGAGCCTGGGCCTGGTGTAAAATCGCGCTCACCCGATTCGTTGAATCAGGATGGTCTTGCACGAAAGTGGAAAAGCTTTGTTCCGCTTGATTGTAGAATTTTGTTTCGAGAAGCACGACAGCGGCAGTATAGGCGCGATCCTCCGCTTTGCTGGCCGCGAACAAGGAAGGCGCAACGACCAAATTCCACAGTAATACAAGTATCAACAGGTTACGCACAAGTGTCAGACGATACAGTTCAACAAATTGCTCACGCAATTTTTTTTAGAAGATTGGGTGCAAGGATACGACTCAAATATTGCCCGGTAAAACTTTCGCGAACCTTGGCGACCGTTTCAGGCGTGCCTTGCGCGACGATTCTTCCGCCGCCAGAACCGCCTTCCGGTCCCAAATCGATAATCCAATCGGCAGTCTTAATCACGTCGAGATTGTGTTCGATGATGAGCAACGTGTTTCCCGTGCCACGCAATTTGAAAAGCACTTCGAGCAGTTTTGCGACGTCGTGGAAATGCAAACCCGTCGTCGGCTCGTCCAGAATGTAGAGTGTTTGTCCGGTGGCTTTGCGGCTGAGTTCGGCGGCGAGTTTGATGCGTTGCGCTTCGCCGCCGCTCAATGTTGTCGCGGATTGACCGAGCTTCACATAACCAAGACCCACTTCCGCCAACGTGAGACAGGGATCGTAAATTTTCGGAACCGCGCGAAAAAATATTACCGCTTCATCGACGGTCATATCGAGAACGTCCGCGATGTTCATCCCTTTGTAATTTATTTCCAGCGTCTCGCGATTGTAACGGCGACCATTGCAATTTTCGCACGTCACGTAAACCGGCGGGAGAAAGTGCATTTCAATCTTGATCAAACCATCGCCCTGGCATTTTTCACAACGTCCGCCTTTGACGTTGAAACTAAATCGACCCGCTTGATAACCGCGAATTTTTGCAGACGGCAATTTCGCAAAAAGATCTCGGATCTGGTTGAACATTCCGGTGTAAGTCGCGGGATTGCTGCGCGGCGTGCGGCCAATCGGCGTCTGGTCGATGACGATGACTTTATCGAGATGTTCGATGCCGCGAATTTCGCGATGCGCGCCGGGCGATTCTTTCGAGCCGTAAAATTTACGGAACAATGCGCGGCGCAAAATGTCATCGATCAGAGTGCTTTTCCCCGATCCGCTCACGCCGGTCACACAGGTCATTGTGCCGAGCGGTATTTTCACATCGACGTTTTGCAAATTATTTTCGCGCGCGCCAAGAATTTCCAGGGTTCCCTTTTCGCCAAACGCTTTCACGCGGTTCTTCGGAATCGCAACGGACAATTCGCCTTTGAGATATTGGCCGGTGAGTGAGCGCGGGTTGGCTTCGATTTCGGCAAGAGTTCCCGCAGCGACGATTTCGCCGCCGCGAACGCCTGCGCCCGGGCCGAGATCCAAAATATAATCAGCCTGGCGAATCGTGTCTTCGTCGTGTTCGACGACGAGCACGCAGTTCCCGAGATCGCGCAAACGTTCCAAAGTTTTAATCAAACGGTCGTTGTCGCGCTGATGCAAACCGATGCTCGGCTCGTCCAAAATATAAAGAACGCCAACCAGTCCCGCGCCGATTTGTGTCGCGAGCCGGATGCGTTGCGCCTCACCGCCACTCAACGTACCGCTCTCGCGATTGAGCGTGAGATAACCGAGGCCGACGTTTTTTAGGAAGCCAAGACGCGAACGAATTTCTTTGACGACTTCATTCGCAATTTTTTGCTGGAACTCGGTGAGCTTGAGTTGCGCAAAAAATTCTTCAGCAGCGTCAACCGAAAGCTCGCAGACATCCATGATGGATAGGCCGGGGATTTTCTGGGTGGCACCGCCGTCTCGGCGGTCAAATTCGGCGTCCCGCCGAATTTCGTCCTTAGACTTCACTTCTGGTTTATCGTTGATCGCTCGTGACTTTTTACCCGTCTCTCCGGTTTCCGGCGGGACGCCGGAAACAACAGGCG
>JBBQAX010000033.1:0-21641 GCA_038316905.1 Verrucomicrobiota bacterium | reverse complement strand
GATGATGGCGACATCGCTTATACTATTGTGACAGGGTCAACCACAAGTACAGATGGAGGCTACAACGGAGTAAACCCAAGTGATGTTTCGGTCACGAATCTTGACGATGATACGGCGGCCATTAACGTCAGTGCTAGTGGTCCTGCGGGTCTCTCAGTTGTCGAAGGAAAAACGAATAGTTACACCATTGTTTTGACGACCCCGCCGACGGCAAATGTGACAGTGTCTGCGGCCTCAAGTGATACAACTCAAGGTGGAACGGTTTCTCCGTTGTCCTTAACCTTCACTCCAGCCAACTGGAATATCCCGCAATCCATCGTGATTACCGGTGCGGATGATCTGGCGCTAGACGGCAATACATCATGGCAAATTGTCAATTCCGTCACGTCAACTGACCCAGCTTATGCTTCTGCAGCGTCGGTTCCTGTCACAATGACGACGCTCGACAACGAACCTTCCTTGACGCTGCCTTCGGGAGAGATGATCTACGGCATTGGTTTGACCAATGTTGGAATTGATGGCCGTGCATCGATTGTGGATGCGAATACTCCGAGTTACAACGGGGCGAATATCACCGTGACCCTGACTGCAAATGGAACCGCCGATGATCGTCTTCAGGTTCGTAATACAGGAACAGCCGCAGGCCAAATTAGTGTATCTGGCAACACAATCAGTTATGGTGGAACGGCCATTGCAACCTTCTCTGGTGGTGTAGGAACGGCTCCGTTGGTTTTAAACTTGAACAGTTCTTCAACCCCGGCAGCAGCCGAAGCATTGTTGCAAAGCATCACATTCCACAATGTAAACCCCAGTCCCTCGCAAGCAACTCGTTCCGTTTCGGTTGTTTTGACCAAAGCGGATGGCGGGACTTCTACTGGAAATACGACGATTCTCGTCGGCCTCCTCCGTGCAACCAGTTTTCAAGAAGGAGCTAATTTTGGCTATGGCTCTTACGCCGGAGAGCGGGATATTTATCTGCGCGAGGCCGATCCAAATACGCCCTATCCAGCGGGAAATGCAAACGGACAACTGTTTGTGGACTTTCCGGCGATTGGTGGAACGGGTGGTCATGTCCTCATGGCGTTTGACAATATTTTCGGTAATGGGCCGGGCCAAGTTCCGACCAATGCGCTTATCGTTTCTGCTGATTTGTATCTGACGATTGCGGATTCGGGTCACGGCAGTCCGTTCTATCGCATGCTTAGAGATTGGGACGCCACAAATGAAACCTGGAGCAGCTTGGGAAGTGGTGTTGACCAGGATGATATAGAATCGCGCTCGTCATTTGATGACCAGCTGGGCACTGCAGTTGTAGGTGCTGCGTCTGGTGTTGGAACAGTTCCCGTCAGCGTCCTGCCGGATATGCTTATTTGGCAAAGCGGCGTCGAGCCTAACTATGGATGGGCATGGCCGGGGTGGGTCGGAAACAATAATGGCACCGGTATTTTATCCTCGGAAGCGCCCAACATTTCGGATCGCCCTCGCTTGCGAGTTCTCTGGGTGCCTGCTGGAACTGCCACGGCAAGTTTCCGCCAAGGGGTTAATGGTTATCTAGAAGCGGTTGATACGCGTCTCCGTCAAAGTGATCCTGATGCAGATGCTTCAGCACTGGCCACTGTTTTTATTGATGCCATTGTCACTGGATCTGATCCAAATCCTGATCAAGTATTGATGCGCTTCGACAACATCATCGGCGCGGGGATCGGTCAGATTCCGCAGAATTCTAAAATTCATGCCGCAATCCTTGATCTAGCGAGTGTGGCATCAAATGCGCAAGGTGACGGCGGCACTTTCAATGCGATGTTGCAACCGTGGCTCGGAACCGACACGTGGAATACACTGGTGAACGGTATCTCGGCTGATAACGGAGAAGCTGCGGCAATTCCGACCACGATTGCAGGGGTTCCAGCACGCGCTCCTAACGTCCAAGGTGGTTTCCTTGCTTATGAAGTAACCCAAGACGTTCAGTTTTGGGCAAATGGCGCTCGGGTAAACTACGGCTGGGCAATTCTTCCTTGGCCGGATGGTGGTGACGGTTGGGCCATCGCAACTGCTGAAGCTGCGGCAGAGCGCGACCGTCCGCAACTCCGCGTGTTTTATACACCCGGTGCGCCCTCGGTTGTTATTCAATCGATTTCGGCGAGTTCAAACTCGATCGTGATTACGTTCGGCGGAGAAATTGGCGTGACTTATTCAGTGCGTCGCGCAGGAACCGTCGATGGTTCCTACGGCGTAATCGGTTCTGCGACTGTGCAACCGAATGGCGTTGCCACGTTTACCGATAACACACCATTGGCAGGTGCCGGGTTCTATCGCATCTCAAATCCGTAAGCTCGTTGCTAAATATAGTTAGTCACGCGCAGGGCGGCCGCAACCGCCCTGCGCTCATTTAAAGGAGAAAGGGAATTCTGAAGGAAGGTGCCGTTTGAAATTCGTTCAACCAAAAAGCTCATGATCGAATCCAGATACAATTTGCGAAACATCTTTGTTGCAGTCATTGCGATATTCATAACGGTTCCCCTTACAGCGCAGAGCGTTAGTCATGGAATTTCCGCCGCTCAAATAAATGTCGTTCAGAACGATTCTGAAAATACGACCAATTCCGTCACAGTCACCACGAGCATCTCTATTAATCAATTTTCAATTCGCGCCGGTTCAAATCGGGGTGATTACAATGTGCAGGTGGGACTTGGGTTCAGTGATGATGTAGATAACGGAGTCATGCTCAGTTGTGTTACGGAGAATGGCAGAGACAATGGGGACACTAATTCTCCAGGGGTCAACTATTGCACCAGCGCGATTGAATATTCGCGAACAGGTGGCAACGCCGGCGCATTTTATATTCCTACTTTCAGTGCGCCAAGCGCTGCGGAATACAACATCACTGTAGCGGCCGCCTATTTTCCATATACGAATTGGATTGCGGGTTACGCGCGCAATTCTGGTGATACCAACGGCGGCTTCAATGATCTTTTCACAGGTTCCCCTGGGTTGGTTTTGGGAACTCATTTCGTAGATCAGGGGGGAGGTGTTTCCACGGTGAATCTGACCTCGTTGGGAATTGATTCGCGAACGAACGGTGTCTTGCTCGTCACTCACGGGAGGAATGAAGACAACTACTCGCTCTCTCAGGTAAACGGGGACGGGACGTGGAATATTTATGTGAAAGATAACGGAAGCGACGCTGATGCTTATGAACAAGATCCCGTGGCCTTTGTGTTCATTCCCAAGACGAATACGACGGTTGTTTCCGGGAGATTTCGTGGCGATGGCGCGCTCCTTATGTTCAGCGGAACGACTCCGCAATTTAGCGTCACAAACTCCAGTGTGGGCAATTGGCGGTTAACGATTCCGGGATATTCGTCCGGCAGCGGGGTTCTTGTGATATCGGCCGAAGGCGGTTTCGGATATAATCGGGACAATATTGTCAGTTATGAACCTGACGGAGATGGATGGATTATTCAGACGCGGGATTTGCCGGGAAAAGGTCTCCAAACGCCTGGAACCGAACCGGTCGTCTCTTTCGTTTTCGTTCCGGTTGGAATTACCACTGCGCTGGTTTCGCCGGTGGAAAACGCCCCGAATCAACCCTTGTCTGTGAATCTAAAGATCAATGTATCCAATGCGGTTCCAGGCAATTTAAAGGTTGAATTCTACGGCCGAAAGGCGATCGACGACTCCGGAGAATTCACCATCGCGCTTTTGCCCGACACGCAATATTACACGGCGGAACGGAATGGCGGGACCAAGGAAATGTTCATTGCTCAAACTGAATGGATTATTACCAATCGTGTGGCGCAGAACATCGCGTATGTTGTTCACCTTGGGGATATTTCGGACAGCGGAGATATCAAATCTGGTTCTGCAAACACCACTGAATGGCGAAATTCGACCAACGCCATGTATCGATTGGAGAACCCGACCCGCACTTCAATTCCAACTGGAATTCCCTATGGAGTCGCCGTCGGCAACCACGACTCCGAACCGATTGGCGATGCCAACGGCACGACCACATTTTATAATCAATACTTCGGCGTCCAACACTTTGCGGGCAAACCCTATTATGCGGGGCATTATGGAACGAATAACGACAATCACTTTGATTTTTTCAGCGCAGGCGGAATGGATTTCATTGTTCTCTATTACGAATTCGATACCAATACAACTCCGGCCGCCCTGGCCTGGGGGAATACGGTTTTGCAGACGAATGCCCATCGCCGCGCCATCATCGTGACCCACAATTTCGGGAACACATCCACGCCTTTAAACTTCAGCCCGCAAGGAAGCAGGATTTATAATGCGCTCAAGGCCAACACTAACATTTTCATGATGTTGGCGGGTCATGTGACGGGTGAGGGTTCGCGAGCCGATACGTTCAATGGCAATACCATCCGAACTTACATCCAGGATTATCAAGGCTGGACGAATGGCGGTAACGGATTCATGCGCACCATGACTTTTTCACCGGCCAACAATCAGGTGGTTGTCCAAACGTTCTCCCCATGGACGGGGGAATACGAGACCGATGCAAATAGTGACTTCTTTTTCCCGTATAACATGACGCAACCCTCAGGAACAAATGCATCTCCCTTTAACTTACTTGGAGTTGTCAGCAACGTGCCGCCCGGAAACATCGCGAGCCTCGCGTGGCCCGGTCTTGAGAAATATACCGCTTACGAATGGCAAGTTGTAGTGACAGATATGTCAAGCAACGCAGTCACTGGACCAACCTGGGAATTTTCCACCGCGCCTGATTATGCGCCTGTCGCCAGCAATCAACTCATCACGGTCATGGGCGATGCCCCGACAAATCTCATTCTCACCGCCTTCGACGGCAACGGAGATGTTTTGACATTTTTCACCAACACTCTGCCGATGAACGGAGTAAACCTGAACTTCAACACAAATGGAACGGTCACCTATCTTCCCACCCGTGGTTTTCGCGGACAGGATCGTTTTGTTTATCACGCCACGGATGGTTTCGCTTCAACTGCGACTGTGACGTTGAACATGAACATCGTTTCCCCACCCGACACCAACGCGAATGGTCTTCCAGATTTTTGGGAAAATACTTTTGGTATAACCGATCCAACCGCTGACAACGACGGCGACGGCCAAATCAATAGCGTTGAATACATTTCGAACACCAATCCAACGAATTCCACCTCCGTGCTTGAAACCACCGCAACCCGCGCGACCAACGGCTACATCACCTTAGCGTGGCCCACCATGAGCGGCGTGCGGTATCGAGTCCAATTCAGCAATGGTGGTACGAATGGATCTTTCACCGGCGCATTTACCGATATTGTCCGGCCACTGAGCAGCGAGATGAATTCTTCATTAAGTGAAGAGCCGATCACCCAAATTTTTGTGGATGACTTCACCGTGACCGGCAGCCCGTCAACCAACCAAGCGCGCTATTACCGTATCAAAACGGTGCCCTGAACATGAGCCGCCAATTCAGGCAATCAAGCTGTCTCCTCTGCGTCTTGCTCTTCTCTGCCATCGTTGCGCCAAAGAACGCCCATGCGCACGGCGAATTACTCATCCGCATTGCCGCTGCGACCAGCGAAATCGAGGCCGCCACCAATCATTTCGGAGAACTCTATTTAAAACGTGGCGAGCTGTATCGCGAAGATCAAAACTGGACGGGGGCGGCCTCGGATTATGATCGCGCCGAACAATTGGATCCCATCCTTCCGGTTCGTTTTTACCGCGCAAAGATGCTCGATGATTCCGGCCAGCTCGAGCCTTCGCTTTCCCTTTTCACCAAAATTTTGAAACGTGATCCGAGAAATGGCGAAGCGTTGATTGGCCGCGCCCGCGTTTTTGTAAAACTTGGCGATTCTGAATTGGCGATCGTCGATTTCCGAAACGGCCTCAGTGCATTGCCTTCGCCCCGGCCCGAATATTTTCTGGAACTCGCGCGAACATTGGCAGCGGATAAAAATTCCTCCGAAGCTTTGGGTGCTTTAGATCAAGGGATAGAAAGACTCGGAAACCTTACCACTCTGCAAAGTTACGCGCTGGAACTTGAACTCGAACAAAAAGACTATCCGTCCGCTCTGGATCGGCTGGACACGATCATCAAAGATGCACCGCGCAAAGAAAACTGGCTGGCTCGTCGCGGGGATATTTTGCTCCAAACCGGCCAACCGGTCGAAGCACGAAAGTCGTATGTAGCCGCTCTCGACGCCGTGAAGTTGTTGCCAAAGATTCTGCAAAAAGCGCCACCGTTGCAAAAATTACAATCGCATATTCATGTGGCATTGGTTGGAATTAAAAACGCACCGGAACGTGCAGAAGCCGACGTATTGCAAAACGCGAAAAATGAAAATTGATCTGTCAAAAATCCGCCACTTCGCCCTCGACATGGACGGAACGATTTACAATGGCGGAACGCTGTTTGAATTCACCAAACCGTTTTTGTCGCTCATGGATGAGCTCGGGATTGGATACACTTTTCTCACCAATAATCCTTCCAAGAGCGTCGAAGATTATTTGAAACATCTGGGCAAAATGGGAATCGAAGCGGACGAAACGCAGCTCTACACCTCGACGCAATGCACGATCGAGTTTTTGCAGAAAGAATACCCGAAAGCTAAACGCATTTTTGCTCTCGGCACGCCGAGCATGTGCCAGCAGTTTGCCGAAGCGGGATTTACTTTGACTGATGACACCCATCTTGATGAACCCGACGCGGTCATCGTCGCGTTTGACATGACGCTGAGTTATTCGCGTCTTTGCCGAGCCGCTTATTGGATCAAACAAGGCAAACCGTTCATCGCCACCAATCCTGATTATGTTTGTCCGACCGATCAACCCACCGTGCTCGTCGATTGCGGTTCGATTTGCGCAATGTTGCAAGCCGCGACTGGAATCGCGCCGACTAAAGTTCTTGGCAAACCCGATCCTGAAATGCTTCGCGGAATTCTCGCGCACCATTCGTTGCAGCCGCACGAACTCGCGATGGTGGGCGATCGCATTTATACCGACGTCGCCATGGCCCAACGCGCGGGAGCCGTCAGCGTGCTCGTGCTCACGGGCGAAGCCACGGCTGAAGCCGCGGCGAAATCTCATCCTGCTCCCGATTTTGTTCTCCCAAGCCTCCGGGAACTCGGTGCTAAATTGCGCACTGCTAAAGTAGAAATGGTGGTCGCGTGAGTATGTCGAATTCAAAATCCCGCGCTCAATCTATCGAAGCGCTCACCTCTCAGCCGCTTGATCTTCTCGTCATTGGCGGAGGAATTGTCGGTTCAGGAATCGCTCGCGATGCCGCGATGCGCGGACTTCGCGTCGGTCTCGTTGAACAATATGATTTCGCTTTCGGCACCAGCAGTCGCTCCAGCCGTTTGCTTCACGGCGGTTTGAGATATTTGGCGCAAGGTCGTGTTGGATTGGTTCACGAGGCGAGTGTTGAGAAAAAAGTCGTTCATCACATCGCCCCGCATCTGGCCGATCCGCTCGCGTTTGTTTTCCCCACCTATTCCGACAATCGTGACTGGAAACTTTGGCAGCTAAAGATTGGTGTCAAAATTTACGATCTGTTGTGCGGCGGACGAAATCTCGGCGCGTCCACGTGGCTGAATAAGAAGGGGGCGTTGAAACACGTTCCCGGCTTGACCGATAAAAATCTCAACGGTGCCGTGCGTTATTACGATGGTTTTACAAATGACGCGCGTTTGGTTCTCGACACGCTACGATCCGCGGAAAAGCACGGCGCAACTCTGCTGAATTACACCAGTTTTAAGGGCGGAAATTATTCCGCCGGCGAATGGCAGTGCGAAATCGATAATAAAATCGATGGAACGTCCCATTCAATTCGCGCGCGCGCCGTCGTGAACGCGACCGGTCCATGGGCCGACGGATTGCCACACAGCAATGTTAAGTTGCGTCTTACCAAAGGGATTCATCTAGTGGTTGAGCGAAGCCGCTTACCCGTTCCCGACGCCATCGTGATGACCGAAGGTAAACGGATCTTGTTCGTCATTCCGTGGGGCGAACGCACCATCGTTGGTACGACGGACACTGATTACAACGGTTCCCTCGACGACGTGCGCGCGAATGCTGAGGACATTCATTACGTCCTGAAAATCACGAACCAGTTTTTCCCAAATGCAAAGCTAACGGATCAAAATGTGATCAGCACCTGGGCGGGATTGCGTCCGTTGATTGCCAATGCGAACGGTAAACCGTCTGACATTTCCCGATCGCACGAAATCAAAACGCCTGAACCGTTCTGGTGGGATGTGGCGGGTGGAAAATTGACGACCTATCGTTTGATGGCTGAGCAAGCCGTCGATCAAATTGTGAAAAAGCTCGGCGGAGAATTTTTCGAATGCCGCACCGCAACTGAACCGCTATTGCCGAAGAATGAAACTTCCGGTCTCAGTGGAATTGTCCCGCCGGAATTTGGCCGCGCTGCGGTGGAGCATTTCTGCGCAAACGAGTGGGCCCAAAATTTGGACGACGTGATGATTCGCCGAACGAGCTGGCATTACTATTTCCGCGATGCCGCCGAGCGCGCGGAAAAAGTTTCTGGCTGGATGGCCAAACTTCTAGGTTGGAGCGAGAGCGAAAAAGAGGCACAGGTCCAGCATTATAAAGCGTTTGGGAAAGCAGGGTTGCCCAGCAATGAATCCACCACCAGAATGTCGCTTTCATCCAAATGAGCCAGCCATCCTCACCCCCAACGAATGAAGGCAACGTGGGAGGCGTGCGCGATCCCAATCCAGATTCCACGATTCGGCCGCAGAAAAAATCGTTCTTCCACTCGTTTGCTAAATTCTTTCTGACCGGTCCTGACGCCGTTCCTTTGACGGACGAAGCCGAAATCAAACGGAAGTATCGAAAGAACAGGATCTCAGTCTTTTTATCCATTACTCTGGGCTATGCGATGTATTACGTCGTGCGCCAGGGATATTCGGTCGTTAAAAAGCCGCTGATGGAAGAGGGTCTGTTCAACGCGCTGGAGATTGGCGCGATCGGTTCCGTGTTTTTTGTGACTTACATGATCGGCAAATGCGTGAATGGTTTTCTCGCCGACCGATTAAACATCAAACGGTTCATGGCGTTGGGATTGTTGGGGTCAGCTACCATTTTGGTGATCATGGGATTTTGTTCGAGCTTCTACCTTTTCGCAGTGTTGTGGGGACTTTGCGGTTGGTTCCAAACTTTTGGCGCAGCGCCGTCGGTCGTCGCGCTCAACCAATGGTTCTCGAATAAGGAACGTGGAACTCTCTACGGCATTTGGTTTTCCGCGCACAATATCGGCACCGGTCTGACGTATATCATCACGGCAAGCATCATTGCAGCCTACGGATGGCGGATGGGGTTTTATGCGCCCGGGTTGCTGGGCATGAGTTCGGCGATCTTTCTGTATCTGTTTATGTATGATCGCCCGCAGGTTTACGGGCTTCCGCCGATTTCGGTTTATTCCGGTGAACAAACCCACGAACAGCATAAGGCGAATGACAAACCGGTGTTCAAAGCGCAATTGGCCGTGATCCTCCGGCCAGCAGTGTGGATCCTTGGGTTATCGTCTGCCGCTTGTTACATTACCCGCTACGCGTTTGAATCCTGGGGCGTTGTTTTTCTAACGGAAGGCAAGGGTTACACCTTGATCAAAGCCAGCGCGATCATCTCCATTTCGCAGTTTGCCGGTATTGCGGGCGCAATCACCTGCGGCTGGATCTCGGACCGATTCTTTCATCATAAACGCAGCATTCCCTGCCTGTTGTTCGGAATCTTCTTCGTGTTGTCCACTGCGACGTTTGTCTATGTCCCCGCGGGCCATCCCTGGAGTGATTATATCAGCATGATGTTTTTTGGTTATACCGTTTACGCGCTGGTGACCTACCTGGGCGGTTTAATGGCCGTGGACATCTGTTCAAAAAAAGCTACCGGTGCCGCGATGGGTGTCATCGGTCTGTTCAGTTACGCTGGAGCGACATTACAGGAGGCGGTGGGCGGGTATTTAATCGACGCTCACAAGACCGTCGTTGAGGGTGGAAAGACGGTCTATGACTTCACCACGGTCGGACATTTCTGGGTCGTTGCTTCTGTCTTCGCGTTGGTGCTGCCGTTATTTGTCTGGAACGCGAAACAGGAAGATTGAAAAGTTCCGCTCGAGACATCCGATCGTTATCGTTTTTTTGTCGATTCGGCCAATGAGGTTAACTCTCGGCAACCTCTTTGTTCGTTCCAGTCTTTCCCGAATTCCATAAAAAGCAGATAACCAATGCGGCTGCGAAGGCGCAACCTGCCCAGAAACGCACAGCAAAACTCCATCCAAAATCCTCCGCTAAATGCCCTGTTACTTTATCGCCAGCCGCAGCTCCCATGTAGCCCATGAAATTTACAAAACCTGCTGCTGCTGCAGCAGTTCCTTTTCGCGCAAGATCGACCGGCAAGGTTCCCACCAACAAAATTTGCGAGCCGAAAATGCAGAAACCAATCGCAAATAGAATCGTGACTGACGCAGCCATGCCCCAGTGAATAACGTGATCGTAGGCCAGCCCAAGAAAACCCAGAAGCATCAGCAAAATGAAAATGACTGGCGCGCGGCGTCCGCGAAAAAATCGATCCGTTGCCGAACCCGCTGCCAGCGCGCCGCAGATTCCGCCGAACGGCAGCACCGCGTATTTAAAAGCCGCCGTGCTGATGCTGTCATTTTGCACTTCCTTCAAATGCGTCACGCCCCAATCGGTGAAGCCATACCGACACGCATCGAGGAGACAGAGCGACACCGCCAAAATCCAGAGCGCGGGATTTGTCAGTGTCAATTTGAGGTTTTCTTTGAGTGAATGCGAATGGATAGGCGGCAATTGCGGCGCGACTCCAGCGACCGGTTCTTCCCGCGGTGAATCTTTCAAAAAGATCAACATGTGAACCGCGCTTGCCGCAACAATTCCGGCCGGAATGTAGAGCGCGCCGCGCCAGCCAAATCGATCCGCTGCCCAACCGGCCACCACGAACGTCAATGCGCCGCAGAGTTGATAGCCCGTCCCAATAATTCCAATGGCGCGACCGCGCTGCGCCGGAGGAAACCAGTTCGCCGCCGTGCGCATGGTTGGTGGCCAGCCGAGCGCTTGCACGTAACCGTTCGCCGCCCAGACAAACGTCAAAAAATAGAGCGCACTCGCCCAGCCGAAAACCACGTTCAGGGCCGCCGATGCAAGCAAGCCGATGGCGAGCAATTTGCGAGGGCGAACGTGTTCCGCGAGTTGGCCATTGATAAATTGTCCGACGCCGTAAGCCAGCTTGAGCGACATCAAGACCGTGCCCATCTGCGACTTGGTGTAGCCGAGTTCCGCCTCCAGGCCAGGAAGGGCGACCCCGAGATTATTCCTGCAAAAATAAAGCGAGCCGTAGGTCAACCAGAGGACCCAAAGGACGGTGCGTTGTTGTGGGGAAAAACGCGTGTCGTTGTTGGCTGGCGAATGCAAGGCGTTAGGAAACCGAAATCAAGGACGGGCGTCAACTCTGACGCATTAATTTGCTCCGTTCGCTTACCTTGGGAAAACACATTGAAAACTTGAGGCGGGGTTGATCAGATGTCGCGCAAAGGCAGCATCGCTCAAATTTTCTCTGCGAATTCCGATAAATTTCTTGTGCTAATCTGCGAGATCGTCATTTTGGTGGTCGTTAGTTGCATTCCTGATCACGAAAACCCTGAACCCTTGGAAACCACCCTAATGAAAAAAACATCTGCTATCCTGCTCGCAATTCTTTCGGCATCTGTCTGTGCTCAAGCGCAGCTTTTGTATGAACCATTCAATTACACCGTTGGTTCAAATTTGGGAGGCCAGGGAGGCTGGACGAATGTAAATACCGGTGATGAAGTGACGGTTGCCTCAGGAAATCTGTCGGTTTCAGGCCTGGCGTCATCGACGGGAAATTCCGTCACCTTTGGCGGGTTGGGTGTTGATCCGGCCTTCGTGTTCCCCACCAATACTTCAACCCTTTGGTATTCCTTCGCAATTTCTGTAACGGATCTTGGAGCGTTGGATGCAACGGGCGGTTACTTGGCGGGATTCGGCCAAAATATTACCACCTTCGGCGCAACCTTTTGGGCAAGAGTGAACGGGGTTGGTTATGATTTAGGAATTTCAAAACGAACGGTAGCTGGAGACACGGTTTTCACTTCCAGTGCTTTTTCCTTGGGGTCAACGGTCTTTGTTGTCGGAAATTACCAATATGGAGCGGGTGCGGCGGACGACGTTTCGAGCTTATGGATCAACCCAAATTCCACCGACTTTGCTGCTGGCTCGGCCCCGGCTCCGACATTGACCACAACGGCTACCGGAACAGATCTCACCGGAATCAGCCGTTTCTTTCTTCGCCAGGATAGCGCTACCGAAACGCCAACTGTGATAGTTGATGAACTACGAATCGGATCGGATTGGGCGTCAGTCACGCCAGTTCCCGAACCCTCCACCTACGCTTTGCTCGGATTAGGCGGATTAGTGGTGGCACTGCGCCGTCGTTTCGCTCGCAAGTAAGCCCGTCTTTCAAAATTCTTCACCAAGGAGCAGCGCTTTCGCTGCTCCTTTTTTGTTAGCGCAAAGCTTCTGTCTCATTGGAAATCCGTGTTAGATTCTCCGCCCAATGCGTTTCGGTTCGCTCAATCTAAAATCAAATCTGTTTCTTTCCCCGCTCGCCGGTTACACGAATCTGCCTTTCCGCCTCACCTTGCGCGAGATTGGCGGTCTGGATCTTGCGACGACCGATTTGGTCAACGCCCGTTCGCTCCTCGAGAAAAATCCCAAAGCGTTCAAGCTCATCGAAACCTGTCCCGCCGATCGTCCGCTCGCCGTGCAATTGTTCGGCAGCGTTCCCGAAGAGATGCGCGACGCCGCCGTTTATCTGGAATCCATCGGCATTTCGTCCGTCGATATCAACATGGGTTGTCCCGTGCGCAAAGTGGTCAAAGTCGGCGGCGGCTCGGCGATGATGACGGAGCTGGATAAGACTGCTGCGCTGGTCAAAGGAATGGTCGAGGCTGTGAAAATTCCCGTGACCGCGAAAATGCGTCTCGGCTGGGACGACGAAAATCTGACCGCACCGGATCTCGCGCGAACGCTGGAAGATGTCGGAGTCGCCGCGATTTTTGTTCATGGCCGCACCCGTGAACAAGGATTTGGCGGAACGGTGAATCTCGCAGGAATTCGCAAAGTGGTCGAAGCAGTGAAAAATATCCCTGTGATCGGCAATGGCGATGTGACGTGTCCGCAAGCGGCGAAAATGATGTTCGACGAAACGGGCTGCGCTGGCGTGAGTATCGGGCGCGGTGCGTTTTACGATCCGTGGATTTTCAAACGAACGTTGGAATATTTGAGTCGAGAGTCGAAAGTCGAAAGTCGAGAGACTGAAGCCCTGCCCTCGACCCTCGACTCTCGACCCTCAACCCGCATGCCACCCGAACCCAGCTTCGAGGAACGCATTCGCGTCATGTGTCGTCACTTGGATTTGATGCTCGAAGTCTTCGGCGAAGAACACGGTTGTCGCATGTTCCGCAAAGTCGCCCCGTGGTATTCCAAACGATTCGGCCCCGCCAATGAGTTCAACAAACAGATCGTTCGCCTCACCAGCAAAGCGGAGTTCGAAGAAATCCTCGCTACGTATAAAAAATGGCGCGCCCAATTTTTGGATGAGACGGGTGAATTGCTCCCGCGCTATCAACTTGCGCCGATGATTGCGTCCTTTATGCAGGAACCCGCCGCCGTGCGTCGCGAGCAAATTCCCGTTCCGAAAGGCCCGGTAGAAATCTGGTGATACCCCTGATTTTGAGGGACTTTGTTCCAGCTATAATTTCGCGGCACGAATGGGTATGGGGAAACTGACACGCAAAAGAAAATGGATCATCACACTGGGCGTTGTGTTCGGTGGGCTGATTATTTTCCTTATCGCGTTACCGCTCTGGTTCCCGTGGATTCTTAAACCTGCTCTGAGAAATTACGGAGTTGATTACGCAAGCTACGAGCGCAGCGGGTATGGGAAATTCATCCTGCACGACGCGACCTTTGCGAATGACGACATCAAATTTGCAGCGAAAGAAATTGAAGCGGTTCTTCCCGCGAACTTGCTTTGGCGTAATTTCAAAAATGATGCTCGCAACGATTATCTCCGCGTAACGGGATGGGAGCTTGAGATTCTCGACGATAAACAAAGAAGCGACGGGACGAATTCCGCTCCCCAAGTCATCGTAGAAAAAATCGATTCCATTCTTGATCAGGTGAATCGTTGGATTCCGCGCGCGACGCTGGAAAATGGCGTGATTCAATTCAGCGAAAATCAATTCTCCGTTTCCGCTCAATGGATGAACCGCTCGCTGACGGGGGAGATCGGTTCCACAAATCTTCTTCCCATCACTCAGTTTGACGCGCGTTTTCCAGCGGGTCAGCCGAAGAAGATTTCGCTGAAAACGCCTGACTGGGATATTGAAACAAAACTAATTGTTGAAGCTGAAACGACGCCACTGCAACTGAATGGCGAACTGTTTTGGCAAAGTAATCGCGTCGAGATCACCGCGCGATTTGGCACCGAAAACTGGCTGCCGGAATCCGCCTCTATCGAAGCAAAATCGTTCCGCGTTCCCGCAAACCATTTAAAACTGCAAGGCTATCGGGACCTCACCGGTTCGCTGAATGTTCGTTGGGAAACCAATCGATTCGCCGTCGATCTCACCGCGAACGCGGAACCAATCGAAGACAACGAAACGCTGCTTTCGCCGATCGCCGCGATCGTCCACGCCAACGGCGACACCAATTCCGTGCGTCTCGAAACCGTGACGATTTTTACGCCGTGGCTCGAAGCCAACCTTTCTGAGAACGTGGAATTCAGTTTCACCGGCGAGATGTTAAGTGACCTTGCCACGCTCAATGTGGCCGCTGATTTGTCGCAGCAGAAATGGATCGCCGCCGTCGGAAAATTGCGAGGCAAAGCCGTCTTGCGGCGAAGCGACGCACGTTTTCCAGAGGTGAATTTCAACCTCGCGGGAGAAGCAATTGAAGTGGGTGAAATCCAAATTGAACAACTCGGCACGAAGGGGAAACTCGAATGGCCCTGGCTGGAAATAGAATCGACGAACGTGCGCTTCAAAGACGGGGCGACGGCTGAGACGAAATTACGATTCGATGCGGTCGCGCGTCAGATCGAAGAGGGCGATGTGAAACTGAACGGACAATTTGGTCATCAATTTCTCCCGCCTGATCTTTCCTACAAAAACATTTCTCTCGTGGGAAATTTTTCCGGTCCGCTGACAAATATTTCACATGATGGCCATGTTGAATTGCAGGGCGTCAATCTCCCGAATCTCACGCCGCTCAATCTGGTCGCTGATTGGGCTGGCACGCAGTTGAACTTGAATAAAGTTCAAGCAACGATCGCGGCGAAGGATTCATTGTTATCGCTGGCGGGGTCGTTCGAAATGAACACGAACCAGTTTGCGGCGCAATTTCAAAAGCTGGATTTGGCGACGAACGGAACTGCGGTTCTTACGCTCGCAGCCCCTTTCGCGATTTCTGCCACGGAACGCGGGACAAATTGGACGGTGGAAGTTGAGCCAGCGCGCTGGAGCCAGGGTGAAACGAACCTTTCAATCGCAGGAAAAGTGCAGTGGCCGGACAAGGGAAATCTCGCCGTCTCCGCGCAAAAAATTGATTCAAGTTTGGCGAGCGATTTTTTCGTATCCGCATTGCCGGAAATGTTTTTGGAGAGGATGGAGATAGCGGGGAATTGGACGAATGGCCCCGTGGAATTCGACGCGACGGCGCTGGCGCGTTTTCGCTCGGATGATGGAACGCTCTTTTCCGCAGAGTTGCAGGCGGGCGGAGATGCCGAGGGAATTTCGATTCTCAAAGCGGTTGGCGGGACGGAATCCGAAGCAGTCGTTACTGGAAAAGGTTTTTTGCCGATCACCTTCGAGCCTGCGAACGCTTCAAATCTCATTCAGGTTTTGCCAAAGCAACGAATTGATTTTTTGGCAGAGACAACACCGAACCCACAATTTTGGGAACGGGTTGCGCGTTGGGTGGGTGCCGATTTCCGCGACCCAAACATTTCCATTGCGCTCTCCGGCACAGTTGATTCACCGACGGGCAAAGTTCGGGCAAGCGCGAAAGAAATCGTTTTGAAATTTGGAAAGCCTGGCCAACCCATTCCGCGTTTCGAAAATTTGGTGGCCGATTTCGATCTGGTGCGCGATCGCGTTGCACTGAACCGTTTTGAAATTTTGGTGGAAGGACAACCGGTGCGGGCGACGGGCGAGCTTCCGTTGCCGAAAAAATTCGATGCGCCGTGGAAAGAGATTCTCGATTGGCGTAAAGCGAACGCGAATCTCCAAATCGTCGATGCGCAGATCGCCTCGTTCGCGCGGTTGTTCCCTGAGTTAGTGGCTCCACTTGGAACGTTCAACCTCGATGTGCGTGCGGCGCGCGGGCAGCTCGACGGAGAATTGAGGCTCGAAGACGCCGCGTTGCGCCCGATCTCGACGCTCGGTTCAGTGCACGATATTTCGGCGAGTGCAAAATTCGCGGGTGAGACGGTGAGGCTGGAATCGTTTCGCGGGTCGATCGGCGGGCAGCCCGTGGAATTCTCAGGCGAAATTAATCTAGGGAAGCGCGATGCCACGACGGAACTTCCCGTTTTCAATTTCAAACTAACCGGGACAAATGTGCCGCTGGCGCGTCGGCCTGAATTGATTTTACGCAGCGATATTGAACTGAGCATCTCCAATGGAAAAGGGGGGCAACCGTTGATTTCCGGCACGGTGAATTTGCGGGATAGTTTTTATCTGAGCGACCTGAAGCTGTTGATCCCAGGAAAAGTGGCGAGACCAAAACAGCGTCCGCCGTATTTCAGCGTGGAAGCGGAGCCGTTCTCGAAATGGCGATTGAATGTTGTGGTGCGCGGCGACGAATTTCTCCGCGTGCGCAGCCCGCTTTTTCGTGGAGAGATTTCCGCAAACTTGAAAGTGGAAGGGACATTGCTGGAGCCGGTTGCGCTCGGAGATGCGCGAATTAATTCGGGAGTGATCCAGTTTCCGTTTGCGAACTTGCGGGTGGAACGCGGATTCGTTTCTTTGACCAGCGAGAATCCTTATCGCCCGCAGCTTTCAGTGAACGCGTCATCGCGCACGTTTGGATACGATGTGCAAATGGACATCAGCGGTTTCGCGGACGCGCCGACGGTTGAGTTCTCCTCGAATCCCGGGCTGACCTCCGAGCAAATTTTATTGATGGTGACAGCGGGAGAACTGCCACGGGACCAGGTTGATTTTACCACGCAACAAAAAGCGGGGCGGCTGGCGTTCTTTCTGGGGAAAAATCTGTTTTCTCGATTCGGCTCCGGAGATGCGGAGGAGAAATTGGAGA
Source organism: Verrucomicrobiota bacterium (assembly GCA_038316905.1). Lineage (GTDB taxonomy): Bacteria > Verrucomicrobiota > Verrucomicrobiia > Limisphaerales > CANJXF01 > CANJXF01. The sequence continues at coordinate 4,266 of JBBQAX010000033.1, read as the reverse complement.
TCCGTTCCGGCGAAGAAGTTTCCGAGAGTGGCCAGCAAACGTATTACATCGAATACAAGTTGAGCGATGATTGGTCGATCGTCGGTGAATACGATCGTTTTGGCGGAGTGAACGCGGGTTTCAAATGGAAATTTTTTGAAAAGTAAAACCGGACAACCACTAATGGATGCGAATCGGCACGCTTGGAATTGGATTTCCAAGGGTGTCTTTCGACGTGTTCCGTTTGGAACGGCGAAATTCTTTAACTGTTTCCTTCGCGCGTTGATGGTCCTGCTCCTGGTGGTGGGAAATGCTTGGTCCGCAGAAGAGCCAAAGGCCGCGAAACTGAAAATCTCCGGCTACGGTTTGCTCGATAATCTTGAGCTGAAAATTTTGTTGAAAGCGTTCGATGACGAAAGCAAGAAGCGCGAATTCTTTGACGCCAATTACATCGAGGATGCTGCGCTCATCCTGGTTTCTCGCGTGAACAACGATGGCTTCTTAAACCCAAAAGTGACCGCGAATCTCATTCTTAAAAATGGCGAGCGCGTGAGCTACGAATGGCACGAGGCAGTTCGCGATCCGTTGCCTCGCCCGACCGAGGCGCGGGAACTGGAGTTTCAGATCGAGGAAGGCGTTTTCTATTTCTTTGATGAAATTGCTTTTGAAGGCCTGAACGCGATTCCAGAGGACGAGGCGCGCGCATTTTTCGTCGAGCGCGGCGCGTTGGTGAAGCTCAAAACAGCGCGGGTTTTTACGCCGGGTCGCTTGACACGCGGCCTGTCGGCATTGACGGACGTACTCGCGCGCAAGGGTTACGACGAAGCCCAGGCGACGACTGCGCAACTGGATCAAAACGATGAAAGCGGGGCGGTGAACGTGAAGATTCGAGTCCAGGAAGGGCCGCAATTTCTCGTGCGCTCGATTCACACAGAAAGGTTCTACAGTTCTAATGCACAACCGGCGGAAGTTTCCACGGTTATCACGAACACCGTATTTTCCAGGCTGTGGAAACAGGATCTGGCGCAAGCATTGAGGGCGACGAATTTTCATCGCGGCTACGCGGACACCACCGTTGCAATTACCGAAACGAATCGCGTGAAGACCAACGGCATGGTTTTGCTCGATCTGTTGGTGAAAGTAAATAGCGGCGAACTAATCAAATTGGGCGACGTGAAATTCTCTTTCAAAGACACGCAAAAGACGAAGGAGAGCCTGCTCAAACGCCGTGTTCGTCTGAAAGAGGATGAAAACCTGGATCGCATCGCGGTCGAAGCCGGACGCTATCGCCTCTCGCGGCTTGGGATTTTTGATTCCGTCGGAATGCGCTACGAACAAGTCGATGAACATACGCGCGACGTCGTTTACGATTTGGACGAGGGTGAAGAAGTCGATGTCAGCATGTTGTTCGGTTTCGGTTCCTACGAATTGTTGCGCGTCGGTTTTGAAGTGAACCAATACAATATTTTTGGTCGCGCGCATCGGGCCAGACTGCGTATTTCCCAATCGTTTCGAACCTCGAGCGTGGATTATCTCTACACGTTGCCGGAATTGATCGGCGAAGATGTGGATGTATTTTTGCACGCGTTCGGTTTGCGACGCGAAGAGGTTTCGTTCACGCGCGAGGAATTCGGCGGCGGCGCAGGCGCGCGAAAATTTCTACGTTCGATCTCCAGTGATTTCGGCGTGCGTTACAATTATCAAATTCTGCACGCGGTGGAGACGGACATCGCGGAACAAGTCGGCGTGGCAGAAGCGGCGGTTGGCTCCGTCACAATCGATTTGAAACGAGACAAACGCGACAATCCGCTCTATCCGCGCGAAGGCTATCGCGTTTTCGGCAGCCTCGAAGTGGCCTCGGAATATCTCGCGAGCGATGTGGATTTTCAGCGTTTCGAGTTTGGCGCGTCGTTTCACCAACCGATTCACCGTACGAGCTGGTTGCATCTCGGCCTTAGCCACGGAGTTGTTTTTACGCAGGGAGATCCGCGCGACGAATTGCCGTTCAACAAACGTTTTTTTCCGGGAGGAGAAAATTCCGTGCGCGGTTTTCAAGAAGGCGAAGCTGCGCCGCGAAATGCAGACGGCGATGTCATCGGTGCGGAAGTTTTCGTGAGCGCGAACGTGGAATTCGAGCAGGCCCTGACCGAAAGCTGGTCAGCTGTAGTGTTCTTCGACTCGATTGGTATCGCCCAGAACTTAGGAGATTATCCCTTTGACGACACCCTTTTCTCCGCAGGGTTTGGCGTGCGCTGGCGGACGGTCATTGGTCCGGTCCGTTTGGAGTACGGACACAATTTGAATCCTCGCGAAGATGATCCGGCGGGGACATTGCATTTCTCAATCGGGTTTCCGTTTTGAGTCTATTGCCAATAGCGATCACAGATTGTGCGGCGCGGATTTTAAGATAAACTTCCGCCGTGGCGCAGACCAAACAAACTTCTTCATCGCAGACGAACAGGCCGGGAGATCGGTTTTTTATCATTCTTCTAGCGATTGGCAGCGTCGCGCTCATTGTGCTTTGGCAATTGGAGAAGCCGACGCGATCAACGAAAAAAAGTCAGGCCCGGCCCGCTCTTGTTCCCGAGAAAGCCAGGCCCGCTGCCACTCCCAACCAGGTTCTGGTGATGAGCAAAAGCAATTTGCCTCCGAACCGTGTGACCAATTTTGTCTCCGTTCTGACGGCCCAAACCCAGGCGGTCGCACCAGCTGTGTCGAATTCAAATCCGATTCGCACCAATGCCGTCACCGTTTCAGGTTTTACTCCGCGCGCCGTGCAAAACGTTTTCGAAGCGCAACTTGAGCTTACGCGCCAGGGCATTTCAGCAGGTTCAATCGACGGCGTGTCTGGCTCGCAGACACGCGCGGCGTTGCAGGCCTTTCAACTGCGCGAACGCTTACCTCTCACGGGCGAACTCGACTTGGCGACGAAAGCAAAATTGATTTTGTCGTCTCCGCCGTATGGATCGTTTGTTGTCTCCCTGGAAGACATCGCGCGCTTGCAACCGCTGGGCACGGACTGGTTGAGCAAATCGAAGCAGGACCATTTAGCCTACGAAACGGTGCTGGAAATGGTCGCGGAGAAAGCGTGTTGCAGCCCGAACTTCATCAAGCAATTGAACCCGTCCATCAATTGGAGCAACGTCTTAGCCGGCGCGACGTTGCGAGTGCCGATCGTTGCGACTCCCAAGCCAAACGCGCCCGCAGCCTTTGTCAGAATCAGTTTGGCGGGTAAAAATTTAAAAGCGTTTGATGCTCAAACGAATCTGATCGCCCATTTTCCATGCAGCATCGCGCAAAAGGTCGAGAAACGTCCCGTTGGCGCATTGTATGTCGAAAAAATCGCGACCGATCCTGACTACACCTTTAATCCCGAGAACTTCCCGGAATCGATCGAGGCGCGAACCCTGAAGACGAAACTCATTTTGTCACCCGGACCAAACAATCCGGTCGGTTCAGTTTGGATCGGGCTGAACAAACCGGGATACGGAATTCACGGCACGCCAAAACCGGAAGACGTTGGACGGACTGAATCACACGGCTGTTTTCGACTCGCCAATTGGAACGCGGAATATCTGGTGCGCCTCGTCACCGTAGGAACGCCCATTTTAGTTGATCCGTAACTGTCCAGAGCATTGCTTTGCAGATGTGAGTTTGAACTTTGAAGTTAAGTCGTTGAACGTTAAAAAATAACGTGCGCACACGATTTCTTCTTGGTCCGGCCGGAACCGGAAAAACCTTCCGCTGCCTCGCGGAAATTCGCGCTGCTTTGCAGAAGTCTCCCGAAGGTTCACCTCTCATTTTGCTGGCACCGAAACAAGCGACGTTTCAACTGGAACGACAGCTTTTATCAGATGCCAATTTGTCCGGCTACGCGCGTTTGCAAATTCTGTCATTCGAGCGACTGGCCGATTTTATTCTCACCCGGTTGCAGCGCGCGCCTGGGAAAATGCTTTCGGACGAAGGGCGCATCATGGTTCTGCGTGCCTTGCTTTTGCAGAATAAAGATAAGCTGAAAATCTTTCGATCCAGCGCGCGGATGCCCGGCTTCGCGCAACAACTGAGCCTTCTTTTACGCGAGCTTCAACGCCATCAACTTTCTCCGGTGACGCTTTCAAAGTTATCGGGACAAATTGAATCGGAACTGAGCGATAAACTCCATGACCTCGCGTTGCTGCTGAATGCCTATTTCGATTGGCTGAAAACCCATGAATTGCAGGACGCAAATGGTTTACTCGATCTCGCCGCTGAAGCATTGCGGGATCAGAAAGATTCGGCGCAACAACT
>JBBQAX010000032.1:0-21962 GCA_038316905.1 Verrucomicrobiota bacterium | reverse complement strand
AAATCAAGACGTTGGTTTACATCGTGGATGACAAACCGATTTTGATTTTGTTGCGCGGTGACCATCAGTTGAACGAAGCGAAATTGGTGGGCGTTGTTGGCACAGCCACGTTTCGCGCGGCAACTGCGGATGAAGTTTTCGCAGCATTGAAAGCGTATCCCGGAAGCCTGGGTGGAGTAGGGGTGAAGGATATTCCGATCTACGCCGATGAAATTTTGCGCGGTGCAACTTCAATGACCACCGGTGCGAATGAAAATGGTTTTCATCTGAAAAATGTTTCGATGGAACGAGATATTTCAGCGAAACAATTTGCGGATTTGCGGTCGGTCCAAATCGGCGAGGCTTGCACGAAATGCGGGCAGCCTTTGAAAATACGTCGCGCCATTGAAGTGGGACACGTCTTCAAGCTCGGCACAAAATACACTGAAGCGTTGAAGGCGTTATTCGTAGATGAATCCGGCAAGCAGCAACCCGCCGTGATGGGCTGCTACGGCATTGGCGTCACGCGGACAATGCAAGCAGTCATCGAGCAATCGAACGACAAGGACGGCATCGTTTGGCCGCTGAGTGTCGCGCCGTATCAGGTTTGCATCACGCCTTTGGGTGTTGTGCCCGGAACTGCGGTGATGGTTCTTGCAGAAAAAATTTACAACGAACTTTCTGCGCAAGGCGTCGATGTTATTCTCGACGACCGCGATGATCGTCCTGGCGTGAAATTCAAAGATGCGGACCTGGTTGGTTTCCCGATTCGAATTGCGATCGGCGAAAAGTCTCTCGCGAACGGTGAAGTGGAACTGAAAAGGCGCGGTGGTGAAATGAAACTGATCAAGCAAGACGCTGCGATCGCGGAAATATTAGCTGCGCTCAAGCAGTAACGGCATCCAGGCAATCGCGAACTGTTCTCGCCAATTTTTTCGGCTGATACGGTTTTTGCAGGAAGCTCAACCCGTCATTCAGCTCAAAATCTTTGCCGACGATTTCCGCATTGTAGCCACTGGTGAAGATGACCTTGATATCGGGTCGGTCAAACTGGACGATTTCGGCCAGTTCGCGTCCCGTCATTCCGTCGGGCATGACCATGTCCGTCAGCAGCAATTGAATCTTATCCTTGTTCTGCTTGTAAATTTTCAGCGCGGATAATGCGGAATCTGCTTCCAGAACAGAGTAACCCGCTTTGCGAAGAATTTGGTTAACGAGATTTCTCACGGGTGCTTCGTCTTCAACCACCAATATGGTTTCTGTCCCGCCGCGAACCGGTGACTCCTCAAGCAACTCCTGAGGTGGCGACTTCTTTTCCTTGCTGCTTGGGAAAAAGACCTGAAACGTGGTTCCCTTTCCGACCTCGCTCTGAACTTTTATCCAACCGCGATGTTGTTTGACGATTCCATAAACCGTCGCCAGACCTAATCCCGTGCCCTGACCCACCCCTTTTGTGGTGAAGAAAGGTTCGTAAATTCGTCCGATATGTTCAGGCGAAATGCCGCACCCCGTATCGCTCACGGTCAAACAAACCGTTTCGCCCAACAATGCTTCAGAGTTCTCCTGAGTGTGGGCGTAATCGATCAAAAGGGTGGAAGTGTTGATCGTTAACCGTCCACCTTTGGGCATGGCATCGCGGGAGTTCACCGCCAAATTCATGAGCAGTTGCTCCATCATTCCGCTGTCGGCGTAAACCATTGGTGTGTTGGAGGAATAATTGACCTGCAGGGCAACATCCTCGCCCACGACACGCCGCAACATTTTACTGATATTGCTGACCACCTCATTCAAATCCAACGCCCGGGTCTGCATCACCTGACGTCGGCTGAACGTCAAAAGCTGGCGCGTTAACTTGGCGGCGCGTTCCGCTGCCACGCCAATTTGATCGATCGATTCAACCTGGCCTTCATTGAAATCATTTGAAAGCCGTAACAACGAACTGTGTCCCTGGATCACGGTCAGAATGTTATTAAAATCATGAGCAATGCCGCCGGCAAGTTGACCCACTGATTCCATTTTTTGCGATTGCCTGAGCTGCGCTTCGAGTTGGAGACGATCTGATATGTCGATCGTGACGCCACGCATTCCGATGGGTTTGCCGGATTCGTCGCAGATGGTCTTGAATTGGGACTCGACGCAAACCACGCGTCCATCTTTAGCAATCCATCTGAATTTATCGGTGCCCTGGCCTCCTCTCATGAAGATTTCCGACCCTTTTTGCAGCACGCGGTCCCGATCGTCAGGATGCACAATCGAGATCCAGAAGTTTGGAATGTTCAACCAATCTTCGACGGAGTAGCCCAACAACGTTTCGATGAACTTGTTGGTGAAATTTACTTTCTGGCCGTTGACGCCTATCCACATTTCCCAAACAACTCCGGGCACGTTGGCGAGCAAATCGTCCAAACGTTTGTGCTGAGTTTCGAGTGCGACCATGAGCTGCGTTTGAGCCTCTTGGGCGGCAATTCGTTCCAACGCGCCGCCGCAATGATCCGCCATCGATTGCAACACTTGAACATCGTCCGCCCGATAAGCATTCGTTTTGTAACTTTGGATGGAAAGAATACCGGTTAAAGAGGAACCGTTCCGGACGGGCACAAAAATGAGCGAGGCGGAAGGGCGCGACGTGCCAAAAGGCGTCAGTTTCTCTGAGTTGTCCGACGGTTCATTACGGAGAATTAGTTTCCCGCCTTCTTCCAGCACCGCCATCTTGAACGTGTTCGGTGGATGATTTCCATAAGGTCCGGAAACTTCCGCGCGTTTCCCATCCACCGTGTCGATGTTCAGGATTGGCTTCAATCTTGGTGGATCGGCGGAATACAAATCGAAACTGCACGCATCCCAGCCGAGAAGTTCATTAGCGGAATCAAAGATGATTCGCGCTGCCGCTTTGGGTGTGGTTGCCAGATTGAGTCTTTGCATCAGGGAAGCGAAAACCAGGCGGCGGCGCTCAGTTTGTTTGTCTTCCGTGATATCACGGGTGATCCCCAATTGGCACAACTCGCCTTTTGCAGAGCTTTGAATGGGAACGGCAGTCGTCTCCATCCAACGCCTTGTTCCGCGCAGGCCTAACAATTCAAATTGCAGCGAACCGCGTTTTCCGTTGCAGGCACTTTCGTTGAGTTGTTGATATGCCTCACGATATTCTGGCGCCACCAGGTCGTATACGGACAAACCCAAAATTGAATCGACCTGGTCGCATTCCGCCATCTCCAGTCCGGCTTTGTTGATTTTTAGGAGAGTGCCATTTCGGTCGATGACTTTCACGCATTCCGGCGTGGTTTCGACGATGGATCGAAGTTGTGACTCGCTCTCGCGCAACGCGGACTCTACCTGTTTAACCTGAGTGATTTCGACCATGATCCCGCGCAGCTTTTTAGGCGCTCCGTTCTCAAAGACGATTCTCACCAGATCGCGTACCCACACCACACGCCCATCCGCGGCGAGCATTCGATACTCCAGATCATGGTCTTTTCCTTGCGCGGTCGAAGAGACGCAAAATTCCACTGCCCAATCCCGGTCATCTGGATGGATGTGGTTTTTCCAAAAAGTCGGCTCGTCCAACCATTGTTGTAATGGATATCCCAGCAAACGTTCCGCTTCCTGACTGACAAACGAAATTGCCAGGGTTTGTGCGTCTGCTTCCCAGACGATGCCTTCCACTGTATTTACGAGCGACTCGTAGTTGCGCTGGGAAAGTTTGAGCGCGTCATCCGTCTTTTTTCGATTCTGTTCACCCAAAGCAAGCGCCACCATATGTCCGATCGAAATGCCGAATTTTTGCTCAGCTTGGGTCCAATGGCGCTCAGATCCAACGTGTTCGTGGCAAACGATTCCTGCCAGTTTACCATCCAGCCAAACTGGAACGTCCAGCATGGAGACAATCCCAAGCGGCTGGAGGTAGTTGTCTGCAAACTCAGAAGTTCTCGGATCCGTATGAGCATTGTGGGCAACGATGAGCGGATTCGTTTCGATGCTTTGGAAGTAGAGAGGGTAATCGACTCTGCGTAAGGTTGCGTTGTGTTCGAATGAATCGGCGGGCTGCAAATACAGCAATTCACAAACAATGCTGGATTCCTGCCACGACCAAAAGCTGACCCGTTGAACATCCAGCACCTTGGCATCTGCCTGTAAAATCTCTTTCAACGCCGTGGTAAAATCTGGCCTGGCCGTGGAAGAAAGGTGCAACAGCGTTTCCTGAAAACGGATGGTTTGAGCATTGCTCTCCCGAATCGCCTCTTCTGCCTTTTGATGTTCACGGCGCAATTCCATCTGGCGCAGTTCACGTTCAACGATTGGAACCAGACGCACCAGGCAGTTCTTGCTCAGGTAATCATCCGCTCCAGCTCTCATCGCATCAGCGACACATTTCTCGTCGATGGTTCCTGAAATAATGACAAACGGAATTTGCAAACCGGATTGCCGGAAAATCGCAAGTGCCTTGGTGGAGTTGAATCGCGGTAATGAATGGTCACACAGCACGATGTCCCACTCCTTTTCGAGAGCGGCGCGCATCGCGTCCTCGGATTCAACTTGCTCAAAAGTTGGTTGGAATCCGCCGCACCGCAGCTCGTGCAGCGTAACGTCGATGTCCCGTGGACAATTCTCCACGAACAAAATACGAAGCGGTTTTCCTGCTGAATTCATCGTTAAAATTTCTTCTATTCAAAAGAGGAGGCGATGGTTCGCCCGGCTCTGCCCAAAAGTGGGAGTCGTTTGTCGAAAAACAGGTCGAGTGCTGAACGAAAGCCATTTCGCCCATTTGTTTTTCAAAACTTCTTACTCACTTTGAGGCACCTCGGATTAAGCAGAAGCTGCGCCATGAAAGAATGTCGATGAACTTTCATTTGTTGAAATTGTTTGTCACGCGAAGGTGATCTCATTCAGAAGTTCTTGTCCGAGCGTCCCGTTTCATGGCTTATTGCGCGCCGATGTTTGAATTATTGAAGACAGATTCCAGTTCGAAGGCGCGACGCGGGCGATTGACCACTGCCCACGGCGTGATTGAGACACCGGTGTTTATGCCGGTTGGAACGCAGGGTAGTGTGAAGGCGCTTGATCCGCGGGAGTTGCTGGAAATGGAGACGAAAATCATTCTCGGCAACACCTACCACCTCAACATCCGGCCGGGCCTGGAGATCATCAAGGCCGCCGGGGGACTTCATAAGTTCATCAATTGGAAGCTCCCCATTTTGACTGACAGTGGCGGGTTTCAGGTTTTCAGTCTCGCGAAGATCCGAAAAATAAAACCGCACGGAGTGGAATTTCGGTCGCATCTCGACGGCTCGCCACTTTTCCTCGGGCCCAAAGAGGCCATGGAAATTCAACGCATCCTCGGCTCGGACATCGCAATGTGCTTTGACGAGTGTCCGCCACACGGTTGCACTTCCAAAGAGCTTCACGGCGCCGTCGAACGCACGGTCCGGTGGGCCAAAGAATGTCGCGAACAGCCACGCGCTGACGGTCAAATGGTTTTCGGAATTGTGCAAGGCGCGAACAATCCGGGTTTGCGCGAGACCTGTGCAAAACACATCACCGCGCTGGACTTTGATGGGTATGCGATCGGCGGCGTGAGTGTGGGCGAGCCTGAGCACGAAATGATGCAGGCCGTTGAAATGACCGAGCCGTTTCTTCCAGCCAACAAAGCGCGTTATGCCATGGGATTAGGAACCCCGGCGCAACTGGTTGAATTGGTTGCGCGTGGCGTCGATATGTTTGATTGCGTTTTGCCGACACGCGTTGCTCGGAACGGGACAGCGTTCACTCGCAAGGGAACTTACAACGTCAAAGGTGGCGCGGTGAAAGCAGATTTCCGGCCCATCGAAGAGGGTTGCGACTGTTTCGCGTGCAAACATTTTACCCGCGCTTATATCCGGCATTTATTGAACGTGAATGAAATTCTAGGCCTCCGAATGGTGAGCGTTCATAACTCCCACATGTATTTGGATGTGATGTCTGATATTCGAAAACATATTGCGGAAGGAACCTTCGGGGAATTCCGTCGCGAATTCATTGCCAACTATATTCCTTCGCGGAAAATCCTGTCCGCCCGCGTGAAACATTCGTTGGTGGTGGATGATCGCGGATAACCGGTAAGAGACGTTATCTTTACCAAGCTTGTACTTGCCAAATTGACTTCCATCCATAGATTGATCGGCTCAATAAATTAGATATGAATGAGATATTATTAATGACGATTTTCGCGATGGGAACGCCTCCCGCTCAGCCCGGTCAAGCGGCAGCTCCATTTTACATGCAGATGCTTCCATTCATCCTGATGATCGTGGTTTTTTACTTCATCTTGATTCGTCCGCAACAGAAGAAAGCCAAAGCACATCAGGAACTGCTCAAACAAATCAAGGCGGGTGATAAAGTTCTAACCACCAGCGGGATCATCGGCACAATCATCAGCGTGAAGGAAAAAAGCGTTTCCATCCGTTCAGCCGACACCAAGCTCGAAATTTTAAAATCCGCGATCTCAGATGTGACCACAGAACCCTCCGAATCTTAATCATTCATGAAACGTAATTCTTCCTGGAAATGGGCGTTGGTTGTATTCCTCGTCGCCTGGTCACTTTGGGAACTGAATCCCCCAACGAGCCGCGATCTGATCGCAGAATTCAAAGACGAGGCGACGAAATCAGACGCGAGCTTTAATGCAATCGTCAAGCGGGCAGAAGCTTTGCAGAAGGATGATAGCGCCAACACTTACACCAGTCTGAAGACAGCCATAGGTACGAACGACATTCGTCCGTACTTCTCGTTCATCGACACAAAAGCCGAGAAAGATCCGACAGCCGCGATCCTGAATCGTATTCAGAAAAGCGCAGCGGGGAAAATCAAGCTGGGATTGGATTTGCAAGGCGGCACCTCGTTCCTAGTCGGGATGGACACCAACAAGCTAGAGAACTCCGAAGATCGCGAACGTGTCCTTTCGCAAGCAGTCGAAGTTCTCCGCAAACGCGTGGACAAATTTGGCGTGGCCGAGCCTTTGATTCAACCTTCGGGCAATGACCGGATTTTGATTCAACTTCCCGGTTTATCCGAAGAACTCAAAGAAGAATACAAACGCAAAATTGAGACTGCGGCGTTTCTCGAGTTCCGTTTGGTTCACGAAAAAAGCAACGAGTTGCTATCGCAAGGAATCACAGAACCCGGCTACGAGATTCTTCAGATGAAAAGCCGCGGAAAAGATGGTCAGGAAGGTTTGATTCCTTATTTGGTGAGTAAAAAAACCGCGCGAGGCTTGACTGGGAAGAATATCAAACGGGCGATGGTCGTGCGGGACCCAATGTCCAATGCACCCGGAATCGATTTTGAACTCGATTCCAAAGGAGCAGAATTGTTTGGCGTTGTCACTACTGAGAATATTGGCCGCCAGTTGGCCATCGTGCTTGACGGCGAGCTTTACTCAGCGCCTGTAATCAACGGAGCTATTTTGGGAGGCAGGGGACAGATCACGGGACAATTCAACTTGAAGGAGGCTCTTGAACTCGCTGACGTGCTCGAAAATCCTTTGGAAGCACCGGTCAAGGTTCTTCAAGAACGCGGGGTCGATCCGTCACTCGGAAAAGACTCAATTCGCAGCGGAATCAACGCGGTTGTTATCGCTACTGCGGCTGTCGCGGTGTTCATGCTCATTTATTATCTGTGGGCAGGGCTGATTGCCAACGCCGCCCTCGTTCTCAATATTATTATTCTCCTCGGTGTCATGTGTTCCATCGGAGCAACGCTCACGTTGCCCGGTATTGCGGGTATCGTATTGACCATCGGTATGGCAATCGACGCTAACGTGCTGATTTTTGAACGTATGCGAGAAGAACTTGCTGCTGGAAAATCGCTTCGTGGCGCAGTTGCTGCAGGCTACGACAAGGCGTTTAGCACCATTTTTGATTCGAATGTCACTACGCTGATATCTTCCGTTATTCTGATTTACATGGGCACAGGACCCATCCAGGGCTTCGGTGTCACTCTCACCATCGGTGTAGCCGTCAGTATGTTTACGGCGTTGGTTGTCACCCGTTTGTGTTTCGACTTTTTGTTGGCTAAAAATATCCTCAAGAAACTTCCGATGATGAGGCTGGTTCCAACCGACAAGAAGATTGATTTTCTTCGATGGGCAAAGCCCGCGTTCGCGATCTCGTGGCTGCTAATCATCATCGGCATCGGTTATGGAATTCACCGTGGCGACAAAGTCATGGGCGTCGATTTCAAAGGTGGCGACGTGTTGACCCTGCAATTCGATGAGAAAGCAAAAGTCCCGGCAGATCAATTGCGCGATGTGGTCGGCAAGTTGGGAATCGGGGACGCAACTATCCAATATCAAAAGGATCTCGCCAATGGGAACGAGTCTCTGCGCGTGGCTACGGCATTTGAAACTGGCGCAAAAGTTCAGGACGCTCTCGAATCCAATTTCGCAAACGCAAAATTTGAACGGATTGCACTAGACCGGGTTGGCCCGACCGTTGGACAGGAAATCCTGACCTCAGCTGTTTACGCGATAATTCTGGCCCTCTTTGGCATCTTGATCTACGTCGCCTTCCGCTACGAGTTTTCCTTCGCTGTCGCTGCCGTCATCGCCATTATTCATGACGTGTTGATGACGATGGGGTGGTTCTTCTTAACCGATCGGGAATTGAGCGCAACAATGGTCGCTGCAATTCTTACCATCATTGGATTTTCGATTAACGACACCATCGTGATCTTCGACCGTATTCGCGAGGATTTAAAACTCGGCGTGCGTGGGAGCCTGAAAGACGTGATGAATCACGCGCTCAACATCACGTTGGGTCGAACGATTATTACTTCCGGAACTATTTTTATCGCCACTCTGGTGCTTTATCTATTCGGTGGCGGGGTCATCAACGATTTTGCCTTCACGTTCCTGGTCGGCATTCTCACCGGATGTTACTCCACGATTTACATCGCGAGCGCGATTGTCCTCTGGTGGCACAAAGGTGAACGCCCGAAAATCGCCTCGCAGGTGACAGTCGAAAACACTCCGGCGAACGCGCGCGCTTAATTTTCACTGGCAATGCTTGCCCTCACTGAAATCACTCCGTGGCACTGGGGCGGTTTCATTGCTGTCATCGTTGTCTTTCTAGCGCTGGACCTTGGTGTTTTTCATCGCAAGGCGCACGTCATTGAGTTCAAGGAAGCACTCCTCTGGACCTTCATCTGGTTCTCCGTTGCCATGATTTTTGCGGGCAGCTTGTCGCAGTGGCGCAGCAAAGAGGAATCCCTCGAATTCATCACCGGCTATATAATTGAACTCTCGCTCTCGATGGACAACGTGTTCGTCATAGCGATGATATTTTCCTACTTTCGCGTCCCGCTCCTCTACCAACATCGCGTCTTGTTCTGGGGAATTCTTGGCGCGCTCGTCATGCGAGGCGTCATGATCGGCGTCGGAGCTGTCCTGGTCCAAAAATTCGATTGGATGCTTTATGTGTTTGGCGGGTTTCTAATCCTCACCGGAATTAAAATGGTGTTTGCGGGTGATGACGGAGTGCATCCAGAAAAAAATCCTGTTCTTCGCGTGGCTCGAAAACTCTTCCCCGTTACTCCAGATTTCGACGGTCAAAAATTCCTGACGCGGCTGAACGGGAGGGCAGCGTTGACACCACTCGCGCTCGTGTTGCTCATGGTCGAAACGACGGACCTGATCTTCGCCGTTGATTCCATTCCGGCAATTTTTTCAGTGACCCAGAAACCTTTCGTCGTTTTCACTTCAAACGTATTTGCCATCCTTGGTTTGCGTTCTCTTTATTTCGTTCTCGCGAACGCGATTGGATATTTTCGCTACCTGAAAGTTGGGCTTTCCATCGTCCTGATTTTCATCGGAGTAAAAATGTTAGTGATGAAATGGTACCATATTTCAACGGGCATTTCTTTGGCCGTCGTGGCCGGAATCATCACCATTTCCATTGTGTATTCGATGATCATCGGCCGTCAGGCCGAAGGCAAACCGCAGGATTAGGCTGCAATGAAATTTCGCTGGTCCATTGCGCCGCCTCAGCCAGTGCTGGCATCGCACCTTGCCGAAACCTTAAAAATCTCTCATCTACTCGCGCAATGCCTCCTCAATCGGCAGTTAAGCGAACCCGAAATCATCCACTGCTTTCTTGATCCACGATTAAAGATGTTGGCGGACCCGTTCCTGTTGCCGAACATGGCGGCGGCTACGGAGAGATTAATCCAAGCTCGCGAGCGGAATGAGTCAATCGTCATTTTTGGTGATTACGATGTGGACGGCGTTACTTCAACCGCATTGCTGATCGAGGTTATGACAGCGCTGGGTTGGAAAGTTGATTTCTATTTGCCGCATCGGCTGGACGAGGGTTATGGCCTTAGCCAGGATGGCGTGGAGAATTGCTGCAAAAAGTTTCCGGTCAAACTTCTGCTCGCAGTGGATTGCGGCTCGACTGCCGTTGCGTCTATCGCATGGCTGAAGGAACGCGGTATCGACGTCATTGTCCTGGATCACCATCAGGTTTCTCAACCGCTTCCGCCCGCTGTCGCCGTCGTAAACCCGCAACTCTCGTCCGGTCCTAACTCGAATCAATCCTTTCAAGAACTTTGTTCCGCTGGCCTCGCCTTCAAGCTGGCTCATGCGCTCGTAAAACAGGGCCGCGAACTTGGCTGGACCGAGGCGCATGAATTTGACCTGCGACCTTTGTTGGACCTGGTCGCGCTAGGAACGATTGCTGATCTCGTCCCGCTCACCGGCGAGAATCGCATCCTAACTAAAATTGGTTTGGAATATCTCAACCAGACCAAGCGCCCCGGAATTATTGCTTTGAGAAACGCGGCCCAGATTGGCAATGAAATCGGGTGCTACGAAGTTGGGTTCCAACTTGCGCCCCGCCTCAACGCCGCCGGCAGACTCGAGAACGCTGAGGAAGCATTGCAACTTTTGCTCGCGCGAACGTTGTCAGAAGCCGAACCCATCGCGCAATCGCTCGACTCGCGAAACCGCGAACGTCAGGAAATCGAGCGAAACATTTCCGCAGAAGCCGTTGGCGCAGTCCGGGCCCGCTTCAATCCTGAAACCGATTACGTCGTCGTGGAGGGACAATTACTTTGGCACATCGGCGTGGTGGGAATCGTTGCATCTCGAGTGCTGCACGAATTTTATCGACCCACAATCATCGTCGGCGGCGACGGGAATTCCTGGCGCGGTTCAGGCAGAAGTATCGATGGATTTGATCTCGCCGCCGCATTGCGAGAGTGCGATGACCTGCTGGCAAAACATGGCGGTCATGCCATGGCGGCTGGATTGACCATCGATCCTAAAAATCTCGACGCGTTTCGTGAACGCTTAAATGATCTCGCCCGCCGCACATTGAAGCGCGAACAACTGCAACCCGTTTTGCGCCTGGATGCAGAAGTTGATTTGTCCGAACTCTCCATTGAGCGTCTTCAGGAGTTGGACAAATTAAAACCGCTCGGACAGAAGAATCCCGCAGTCAATCTGTGCGCTCGCGGCCTCACTCATCAACGCACGCCTCAGCGCATGGGAAAACAGAATCAGCACGCGAAATTTTGGGTTGGCAATGGCGGAAAAATGTTTGAAGCCGTCTGGTGGAACTGCGGCGATTTGCCCTTGCCGAAGATCATGTTTGACCTCGCATTCACACCACAGATCAACGACTTCAATGGAAAAAGTTCCGTGCAATTGAAAATTTTAGATTGGCGATCCGCGACCTGAATTAGCCGGGTGTCGCGAACTTCTCCCGCGCTTCCATCAAATAGTCAATGTAGCTGGCAAGCTGCTCCTTCATCTCCAAACGAGGCACGATCGCGTCGATCAATCCGTGGTCCAGGAGAAATTCTGCGGTCTGAAATCCCGGTGGTAATTCCGCCTGGGTTGTATCCTTGATGACTCGTGGCCCCGCAAAACCAATTAATGCGCCGGGTTCAGCAATGATCAAATCGCCGACACTGGCGTAGCTCGCCATGACCCCGGCGTAAGTGGGATTCGTTAACACGCTGATGTAAGGAAGCTTGTTTTTTGCGTGATACGCAAGGGCACCGCACGTTTTGGCCATCTGCATCAAACTGAACATTCCCTCATACATTCGCGCGCCGCCGCTCGTAGAAATGATGATGACGGGCAAACCTTTATCCGTGCCGGCCTCGATTAACCGCGTCAGTTTCTCGCCCACCACGGATCCCATTGAACCACCCAAAAAGCTGAAATCCATGACGCCCAGGGCAACTCGATGTTTGCCGATTTTGCCGATGCCAGTCACCACGGCGTCTTTAAGCCCCGTCGATTTTTGGTAGCCATCGAGTTTACTCGTGTAAGAAGCCGCACCTGTGAAATTGAGAACATCGACGCTGGTCATGTTCGCATCCATTTCTTCGAAGGAACAGGTTTCAACCAAGGAATTGATCCGTTCGCGCGAACCGATGGCAAAGTGATGCGAACACTTCGGGCAAACTTTCAAATTTTCGTCCAGTTCCTTGTCGTAAACCATGCTGTTGCACTTCGGGCATTTTGTCCAAAGGCCTTCAGGAATTTCGCGCTTCTTCGATTTTGATGCTCCGAGCTTTGGTTTCTTGACGAAGGTGGTTTCTGCGCCCGACGGTGGTGGCGTGACGGCAGGCTCGGACGTTTCCAACCCGAGCGTCTTTTTCGTATATGTGGTTGTAGCCATTTCCGGGGTGAGAATAGCGGTTAATTTTTTAGTTGAACTACTTTTCTTTTGCACAGTTTTAGTTTGATTACAGTCCGCGTGCAACTGTCCAAACGCAAATTTCTCCTGCACCGGCTTTCCGCAAAACCTTGGCGCAAGCGCTGGTCGTTGCTCCAGTGGTCAAAACGTCATCCAGCAGCACAATTCGTTCGCCATTCAGCCTCAGATTGTTCCGCAGGCGAAATGCGCTTCGAACATTTGCCATGCGTTGAGGACGTGTGAGCTGCGTTTGGGTTCGGGTAAATTCCACACGTTCCAACAACTTGCTTTTCACCGGAATATTAATTGCACACGAGAGTTGTGCGGCTAATCGCGCAGCCTGATTGAATTCTCGTTCCCGTTGTTTTAAAGGGTGCAATGGAACCGGCACAATCCAGTCCCACTTTTGCTCGCTCAAAACCGGCTTTGCCTGGCGCAGCAGAAGATCAGCTAAAAACGGTTCAAACCAAAGCGCACGCAAATATTTATAACGATGAATGACATCGAGAACTAATCCGTTCGCGACAACTGCGGAGCGTGCTGAGGAAAAATGCAGGTCCATCTCCCGACAATTGCTGCACTCGAATTCGGCCGTAATTTCCCCTGCGTAAGGCAACCCGCAACGTTTGCAAAATGGCGGTTGGATGAATCGAACATCGGTCCAGCAATCTGAACAGATGTATCCTTCGCCGGGAATTCCTCGGTGCGTTGCGCAAATCTGGCAGACTTCCGGGTAGAAAAAGCTCAACCCGGCATTCCACCAATTTTGCAGAATCAAAGATTTACGCTGGCTCATTGGTAGGGTTGAAACCGTTGTGGTCCAATTTCTTGAAAGTTCGAGTTATTGGTTGCCAGTGCCTGAACGGAACTGTAAATCCACGCCGCAATTGAAAGTTCGCCGAGGAACACGAAGGCAAAATAGGCAGTGAACAAGCGAGTCGGCCGCACGCGTGAGACATTAAAATTCGGGACGATGCACGCAAGCTCATAATCTTTGCAAAACCCATCGGCGGCACTACGATTGGAGAAGAATTTTTATGGATTTTAACGCACTCGACGCCACCCCCAATCAAAGTTCGGCCTCGAAACAATTTGGACAATTTTACCTGCAGGAGCCGATCAATAGCGGCGGCATGGCCGAAATCTGGATTGCCACCAATCAGCAGGGGAAAACCTTCGCGCTTCGCCATCTTCAGCGGCAGCTAAAACTCAACATTCTAGCGCGAAAACGGTTCGTGCGGGGATGTGAAATATTATCTCAAATTCATAATCATGAGTTTGTCATTGGCTACATTGAACATGGCAAAATCGAGAATTTGCCTTACTTGCTGATGGAATATGTCGAGAGCTCGAATCTTAAGCTCGTCATGTCACGCGGAGATTCGGTTCTGGCTGAGAACGTCGCCGAAATCCTGATCGATATGGCACTGGCCATTGAACATGTTCATGACAGCGGTTTCATGCATTTGGATTTTAAACCCGAGAACGTAATTGTCACACGCAACGGACAAATCCGGCTGGTGGATTTCGATTTGGCCCAGATTAAACCGGACAAACCAAAAAAGTTTTCCAAGAATCCGGGAACGCCTGCTTACATGCCGTTGGAACAACTCCAACATCAAGCGATCGATCATCGTGTAGATATTTTTGCATACGGTGTGACGGCTTATGAGTTGTTAACTTCCAGAAAACCGTTTTCTGGCGAATCGGCTTCGGAGATTCTGACGAAACAATTGAGCGGCTCAGCCATTCCACCGCGTGAGTTCAACGACATTCCTGTTGCGCTGGAGAAAATCATTTTGAAGTGCCTGGAGCGTGATCCGGATAAACGTTATCCGTATGCAAGTGTCCTGGTCCGGGATTTACAGGAAGCACTTTACGTAAAGTAAATTGACCAGCAGGGCAGGGCCACACAACGTGCGACGACCAGGCAACTCAGTCACTTTATCCGAGCAATCCAGTCTGCAATTTCCTGATCACTGAGACGATCAAACGCTAAGCGAATCTTTTTCGAAGAATCAAGATTTTGATAAGTAGCTGGCAACGAGCTTTTCCGAATATCGCCCGTATTGTGTAGTAGAACTGGATGTGGTGCTGAGAGAATTGCGGCACCTTCAAACGAGCCTATTTTCCGCAAGCCTGGAATGAACAGATCCGCCTTCAACAACATTTCGTCGGAGGAAATCATCTGTGCGTCACAATCAGCAACAAGAGCATCGGCTGCTGGCGATGCAAGCAGTCCCCATAAACCGGCGCGACCCTTCCCGCACAGGATCACTTTTTTGCGTGTTGTTTTAGCCCAGGCACACGCGTTCACCAACTCGCGCACTCGCTCCTGCGCGAAGGTGCGATTGTAAGTCGTGAAAAAAAGATCGACCTGGTTCTGGGCGGATTCTGTCAGGCGTGGAAAATTCAAAACCAATACGTCAAATTCTTGTTCCACCAAAAGTTTAGCCAAACCGCGCGGCTTCTTGCTCTCGTCAATAAAAGCGGAATCTCCAAAGGAATCCGCCAGCACGACAATTCCACGGGGCGATCCTTGAGCGTGAAATGTAACTTCGAAGATCTGCTCCCCCGTTTCGCCAAGTTGCATGGTGTGCTTCCAGACCGGTGTTAGTATCTCTTTGAACCTGGCCAGGGATTTGTTGTCATTCGGTTTTAGCAACTCCAATCGAGCAGCGTTCTCTGCAACAATTGATTTAATCAGGTCAGGCTCACTCACTGCATTCTTCGGAAGTTTCCTCCCGGGGAACACAAGCAAGTTCTCATCGGGTTCCTTTTGATAAGCTGCTTCCGAATCGGCAGGCGAGATCGGTTGCAAAACTCGACCGAAAAATTCGTAAACCGCTTCACGACTCGTCTGATTATAGTTGTGTGGAAAATCGAAGACCTTGTAATCGCATTTCGTCTCCGCGCTAAACAGCTGATACACACTTTCAACCGCCGGACCTTCAATGCTCATCGTGGTTTTTGTCCAATCACCAGTGGCACCAATCAGAATTTGAGGACGAGGTGCCGCAACGGCGGCGATTTCCATGTTGGAATACTCAACCCGAAGGCCCGGCGCATTCTCACAAACGCAACCGCCTTGCATGGAATGGGAAACCATGACGACCGGAGCTTGTGCAGCCAAGCGGTCATCAATTGCGCCCAGAATAAATGTTTGCGTTCCACCACCTGATTCCCCAGTACAAGCAAGGCGCGTCGGGTCAACGTCGGGAAGTGATTCCAGGAAATCGAGGGCGCGAATGCTGTTCCAGGTTTGCAGGCCCATGAGATTGATGTTCCAAAGCAGATTATTTTGGTTGGTGGCGAAGCGACGATGTTGTTTTGAGAAACTTATTTTTTCAGATCCAGTAATCGCGGAATTTGCGAAAAACGTGTCGTTGTAGCCCACCATGTCGTAGGAAAACGCGATCATTCCTTGCCTCGCGAAATTGATGCAGCGAGCCGCGATACTTCCATCTTTCACGTCGGCCATGCGTCCATTTTCCCAATGGCCGTGTGGATTTAGAATAGCGGGAAATTTACCGGGGCCGAGCGGGCGATATAGATTTCCGCCCACATAAAAACCTGGATAGCTTTGGAAAAATACTTTTTCGATGCTGTAGCCGTCGCGAACTATTTTTCCAAAGACCTTGGCGTCGAGCGGAGTTTTTTCCGGCAGTGGCCAAAGGCCACAGCTAACCAAAATCTGTCCACGAATTTCTTTCGCGCGTTCTTGCCATCCTGCTTTCGTCTCGATTTTCGGGAACGTTCGCGGCGTGTTCAGATCCTTCATCAAAGAATCTGTTGCCGCGTTGGCGTTTGGGATGCCAAACAAAAAAACAATCCAGAAAATGTTTTTCATATATGGGACAGATGCTTTGATCAGTGGCTTTTCCGACTTCCATTCGACAAGGAATACCATGCAAAACCGACCAAATTTGTCCAGATATGGTTTGCTGCTCTTTAGACTTTCCTTGCAGAACGTTGCCACTTTTTGGCCGCCCTGCGTTCTACATTTGATCATTCAGATTTCCTCAACAGTCCATATTGCCATCTTTTTCGTGACCGGCTCGAAACAGCTTGCCATGAACTTTCGCGTGAATAAAGTAAGGGCCGACTTGAGCAGCAGATCAAGTTACAAGACCGGGTTTCTAAAGAATTCAAAGTGGAGAGATGGCTGAGTGGCCGAAAGCGCAGGTTTGCTAAACCTGTGAAGGAGTAATCCTTCCGAGGGTTCGAATCCCTCTCTCTCCGCCACTTTTTTCTTTCTCATCTCCACACCGAAAGCTTGCGAAAACATTCCTCGTAATTACCCTGTCAACGATGAGCGCTAAACCTGTTGACGTGGATATTCACAACAAGATTTCTGAACTCGGCCAACGAGTTTTGAGCGGAGGTCAAATTTCCAGAACCGAAGCGCAGTCGCTTTTTGAAATTGAAAATACCGCGGACATTTTTGACTTGATTGCGTGGGCCAACCGCATTCGTGAACAGTTCAAAGGAAACAAGATTCATCTTTGCTCGATCGTCAACGCCAAGGCGGGCGCATGCTCCGAGAACTGCAGTTTTTGCGCCCAATCTTCGTTTCATCAAACCGGTTCGCCCAAGTACGGATTCGTTGATCCTGAGCCTGTTGCCGAAGCGGCCGACGAAGCAAACAAGAATGGCGTGACGGCGGTCGGTCTGGTTGCGGCGTGGAAGGGTTTGAAAGAAGGCCCGATGCTCGATGAAGTTTGCGATCGAATCCGGGAACTTTCCCAAGGTGGAAAGACGCGCGCTGACGCATCGCTCGGAATCATCAAAAGTCAGGCGGTGGCCAATCGGTTGAAGGAAGCGGGCTTGGAATGTTACGGACATAATCTCGAAAGCTCGAAACGGTTTTTTCCGCAGACCTGCACCACGCACACCTACGAAGATCGTATCGAGACAATCGGCTATTTGAAGAAAGCTGGATTGAAAATTTGTTCCGGCGGAATCATCGGCATGGGTGAGACGCGTGAAGACCGTTGCGATCTTGCTTTTTCGCTCAAGGAGATCGGCGCAAACGTGGTTCCAATCAACATTTTGAATCCGATCAAAGGCACGCCATTTGAAAAACTGGAGCCGCTCGCGCCGTTGGAGATTCTGAAAACGATTGCGTGTTTTCGTTTCATTTTGCCACGGCAGGAAATCATGATTGCTGGCGGACGCACGATCAATTTGCGCGATATGCAAAGTATGATTTTTACAGCGGGCGCCAGCGCATTGATGGTTGGAAACTATCTGACCACCTTGAACCAAACTGTGGAAAAGGATTTGCAGATGATCAAAGACCTCGGCCTCGATCCGAATTGGGACAAGCATGACTTTAGCGATCAGATGGAAAATGGCTGTGGTTGCGAAGGCGACGAGCAGTGTCAAACAGAACCTGCCGTTGCCGGGTAATTTTGGCCACGTCCGACCTGCGTTCTTGAGATTTTGCCCTGACCAGCGACATTGGTTTTATGGATGATACAACAAGATTCATTCGTGGTTACCAAGGCGAGCCGATTGAAATTCAAACTGTCTTGGAAAAAATTGTGGAGTTAGCCGAACGCAACGGCTGGCGTCGTGATTCAATCAATCTGGTGAATGAAAGCGCGACCCGAGGGGTGGAACTTCTGGCGTATCACAGGATCAGCAAACCTTCCCTGCATCGCGTCTATCTTTCCACCGGAATTCACGGCGATGAACCAGCCGGACCCGTCGCGATTCTGCAATTGTTGAAGGATAATGTCTGGCCGACGGGCGTGGATATATTTCTGTGCCCTTGTTTGAACCTGAGCGGCTTTCCATTGAATCGCCGTGAAAATGAGCAAGGGATCGATCTCAATCGTGATTATCGCGATACTCAATCTGAGGAAGTCCGCAATCACATTGAATGGCTGAAGCGAAAACCACGCTTCGATGTTTCGCTTTGTCTGCACGAAGATTGGGAATCAAAAGGTTTCTACATCTACGAACTCAACCCGGATGACCAGCCATCTTTCGCGAAAAAAATCATCAGCCGAGTCGCAGAAGTTTGCGCGATTGATCGCAGCTCAACCATTGATGGCTGGCCGGCAGAAAACGGTGTCATTCATCCCGACAAAGATCCGTTTGATCGTCCGCAATGGCCAGAAGCGCTTTATCTGATCACGAATAACACCAGACTTTCCTACACGCTGGAATCGCCCTCAAGCCTCCCCCTGCAAACCAGAATTAAAGCCTTGGTAAAAGCGGTTCACGCGGTGATGGACTCAATAACCGAGCATCCGGTGATTGGATCTTAAATTTGGCTAACTGGATTGTCCGTTAGAATACGCCTCCATTCCATCACAAGAACAAACCAGATTCCGGTCGCCGTAAACGTTGTCGATGCGTCCAACGCTTGGCCAGAATTTGCTTTCACGCGTCCACTTTGTTGGGAAGGCCGCTTGTTCACGAGAGTAGGGACGATTCCAACTGTCGCTGATCACGGCTTCCGCAGTGTGCGGCGCGTTTTTGATGACATTGTTTTGCTTATCCACTTTGCCGGATTCGATTTCTAAAATTTCTGCGTGGATGGAAATCATCGCTTCGCAAAATCGGTCGAGTTCCTCTTTCGATTCACTTTCGGTCGGTTCAATCAACATGGTGCCGGGAACAGGAAACGAAACCGTTGGCGCGTGAAATCCATAATCCATCAACCGCTTCGCCACATCTTCGACGCTGACGGTTTTGAACTGCCGCAAATCGACAATGCATTCGTGCGCAATAAATCCGCTCACGCCTTTGTAGAGCACCGGAAAAAAAGGATTGAGCCGATGAGCGATATAATTGGCGTTGAGAATCGCGACCTTCGTGGCTTCTGCCAAACCGGGCCCGCCCATCAGCGAAATGTAAACCCACGAAATCGGCAAAATACTCGCGCTACCCCATGGCGCGGCGGCGATTGCTCCAATTGGATTTTCACCACCGAGATTCACGACCGGATGTCCGGGCAAAAACTCCACGAGGTGTTCGGCGACACCAATTGGCCCAACGCCTGGTCCGCCGCCGCCGTGAGGAATGCAAAACGTTTTGTGGAGATTCAAGTGACAAACATCCGCGCCGATATCGCCGGGAGAACATAAGCCGACTTGCGCGTTCATGTTCGCGCCGTCCATGTAAACCTGGCCGCCGTGTTCGTGAATGATTTTGCAAACTTCGCGAATACTTTCTTCAAAGACGCCGTGCGTGGATGGATACGTCACCATCAGCGCCGACAGATTATTTTTGTGCAACTCGGCTTTCGCACGGAGATCGTTGACGTCAATATTGCCGTGGCGATCACATGCGACCGCGATGACTTCCATTCCCGCCATGACCGCGCTCGCCGGATTGGTTCCGTGCGCCGAAGTTGGAATCAGACAGATATTACGATGCGATTCGCCTCGGTTTTCGTGAAATTGGCGAATCACTAACAAGCCTGCGTATTCGCCCTGCGAACCGGCGTTGGGTTGCAACGAAACTCCGGCGAACCCGGTAATTTCTCCCAACCATTGTTCCAGTTGACGGAAAACAATTTGGTAACCACGCGTCTGGGCGAGCGGCGCGAACGGATGAATCTTCGAAAATTCCGGCCACGAAACTGGAAACATTTCAGCCGTCGCATTCAACTTCATCGTGCAGGAACCGAGTGGAATCATCGACGTCGTGAGCGACAAATCTTTCGCTTCCAAACGCCGTAAGTAACGCAACATCTCCGTTTCGGAATGGAATTTATTGAACACCGGATTCTTGAGAAACGTGCTTTTGCGAGCGAAGAGTTCCTCGTCGCCTGCTGGACTGCCAGTCGTCAAATCGACGAGTGAGAACGCTGGGGCTTTTCCTTCGTTGAACACGAAAAGAATATCGACGAGATCTTTTTCCATCGTCGTTTCATCGAGCGAAAGACCGATCGTGTGCGCGTCAAACACCCGAAAATTCATGTTGTGCGCTTCAGCGAATTTCACGATGTCTTCGCTGCGTTTTGCGCCAAGGTTAACTTTGATGGTGTCGAAGAAAAGTTCTGTTGCGACGATGTGGCCGAGTTTCTTTAAACCTTCTGCGAGAATGCGCGTGATCAGATGAATCCGTTGGGCAATTTGCTTCAAACCTTCCGGGCCATGATAGACTGCATACATCGACGCCATATTCGCGAGTAACGCTTGCGCCGTGCAAATGTTGCTGGTGGCCTTTTCGCGACGGATATGTTGCTCGCGCGTTTGCAAGGCGAGGCGCAGAGCAGGGCGTCCATTGGAGTCTTTGGAAACACCGATCAATCGTCCCGGCATCGAACGTTTATAAGCATCTCGCGTGGCAAAATATCCAGCGTGTGGTCCACCGTAACCGAGCGGAACTCCGAAACGTTGCGCGCTGCCGACGGCAACATCCGCGCCAAATTCTCCAGGTGGTTTGAACAAAGTGAGCGCCAGCAAATCGGCCGCAACCACGACGAGAGTGCCGACTCCGTGGGCTTGTTGGACAAATGATTCATAATTGTAAATTGCGCCATCAGTCGCCGGGTATTGCACAAGTGCGCCGAAAACTTTCTCGCTCGCTTGGAACGTTTGATGATCGCCCACAACAACTTCAATGTTGAGCGGTTTGGCTCGGGTTTGAATGACGTTAATGGTTTGCGGATGGCAAAGTTCAGAAACGAAAAACACATTTCTTTCCGGCTTCACGTTCTGGCAAAGATGCATCGCTTCGGCAGCGGCAGTCGCTTCATCGAGCAAGGATGCATTGGCGATTTCCAGGCCGGTTAGATCGGTGATCATCGTCTGGAAATTCAGCAATGCTTCCAGGCGACCCTGGGAAATTTCCGCCTGATATGGCGTGTATTGCGTGTACCAACCGGGATTCTCCAAAATGTTCCGTTGGATCACTGGGGGCGTAATGCAATCGGAATATCCCATCCCGATGAACGAACGAAAAATCTGGTTCTTGGAGGCAATCGCGCGCAACTCCTTCAACACCGCGTGTTCGCTCCAACCCGCGGGAAGCTGCGGCGGTTTGGTTAGGCGAATCTGCTGCGGAACAACTTTGTCAATAAACGTATCCACATCTGCGAACCCAAGTTGCGAAAGCATGTCGGCAGTTTCGTCGGTGCTGGGTCCAATGTGACGTTGAACAAAAGTGTCGGTGTGCGCGAGTTGGTTGTGTTTGGTTGTATTCAAAAATAATCCGTCGTGTTTGAAGTTTTGATTAGTTCGGAGAAAGCGCCATCGCTTCTGACATTGCGTGAAACTAAAATCCAGCGGCGGCAAATCAAGTGAGTTCTCTTAAAAAGTGCAATCTTCGTGCGGCGCGTTG